>JBBQXY010000149.1:0-14294 GCA_038209195.1 Ktedonobacterales bacterium | reverse complement strand
ACGAACGTCTGCAAAAACGATAAAAATGGAAGAGACGCGTCTTTTTCACGCTTCTCTTCCCATTCCGAGAAAATCATTTGAATGGAGGAAAAGTATCTTTCCAAAGACGCCTTTTTGGACTTGACTTTTGGGTCCACTATAGTTTTTCCTGAAAGCGACCTTCCATGATTGAAACTGGGAAGGATCAGGCGTATTACTTTTCATATCGTCTACTCTTCTACAAGAACTTCCCCAAGAATGTCTCCCGCGTCATTCATCGCCTGTGTGCGAGTCCAACTAATCAAACGGGATGGTTTATAAAGATGAATGCGGGGTCCATCAAAAAGCCTTAAGCCTCGCTGGACATATATCCATTGACTGAGCTGTTGCCTGAGACTTTCACTCAGTTCGGATAATATGCGAGAAGTTGTAACATCACCCGGTTTTACTCTACTTGAGTCAAGTGTTATTGGCGTATTTGTGTTCACAACGTCAATAATACATTCAATGAGATCAGGAGAATAGGTAATGCTAATGCCATGATGGGTGTCCTCACCTACAAAACCATCAAGCTCGTTGCGAAGTTCACGTGCATAATCTAGGAGTTCGTGTTCATCCGGCTCTCGAATAACTTGCTTGAATGCAGTTGGTCTATCAAGCAGAAGGCGCACCCGAACAAAATCAGTTACTAGCAGACGAATATCTTCAGGAATGTCGAAGAGATCAAAAATCTTCTCGTCAATCATGGTCTGTGCATGTTTATGAAATGCATTCACTTCATTTTCGACGCCCGCCTTCTGCTCCTTTGTCATTTTCGATAGTAGCTCTGATACTGGTAACTCAATCTGATGCGAATACAAGAAATCCATTTGTATATTACGCACTTTTGCGATTGCTTCCGAAATACTTTGGTATTCATCAGCAACCAGATTTTGATATAAAGTAATAAGTCCTTCGACCTGCTCCAAACTAAAATCGGGTACTGGCACTTTTCTTAACTCACTAAGTGTGATATACCTAGCATTTCTAAAAACTCCCCACTCAGGGACATGGAAGAAAAGATAATAAGAAACCAGGCTGGAGTTCAGATAGAGCGAGAGAGCGCGTAACGTATTTGCATCTTTGTGAGGCCCAGCAATTCCTATGACACGAGGTGGAATAAGAAAATCTACCTCGCTGAAGGTTACATAGCTTCCCCAACTTGGGGAAATAATGATATGAGGAGCCTGGCTAGGTGAGAGCCCTCTAAATCTCCCTTTGCGAATAGCACACATCTCATCGGGTATATCACTGAGAGCATCAGAGGGAACTGAAAAGCGGAATAATGCATCTGTCATTTTTTCACGCTGAAATTGCTTTTTCCCTTTTAGATCATCAATATATTCTAATGTCTGTGCTGCAAATTTTCGCTTATCCCGTAACTCAGCTCCTTGAGAAAAGTACCAATTATTTCTAGTACACAGCGCGCCAATATTAGATGAAAATATGGCTTCAATACACTCTATCGCTTTTTTATCCTGCAAAGTACCCCAGAGGGCAAGTTTCCAGACAAGCGTTTCCCCTGTTTCTGCATCTAATGGATCAACTATTTGTATTTCCTGCTCGTTAATTGTAATCGCCCAAGGACTTTCTTGCGAATCTGCAATCTGATCGACAGAGAAAGGGGCGAAGTGAATAAGGGGAGGTTTCACTTCCTCTGCACTATGTGATGGGCGATAAACGATAGTAAAAGCTGGAAACTCATTCTTGGGAAATAGCATCCATCGCAAATTTGAGAAATTGGTTATACGAAATACGCAATGGCGAGTGAAAAAAAGCCGACGGTAGTTGCGCGCTTCAAGGTTAACAAGACTTGTAGCAGGAAGAAGAAGTCCAACGATGCCCTCTGGTCGCAAAAGGTCAGTAACTAGCCAACTAAAAGCCTCTGCTACACGCTTTCCACTTATTGGGCGTTCAATCTTATTTCTACTGTTCTGCATCCACTGATGGGCAAGGTTTTCTTCTCCATTGTCTTTCAATTCGATCCAAGGCGGATTACCAATAATCAAGTCAAATGTTAAACCCCGCTGCCAGAACCGACCATCAAAATGGGTTCCCTCTAAATCAAAGAAGTCGCAATGAAAAATCGTATTATTATGCAACGTGGGAAAGTGAAACTCTATCTTTTGCAGCTCATGTGGGTCTACGTAGTTGAGCAAAGTTAAAATAAGGCTAAATTCGGCAACATAACATGCGTCCAGTTCTCGCTCCACACCATAAATATTGCTCAACAATGCTTTGAGTTTCTTATCTGATAACTTTGATCCACTAATTTTAGCGAGTTCAGCTTCTATAAGCCGTCTATAGGCTAAGACAAGAAAAACTCCAGACCCACATGCTGGGTCAAGAATCGTTGTCTCTTCTGTAAGCTGCTTGACGCTACTTACTTCAGATAATAGATAATCTGCCAAGATTTCAGGAGTGTAGATGGCCCCTTTTTTTCTGGCATCCTCGATGAATTGCTCATAGACATCCGACAGAATCTCGATAGGAATGTAAGCAAAATTATATGATTGAAAGTTAAGATGCAGTTGCCGGATGATCTTGTTCTTATCCTCGCGGACAGTCTTATCTCCTAGAAACACTGAGGCGGTTAGCTGGACATGCAGATCAGTGGGCGCGTTTGTCTGCGCAAAGTCAATTGGAAAGATTTTGCCATTGAAACGCTCCTCTAAAACTGTAATAAGTCTGGATAAGCCATCGGCAGTGGCAGCCCGACTGAAAACACTTTCCTCCTCTATATGTTGCTCCTGTAACCATGCTTCAGTAAGAATTCCTCTATCCTTCAAATAGCGAATATAGACATACTTCCCAATCAAAGCATGAGCCACAGAGGAATCCAGTCCATGTTTTTTCAGTTCATTGCCGAGTTGACGCAGGTTCATTAGTAACCGCTTGTCGACTCGTTCGTGCGCGTCAAGTTGATTTTTGTACTTCCCTTTTTGCCAGATGCTACCATTATCAATGGCTTCAGATGAAAATTCGGCTAACAAAAGACGTAGATCATCAAGTGGAAATTCGTCCAGAAATCCTTTGTTCGGATCTTCCTCAGAATACTTAAATCCGGTATAAACCCTTACCTGATGTGGTAGTAGGACAATGACATATGGAGCATAGAACAAATTCCAGAGGCTTCGATGAATACTCTGAGCCTGCTCGAGGTCTTTTGCCTGCGCGATATAAACAGCCGGACGATCTACTAATACCTTTTGTGAAAGAGCAGAGCTTGCCTGGAAAACATAGATACCACTCACTCCTGCATCGCGAGCAGCCCGAAAAAGATGAGCGGTCTCAGGCTCAAATTCACGTACATGAGAACGGTAGTGAGGTGATTGCTCATAATCAAGCTCTTTAAGAAGCGTGCTTAACAGCATGAACGTTTTCTCCTACCTATAATAAAAATGTATTTATACGTGGATTTGTGATGAATCCAGAAGTTGAACATCCTGAATAACCTTTTCACGAATTTCACTCAGGATAAGAGGCATAACAAGTTGCCCCTGAGAAAGTGCATCAATCAGAAGTGATTGACCCTGTTCAGTAGCACAGCGCCCGATAATCGAACCATTAATGCTTAAAAGCACGAAATCGCGCAACGGATCTTTATCCGGCAGAATAGTGCGTAGATTCTGTATGGCGGTCTTAATAGTTCTCATAGACCAATGAGCATCAAGTAGTTGCTTGATAAAGCGAAAAGCAAGTAAGTCTTCAAAAGAATAGAGTCGTTGTGAACCTTTTCCTTGAGCAGGACGTATGCTTGGTTTGATGACGCTACTTTTGTCTAAGTCGTCTATTTGTTTCTGCTTGAGCCTATAGATCTGTTTGATATCCGCTGCTGTGTATACATCCATATTTCGAAATCCTTGTAGGTTCTTCGCAATACTTCTTAGTATTTCATAATACTTGATAATTCGTTCAAAAGCAATAGCAATCCAAAGCAGGGCCAGGGTCTGTGAATTATTGCTGGGGGGAAGCTTTGGCAAGCAGAAGATCGAAAGCCTTGTGGGGATGGTAGGAGAAAAAGCGACGTGAAGCGGCGATGTGGGAAGAGCCGGAGCGATGAATGAGGGTAATGGCCAGGTTGCGACAAGCAGCCAACAGTTGAGGAGCGGTTCCTGTGCGGATGCGAGAGCGATCTTCACCGAAGGTCACATCGCGCACATAGTGTAAGCTGTTTTCAATGGCCCAATGTCCCCGACTGAGTGCCAACAGCGATGAGGGGACGTCGGTTTGAGGGGGCAGGATGGCGATGAGATAAACCACCTCGACCGTGGTCTTGCCTTTTTCGGTGCGTGTGCGAGTGAGCTGGGCAACATGGGTCATTCCAGGCCAATCGGCGTGCAAATAGGTGCACGGTTCCTGACTGACCCGGATCAGTCGATGCTCGATGCGCCCACGATGTCGATCTAGCGTCTCGGCTTGCTGAAATTGGGCCTGAGGATCAGCAAAATAGGTCACCAGATCGCTTTGCAGAATGGGCTCATTGCCTTTGATCACAAAAAGAGGATAGGCCTGTTTTGAACGCAGAAGGTTCCAAAGTTGACGGTGGGAATGCAGCGCATCAAACGTGCAGACCCGTCCACTAATCGGCAAGGAAGGGAGCAGGTTCCGGGCTTCGGGAATTTCGTTGGTTTTTTCGCCGACGGACAGTTGAGCCCAAACTTCTTGACTTTCATGCGTGAAGCAGGAAAGCAGATGAGGGGCATCTCCTTGCGCCGTCCTGGCTCCGCGCACGGTTTTGCCATCGACGGCGAGAGGATCGGTGGGAGAGGCATGCGTCGTCGCTCGGACCCATGCCGAGAGGACCTCTTCAACGGCCTGGGCATCGATCTGAGGAAGTAACCAGCGATATAAAGACCCACTGGGCGTGAAAAACAAACGGGAGCCGAAAATCTCTTGAAGGAGGGCGATATGTTCACGGCACGCACTCGCTCACCGCTTCGGTACTCTGACAATTGCATAAAAACGCGACAATGAGACACGCCAGCAGATACGGCAGATCATAGCGTAAGCCATGTTTGCCCCGCGGGTCTGGAATGGCTTCCAGCATTTCGACCAAGGTATGCAGATGGGCTTGGGTCAGGAGTGGCTGCCGTTCTTCTTCGGTGAGAGGCGAAAGGACACAACGCGATGCTATACAATACATTGGAATAGGCTCCTTTTGGCAAAGATAGGGATTTGCTTTTTTCTATCTTATCCTTTTTTGGAGCCTTTGTCTCTCAGCAATCATTCACAGACCCTGAAAGCAGGGCTTTGCGGTTTACCCGAAAGTCCCGAAAGAAGAAAAAACAGCATTATCGACGGGACGTGACCTTTGGGGAAGATGCCTGTCAAGACTGCTCGGAATGTGAATGATCTTGTTTGGAACTTGTGAAGAAGTTCAGTGTTATAAATCAAGGCAGTAACAATTTCCTCTACCTCGCCTACAGCCTCATGCACCCGGTCGAGAACTTCTTGCTCTCTAAGTGAGAGCAACGCTGGGATTTTTTCTCTAAGCCTATCAAAGAAGTTATTCACAGATTCTTGAATCGTAACCTGGTCTATTCGCAAATCGGGAAAGTTCTCGACCAATAGTTGCGTGAACAGAACAGCCAATTCTTGAGGCAAAGCATCACGGGACTTAAACTTCTGGGCAAGATCCACTAGAAGTAAATCCTTGTAGCTAGTTGGGTAGGCCCGCAAAAAGGGATGGCGGGGATTGTAGAAGAAATCGCACTGATTTGCGCTGCTTGTCATGAGGCAAGGAGAATTATCTTCCCCTTCCCCAATATTACCTGTTGTTACCTCCCATACCTTAACCAAGAGGGGAGAAGGACATCCCTGATAGCTGTAGCTATGAGAATCGGCCAGAACAATTTTTGCACTGTTTCTAAGTGCCTCTTCAGGGCTCTGTTTTTTGGCTGGCAAGGCGGTGACCGCTGTCCACATGCCCTGGGAGCCGGATGATGTCCTGTTAGAAGTAGATGCTGACGTTACAGGAGAAGGCGTAGTAGCAGGGTTTGATGGGATATCCGAGAGAGGGTATTTCTCCGATCCTTCCATTAGCGGGGAGGAAGATGAGGTCAAAGGCGAGTACTCTGATAAATCATCTGAACTTTTAGAACCTGGATCAACTTCCGGGGCCTTGTCCGCATTCTTATCAGCTTGCGAGCGATCAGCTTCGCGAGCTGCCTCCCACCATTTATCGTCGAAAAGGTAATCAAAGATGCCTTTGCGAAACTCCTCCGCATATTTACGTGCTATTTGATTAGGCGCGGCAAGGTAGCGTGTTCCTGCTCTGCAGATCCCGTATCCCCTAACCAAGCGACCTATAGAAGAATTATTGTCAGGATCGTACCCCAAAGCTTTTCTCTTGTTTGGTAAGATCGGTCCTACTCCCCTTAGAACCTCTACCATTTCATACCACGTGGGATCTGTTCGGTCAAAATCATTTTTCTGGTAGTTTGGTGGCAGGTGATCAACGTGTATCTCACCTACTATACGCCCACCAACGGTACCCGTCAGTTCAACAGGGTATTCAAGTTCTGACATCCCCGTGATTTCATTTTTGTACTCGAACAAGGAGCGATCCCTACGCAGAATCTTTCTCCCGTTCCTGATAAAGTCTATTCCAAAATCATTAGGATCTGGATAACGCTGGATACCAAGCCAACCGTGGATTCTTTTGGCTCTCTTTACGATCCCAGTTGGAAGTATACTAGTGTTGTTAAGCACTTTGTAGGCCTCGTCCTCCTCTTCGCGCGTGAGGTACCGATTCCGCTCCTCATCGAAGAGTCCATCTTTTGCGATGTGATCAATCTTCAAGACAGCAGGCACCGTCTCCTGGCCTCTCGCTACCGACACATACCGGTTCGCTCCCCATACGCAGTGTTCGGAGGCAGAAAGTAATTTGGATTGCACCCATATTTCAACTTCTTGCTGACGGAGTATCGGCGAATAAATGTCCGAGAGTATTTTTCTGATCTGGTTAGCAGATTTTCTGAGCTCGGCGAAGATGGCGGGGTTGAGACGGGAGACAATTATCTTGGAACCGTGTTCGCTGCTTTTTACCTTATTGACTCTGACCGCCGGCGCATGAAACTTCCCTGACTTGATCAGCTCGGCAAAGTCTATCTCAACACCTACCCATTCAGTGGAATCGGCACTAGCTGAGAGAAAGGTTGTTTTATCGCCGAGACGGGCTGTCGCGATGTTGAAACCCATGCCAAACAAACCAAGGGCACTGAACGTATTATTACTCGTGTAACCTGCTCGCACACTATCCTGAATAACACTCAAATCAATACCCAGCCCGGTATCAGCGACTTCTAATTGCCTGTCTACCGCAGCCACGTTTTCACTTGACCACGATACTATTATGCGTTTGTCAGTACTTGAAGATTGTTCGTACGCACTTGATTTGAATGCATCGAGCGCATTGTCCATTAGTTCTGCAATGCATTGCTAAGGTGCGAAAGGTATGTCGCCTAGAGTGCGTAGAATCCTTGGATTGGGAGTAATATCGATGAGTTCTTGCATATTGCTTACCTTATTTTCTCAATACTATAATCGTGTTTGGTGAGCATCTATCTATAAAGCTTCATTTTTCTGAAAGGCGGCTCTTTACAATTTTGAGATTCGACGTTTCAAAACCTACACGTCGAGGTTGGCGTTTTTGGCGTGGCTTTCGATGAAGCGTTTGCGGGGGGCTACTTCGTCGCCCATGAGCATGTTGAAGGTTTTGTCGGCTTCGACGGCTTCATCGATGTTGACTTTGAGGACGGTGCGGCGGGCAGGGTCCATGGTAGTCTCCCAGAGGGTCTCGGGGTTCATTTCGCCGAGGCCTTTGTAGCGACCGACTTCTGGCTCTTTGCCGTTGTGCTCGGCCTTGTATTCGGCGACGAGGGCGTCGCGTTCCTCTTCGGTGAAGACATAATCGACGTGTTTGCCTTTGCGTACATGGAAGAGCGGCGGCTGGGCGATGTAGAGATGCCCTCCGCTGATGAGCGGCTCCATGTGGCGGAAGAAGAAGGTGAGCAGCAGGGTGCGGATGTGCGCACCGTCTACGTCGGCGTCGCACATGATGACGATGCGACCATAGCGCAATTTGGCCATGTTGAAGTGTTCGCCAATGCCGATGCCGATGGCGGTAATGATGTTCTTGATCTCCTGGTTTTCCAGCATTTTGTCCAGACGAGCACGCTCGACGTTGAGAATTTTGCCGCGTAGGGGGAGGATGGCCTGGAAGTGACGGTCACGGCCCTGCTTAGCACTCCCGCCTGCGCTGTCGCCTTCGACTAAGTACAATTCGCATCTATCTGCGTGTTTCTCGGAACAGTCGGCGAGCTTGCCGGGGAGGGTGGTATCGAGGACGTTCTTGCGCTGAATGAGTTCGCGGGCAGCACGGGCGGCCTCACGCGCACGGGCGGAGGTCAGACACTTGTCGATGATAATTTTGGCTTCGCTCGGCGTCTCCTCCAGGTATTGTGTGAGCATCTCGGCGGTGATCATTTCGACGATGGGGCGCACATCGGCATTGTTCAGTTTGGCCTTGGTCTGGGCTTCAAATTGTGGATTGGGTATCTTGACGCTAATGACAGCAGTCAAGCCCTGGCGCACGTCGTCGCCGGTCAGGTTGCTGTCCTTTTCCTTGAGCAGGTTGGCTTTACGGGCATAGTCGTTAAGGGAGCGGGTGAGAGCACTGCGGAAGCCGGTGATGTGCATACCACCATCGACGGTGTTGATGCCGTTGGCGAAAGAGAACTCGGTTGTCGTCCAGCTATCGTTGTACTGCACAGCCAGTTCGACCTTCACGTTGTCGATCTCGCGAATGGTGCTGACCGGACGGGCCTGCACACGACCACGGTTCTTGTTCAGATAGCGCACGAAGGAGACCAGTCCACCTTCAAAGTAGAAGGTTGCGCGACGGTCGGTGCGTTCATCGAGCAGGGAGATGGTCATGCCACGGTTGAGGTAGGCCATTTCGCGGAAACGCTGCATGAGGGTATCGAAGTTAAAATCGCGGGTCTCCATGACGGTCAGGTCTGGCAAGAAAGAGGTGGTGGTGCCATTACCTTCTGTTGGCCCCATATTGGTCAGGGGTGTTACGGCGACGCCGCGCTCGTAGCGTTGCCGCCAGAGCGTGCCATCACGCTGTACATCGACCTGACACCATTCAGAGAGCGCATTCACGACAGAGACACCCACCCCGTGCAAGCCACTACTAATCTGATAGCCACCACCACCGAACTTACCGCCCGCGTGCAGGATAGTCATAACAACTTCCAAGGTCGAGAGACCTGGTCGCTGGTGATGCTCCTCCACCGGAATGCCACGACCATTATCGCTGATCGTGACCGAACTATCGGGGTGAATGATTACCGTGACGGTATCCGCGTAGCCAGCCATTACTTCATCAATGCTGTTATCAACCACTTCTTGGATGAGGTGGTGCAAGCCGCGCTGATCGGTGGCACCGATATACATGCCAGGGCGAACGCGGACAGCTTCGAGGCCTTCGAGGATCTGAATGTTCTGCTCGCCGTAGCCATTTTCGCCGCCGTTGCCATTGCCGTTCAGCTTCGCGTGCCCATTACCATTTCGTATGTTACTATTGTCAAAGTGGGTATTGGGGTCGTTGGGTGGCTGATTTGATTGCTCTGCCATTATTGCTTCTCTTGTTTTTGCCATAAAGCCTGTACCTTTTACAACATTGTGAAGCGATGCTTCAGTAATTCTTGCTCTATCAAGGTGTATGCGCCGTAGACGACGAGGAGACTTGAAGAGTGACTTTATATTGATCCTTATCTAACCATGCATGGGTTAGGAAAAATGACGTTCTACTTGATAGAAAGTTATTCTTTTGGGATAGGAAAATGTGGCAACATTACCACACTTTGTGCTACATTATTATACCACAAAATGCGCAATAAACAAAACGCGGAAGCAGATGCAGGCTAGTTTTTTTCAGGTAGGCAATGGCCTTGAGCCACTGGCTTGACAGGCCATTGCCTACCTGAGAATATGGGCGCACTAGTCCGGCTGCATTAGTACCTTTGGCCGCCCATGGGAACGCCGGGAGGCATACCAGTGACGCCCTGCATATTGGCTATGCCGGGCATACCGGGCATACTTTGCATGGGCCCGCCCGCTAAATTGGTGGCGCAATAGGGGCAGAATGTCCAGCGCAATTCGAGTAGACGCTCACACTTGGGGCAGGGTCGCTTCATTTTTTGGCCGCAGGAGGGGCAGACCTGGAAGTCTGACTCGACGCGGGCATGGCAATTATTGCAGGTCTGGCGCTCGGTCATCTCAGCGAGCAGAGACTCTTCCTCTAGCTGACGTTCGTAGATCTCGGCGAGCGTCTGGCGTGGGCGTAAAATCATATAGATGAACAGGCCACCAACGAAGAAAACTGTTACCAAAAGTGTCGCGAGTATCTGTGAAAGGACATCCTGAGTACGCGAGCGTATGTCGCGGAAGGTCCAGATAATCAGACTGAGCCAGAATATAACGACAAAGGCCACGACAAAGCCAATAACGATGCCTAACGAATTAGTTAGAGCAGCCAGTGTAGTGCTTGTAGATGATGTAGGAGTAGTAGTAGCTGTGACAGTACCAGCAGTTGGTGTAGCAGCCGGTCCGGTCAGAAGTATTGTAGTAAGCATATGTGTCATATGTGTCATCGCAGGACTAACGCCCCTTTCAGGAAATGCATAGTTTTGGTTTTCTTCAATTACAACGTACACGATAAGTAAACGGCAACAAGATAGGACTATTGTGATTGTGGCATAAAGTACTCAAACAGCAGCGATACAAAGCCATCTGAAGTTCATTGGAACCATATTGTTACGATGCCTCCTGCACGTACCCCAACGTGCAAAGGCTCCTCCGCCTCACCATTCCATAGCAGTTGCTCTTGTTGTTCCTCCTGTAAGTTTGCCACAAACGCCTGTGTCGTGGCAACTCCTGGTAATAGAGCGGCCTCTACCGCGTGAGCGAGAGGATTGTAGAGCCGTACTATCAATCCCTGGCCAGAACTGTCGCGTTTGATAGCACTAATGACAATTTCACGCGGCTCTACGGTAATAAGTTTCGCACTGGAAGCTAGAGCCTTTTCTTGGGTGTCCACGTTCCCTTCATCCTGTACGCCAGTTGGAGTTACAGGAGCCACAGAAGCCATAGAAACCGCAGAAGTTGCAGGAACCACCATGGACCTGACGGGTACATTGAAGGCCAGGGCTTCACGCTGCACGAGGGCCTCTTCTGCCTCCCATGCACCGCTATGGGGCACGAGGGCATAATCGAAGACGTGGTGTCCGAGGCACTGGCCTTCTGGTGTAAACTCCATGGGGCCGGCATGACCGCGGCGGGTGGCGAGGTCGCCACGCGAAAGCCATTCCACACAACGCAAAAGCGTTACGGCGACGGCCATCTGTCCCGCGACGACAGCGGGTCCATCCTGCAGCACCTCGTATTCTGGCAAACCGCGATTGAGAATGCCTAGCCCAATCGTACCATTACTTATGTCAACGAAGCGTTTTTGCGGGAACGTGTTGACAGGTTCCTCTATCCACTCTGTCACCTCTGCTGGACGAGCGACGGCAACGGGACGAGTACGAACCTCGAAGGTGCCATCAGCCGCGACAGTATCTACAGTATATGGTACAGGAAAAAGGACGCGTAATCTATGGTCTTTGGCCTCATTTTCCACGGTGGTACGAATATCTATACGGCGAAGGCCTGGCACCAGGGAAATCTCGCTAACGATGGGACAATTGGACATACGTTTAGCGCGTTCAGCACGATTGGCCGCGCAAGCATGGGGTAGCGACCAGTGCGCGCTGATACGCAAAGTGGCCCGTACGGGTCCGTCATTCGTCAGTGTGATCTTGGGTGGCTCCACTGGTTGGCTAATCAACGTGTCTTGTGCTGGTGGACAATAGTTGTAGAGGTCGCCGACATCGCCGCCATCGACAAAGCGGTTGAGGCCAGCAAAGACCGCGCCAGTCTGCTTGTCGATGACGGTCAAGGTGCCATCGGTGGTACTCGCCTCAACGCGATAAAACTCATTCTCAATGGCATGTGGCTGGGTTACTAAGGTATTGGTGAGGGCAGGGGCAGGAGATGCGCTAGCGAATGGTAGCCCGTGTGGATAGAGCCAGTATGTTTTGAGGCCGTAGGCGGGCAGGTTAGCGGCGACAAAGTCGATGGTTTCGTGCGCCTGATCGATCACCGTTACGATGAGCATGTGAATATCTTCGCGCTCTAAGACCTGAAGCATGAGCTTTTCCCCAGCGAGGAGGTCATTGGCATTTTCAGGCAGGTTGCCACGCGGGGCGATCATGACTTCGACCTGGGCTGTGCCGGGTTGCTGGTCGGTATCGACGTGGACATGCAGGATGCCGTAGGCTCCTTCGGGCTGTCCCAGCGTGGTGGTAATCATGCTTTCCGCCATGCGGATCAGTGAGCCGGGGGCATTGGCACCAGCAAGAGCTACTGCAACGGCCAAAGTTTCGCGAGGCAGGGGCATGGAGCCGATTTCCTGTCGCCAACTATTGACGACCTTAAAGGGATAGTGCTGGCCCTTTTCGTCAAGCAGCATGGCATTTTTGAGGGAGCCGGGGAATTGAACGGTGGCCTGCACAACTTCCGAGCGTGGGCCGGGGGCGGGATTAAAGACCACAATGGGTGAGGGGGTATAACTGGTATGACTGGTGGGAAAAGGGGCGCGAGTATTGACGCGCTCGACGATGCTCTGCATGGCGAGGGCTAGCGCGCCCTCGGCCACTTGCTGGCTCTGGGCGAAGCGCACGGCGTTTTCGCGGTGTACTTGGTCGATACTACAGCCGCAGATACTATCGTGGGGATGATTCTGCAAGAGATATTTCCAGGCAAGTCGCAGCAGGCCGGTGGGATAAGGCGCGCCAAGTTTCCAGGCCCACGCGGTGAGTGGTTCCACCCAATTGATCAAGAGGTGTTCGGCGGCAGTGTTCTGCTGCTTAATCCACATGCGTGTGGAGAGGACGGCGGGCAGCAAATGGGAGTACTGGCTGCTGCGCATCTCGCCGTGGAGAGTCTGGAGCAGTCCTTCGTGACCATTGCCCTGAAAGTGTTGGCGAATGGTGGCAACGTACTGGGGGAGGGTACCGATCTGCACGCGAATGCCCTCCAGGGGTTTCGCATCCCCATTCTGGTTGAAATGACCGATTTGCGCGATCATTTTTTTATGTTCGGGTTTGATATGGGCGAGAATGTCATTGGCGGCAGCGATGGTAGCGGGCAAGCCATCCTGTGGTTCCAGGTGGTCGGAACCATTCATGAAGAGAAGGGTATTGGTGGTGGCTTTAGGCAAAATCTGGGCGGTGAGTAGTTCAACGCGGGTGGCAAATTCAGCGGGAGCGAGGGGCATCTGGCGAGCATTGGAGTAGCCGATGGGGTCGGCAAGATGGATGACAAGGACGGTAGTGCCATCGGGGGCGGCCCAATAAAATTCGCTTTTCTCTGCCTCGGCACCGACGCCACGCCAGAAGACGGCATTGTCGATGCCAAAGCCCTGGAGAATTTGCGGCAGTTGGGCGATATGTCCGAAGCAATCGGGGACATAGCCGACGCGCATGGTATTGCCAAAATCGGCGGCCTGTTGCAGGCCGAGCTGTAGATTACGGATCAGTGATTCGCCACCGACGAGAAACTCGTCAGGCTGCAAATACCAAGGGCCAACCTGGATGCGCCCGGCGCGGATATAGGTGCGCAGCCGTTGCTCTTGTTCAGGCTCGACTTCGAGGTAATCGTCGAGCACAATGGTCTGACCGTCGAGCATGAAGTGGCTAAAGGCGGTATCGTTATCAAGAATATTGAGCAACTTATTGACGGTATGCACAAGACGAATACGGAATTGTTGGAAGGTTTGATACCATTCGCGGTCCCAGTGTGTGTGGGGAACAAGGATAATATTGAGTTGCTCGGCCATGGTGCTCCTTGCGATCAAGAGGGGTAGTCCCTCTATTGGCGGGCGCAACACCGAGGTCTCGCGGAGCGCGGCATCGTGCCTCAACATTCGTTGGTGGATTAAATTATAGCGCATTGGTACACATTTGTACATTGTGGTGAGGGTAAGGGACAGGGTCTGTGAATTATTGCTGGGTGAACCTCCCTTGCAGAAGGAGAGCGAAAGCTTTAGAGGGATGAGAAGCGAAATGTCGTCGGGAAGCGGCAATCTGAGAGGACCCAGTGCGATGGATTAAGGTGATGGCAAGGTTACGCAGAGCGGCTAGAAACTGAGGAGCAGAGCCGAT
>JBBQXY010000148.1:0-14483 GCA_038209195.1 Ktedonobacterales bacterium | reverse complement strand
ACGAGTAGTTTGCGGCAAGCTATCGTTCCGAATCATATGCTGGGCCGCGTGATGAGTATCGCCAGCGTGCTGGCCTGGTCGGCCATTCCGCTTGGTAGTTTGCTGGGCGGTTTCGTCATTAGCTGGACCAACAACGTGGCCCTCGTTTTCAGCATTACCGGCGCATTGACGTTCCTGATCCCATTCTGCTTCTCTTTTACTGCGCTCGGACATGCCGACCGTTACATCCCGAAAAAGGTGGAGTCAACAGTGATTGAAAATATCAAAACCTAATTCCTTGCTGTTTTGCTAACACCCGAATAGCAAGCTCTCATACAGCAGACCTACTCATCTTGCGGCATCTCATTCGCGAGAGGATGGCAGGAGTTGCTTCATGCTAGCGCCTCGTGCGATCTGCCACACAGTCAGCCCTCCCTTCCTTTCGCATGCACATCGGCTCCGCGTGAAAGGAGGAAAGCAACCATCTCCGTCTTTCCACGACGAGGCTCTCAACTCGTTTGCAGTTTGGCTGAGGACAAAATCTCTTGGGCAAGCTGCGCTGGCCTTTGCAGGGGGATATCATGGATCGTATCGGGCATACGTACCACGCGTACCTGTGAGCAGATAGACTGAATATAGGCAATGCCTTGCTGGCGCTGGCGAATGTATGCGGCCTGAGCTTCGCTGGTCGAGTTGGTCGGAGTCTGCTCCGCGACAACGAGCGTAATGGGGCAACGCACCTGTTGATAGAGGTCAAAGAGAGGCTGGTCCCACATCGCGCTGATGATTTGTAGATGATGCTCGAAGTCCAGGCGCGGAGCAACGGTATCGTCTTCACGCAGTTGTACGATGTGCAAAATACTGTCTTCTAGTTGTGGCGACCATTGCTGTCCTAACGGCCCATTCCGGTAGAACGAAAGAAATGCCGCGCGCGAAGTGCCAGCAAAGCGTGGCGGAGCTAGGTCGATCAGTGCCTGTTCGCGTGTCCAGCCGGGACGCTGCGCAAGCTGATTGGTCGCTCCATCTACCAGCACCAGAGCTGTCACCTCGGTAGGATACGTCGCGGCATAGTGCAAGGCGACCATGGCTCCCCACGAATGACCAACCAACACAGGCTTTTCGAGACCCAAGGCTTGGGCCGAGGCAGCAGTGTCGGCGACGATGGTGGCAAAATCGTAGCCAGTGCTGGGTTTCTCGCTCTCGCCATGACCGCGTTGATCGAGGGCAGTGACAGCATAGCCATGCTCTGCCAGCAGTGGAGCAACAAAATCCCAGATACGGGTCGCGGAAGCCAGGCCGTGCAATAAAAGCATAGGCGGGAAAGGCGCTAGAGGGACTTGAGTCTCTAGCAATGGTGCAGCAGGAGAGGGAGACCAACGGCGATAGTGTAGTTGGAGTCCATTAGCCGTGATAAAGCCATCGGTGGGTTCGGCAGGTACAACAGGTTCAGTAGGCATGTGGGATCGAGCTCCTTGTAAATGTCCTTCTGGTAGCAAAAAAGCACGCTTATACACAAAAGAATACCTCGGAAGGGTCGTTCCACCGTAGATGTGTTTGTTTGGGCGTTGGGTCAAACAAACACATGCACAAAGGGAATACCCAACCGCAGGTACCCTACTGATCTTCGCCTATATAGTTAGCGAGAAAATCTGAACAAACTATGCGTTGTCCAGGTCTTCCGGCTCAAATTCGTCTTCCTCATCCTCATCTTCGTCATCGGTATCCAGATAGCTCAAAGCGGAGTAGCTGGCCGAATAGGTCTCTTTGTGGATTTGGATAGTAGCAGGAATAAGCGGGAAGGGCTTTAATCCTCCCTGCGCGGCAGGACCTTCCATCTGTGTTTCATAGGCGGGCGCGCCTTCACGCACTAACACCTCATCCTCCCATGCCATCGCCTCAAAACCCAGGCGGCGTAAATCCATGACCATACCGGGCCAGGTGTCGCGAGCATCCACCGCCCACCATTCACGCGCCATCACTCGTACAGGTCGAACACGCAAAGGCCGGTTGATATCGCCCAGATTAGCCACCAAGGATGTGCGCTTCTGTTCGGCTTTTTTCACGGCTAGAACCGTCCCTTTCTTTATAGGGCAAACACTACACTTTTCACTCCCTGGCAGACCTGGAAATGAAGATTCTTTCATACAAGAAAGCCATCTTTTCCATCGCCTTTCAAGAGGAAGCTCAAATGTAGTTATACCATACCACATTACTCAGGCAATGTGCCAGGGTACAAAGCGGAAAAACTCATTGACAGTATGTGAAAAAACGCGCATACTGCCAAAAGTTGAGCAGGTTATCTGTACCTTTATTCATCGGAATTCTGTGCTGAGAGAATACCATTTATGCAGCAGTCAAGCAAAACATTGAAGGCTATTCCGCAAACAACGTTGCGCCGCCTGCGCAATACGCCCAGCTATTTCTTCTTACTCTGGCGGTGGGTCTCCTGGTTGTTCGCCCTGATCTGGATTGTGTCCATTCAGGGGCGACCAAACGTACCACTTGCGACCCTCCTACTCGTAATTACGTTTTTACAGACGTTGGTGGTCACACTTTATGCGCCAATTTTCAAAATTTTCCTGCCCACCCTTCCACGCCTCAAGAATATGCCCCAACCAGGTCAGCTTGTCGTAGCGAAACAGCGCAAGTTTTGGCAGTTGCGTCGCCGACCGCTGGCAGCCGACGAGGAAGGAGATATCTTAACGCCGCTGGCTCGCACCCGAAATCCCAATTGGGATATCGCTATTTATAGCCTGGATGTCGTGATCTGCGGCATGATAACGTACTTCGGTGGCTATTTCGGCATTCCACATTTCGGCAGTTCGTCACCGTTTTATCGCTATGGCATCTCTACAGCTCTCGCAGCAGCACTATCCTATCGCTATCGTGGCGGGTTGGCAGCGGCCCTGGGCTATGACCTCTTTATTTTGCTGGGAGCGTTTTTCCCACCACCGGGTACAATCCCTTACCCTTTACTCGCACGAGACCTGGCTGGCTCGTTGCTTGACGCGCCAGTGATCGCCATCCTGGCGGCCTATCTCGCCACACTGCTCCAGAATTACACGCGCAGTAGACGGCGTGAGCAAGACAATGTGCGTTTGCAAAAAGCGATGCGCCACGTCAGTGAAACGCTGGTCGCGGGTGCTCGTGATAGACAGAGTTTGCTGCAATACAGCGCGGAGCAGATGCGCAAAGGCGGTCATTTTGAACGTCTCCTCTTGGGGCTGGTGCGTGAGCGCAGTGAAGACAGCGTGGGCAACGCACAGCAGTTCGAGCTTGACTTTTGTGTGGAGGCGGGCTTCGTTAACCCGGCATGGCCTGACAAGAGCCAGCTTTTCATGGCACAAGTGCTACAAACAGGCGAGGCATTGAGTGCCTTTGAACACCTCCCTGGCGACCTCCACACTCATAGCCACGATGATCATTACGGCATGTCACGTCTCTACCTGCCCATCTTTCTGGATAGCCAACTCTACCTTATAGTCGGTGTGGAGAGCACGCGCCGCACTTCTTTTGAGGGCAACCAAGAAGAGTTTCTCAATACGACGGGGCCACAATTGGTGGTCGCGCTGGAAAATATGCGCCTGACGGAACAGACGGCAGAGCTGGCAGCCGAGGCCGAGCGTAGCCGCATTGCGCGTGACATCCACGATGGCGTGGCCCAACTCGTGTATATGCTGAGTTTGAATACGGAGACCTGTGCTGCCCTGGCACATCGCATCGCCGAAGCTTCCGAGGACGAGGAAGATAAAGAAGTACTCGATCCGCTGGCACAACGGCTGGATACATTGGTAACGATCTCCAAACAGGCCTTATGGGAGACGCGCAACTATATGTTTACGCTCAAACCATTGATCAGTGGCACCAGCACCCTAACGCAAATGTTGACCAATCAGGTATGCGAATTTGAAACCATCAGCGGCCTACCTGTGCGCCTGGAAGTAGTGGGTATCGAAGAGGAGACACAGGACAACGGGCAGCAGAGGCAACAGGATCATAGAAGCAATACGCATCAAACGGCTCTTGTTGGCACAGCGATCTTTCGTATCACACAAGAGGCACTGACCAATGCCTACAAGCACGCGCAGGCAACGCAGTTATATGTTCAACTGCGCTATTTACCCCAGGCTATTGAGGTTGAGATTTGTGATAATGGCAAAGGGTTTACAGCAAGAGGGCTTGCAATCAGCGAACCAAGCAGCGATCTCAGGCTAGCAAGTGAGCAGCCACGCATCTATTCAGGCCATGGCATGCGTGGCATGCGCGAACGAGCCGAAGAGTTAGGCGGGACATTTGCAGCCACTACCATGCCAAGGGGCGGCGTTAGCGTAAGAGCACGGTTGCCGCGCTAATTTATGAAAAGAATGAGGAAGATATGTCAAGTATCCGATTAATGATTGTAGACGATCACGAGGTAGTGCGGCTGGGAATGCGTGCGGCCTTTGAGTTAGAGCCAGACATCAACGTGGTTGGTGAAGCCAGTAATGGTGCCGAGGCCATAGCGAAAATGACGGTGCTTGCGCCGCAATTGATCTTGATGGATATACGTATGGAGAAAATGGGCGGCATAGAGGCCTGTCGTGAAATCAAAAGTCGCTTCCCAGAGGTGCAGGTCTTGATGATTACCTCGTATAGCGATGACGATGCCGTTCTCGCCTCAATGCTGGCGGGAGCTAGCGGCTATCTCCTCAAAAATGTGAGCCGTGCGGAATTGCTGCGCTCTATCCGCCTGGTAGCCTCGGGCAAATCGCTCCTTGACCCTACGCTGCTAGGGCAGGTCACCAACCGCTTGACGAATCTCTCGGCCCACGGTGTCCAAGAACAGGCACCCGGAGGCGAATTGACGGAGCGCGAACGCGAAGTGCTGGCCCTGGTAGCGCGTGGCTACACCAACAAACAGATTGCCGATTCGCTCTGTGTAAGCGAGAAGACGGCTCGCAACCACGTCAGTCATATCTTGGAGAAGCTAGGTCTCGCACGGCGTAGTGAAGCGGCAGCATTCGCTGTTGAACACAAACTCGTGCCGCCGCGTAAAGATGCGTAAGGATGTCTCCTACGCGTAATCGCGCAAGAGATGAACCTGCACAGGTTGGCGTAACGTGCGGAGAGCCTTGACTTCAATCTGGCGAATACGTTCTCGCGTCAGCTTAAAGTAGGTACTCAACTCTTCCAACGTGTGGCAATAACCATCATGGAGTCCATAGCGCAATTCAATCACCTGACGTTCACGCTGGTTCAATGTTTCCATCGCGCTGGTAAGCTGGTCACGTAACACCTGCTGCGTCACAACATCTGCCGGAGCAGTCGCATGATGATCGATCAACGTATCAGCGAGGTAGTAGTGCTCGTCGTCGATAAGGGGTGCGTCGAGCGAGATAGGCGCCTCAGCCATGCATTGGAGCTCCACGACACGCTCTTTCGTCAAATGAGCAACGGCAGCCAGTTCTTCTGGCAACGGTTCTCGCCCCAAGTCCTGGTACAGTGTGCGCGCAATGCGTTTTAATTTGTAGATCAGCTCGACCACATGCACGGGAATATGAATGGTGCGCGTATGCTCGGCTACGGCACGGCTGATGGCCTGGCGAATCCACCAGGTAGCATAGGTGCTAAAACGGAACCCGCGGGCGGGGTCAAATTTTTGTGCCGCGCGGATCAAACCAAGATTGCCTTCCTGCACAAGATCTAGCAATGAAATGCCCTGATTTTTGTAGCGTTTGGCAATACTAACCACTAGTCGAAGATTTGCCTCCACTAACTGCTGCTGCGCTTCCACATCTCCCTCGGTGACACGCCAGGCAATTTTCATCTCCTGTGCCGCTGTCAGTAAGGGAAAACGCCCGATTTCAGCCAGGTATTGGCGAATGGCATTATCTATCGAAGTTTCACACTGTTCTTCCTCGCCCTCCTCCTCATCGTCCTCCTCCCTTAGATCAAGATCATCATCTGCCCCAAAGTAATCGCCGAGGGCCCGATCACTGCGATTACTCCCGCGCTGGACGCTGGTCTCATTTCTCTTGCGTCCAGCCCCACGCTTGACGCTATAGCCAGTGCTGTTAGGACCATCATTTTCTCGGAGTCCCTTATCGCCTGTCGCTAAAAAATTGTCGAAATCCCCTTTTACCATTGTCACCATTATCATCTCCAATCCACTATCCACGTCTTTGGTAACCGGAGACACCTCCCCAAATTAACTTAGGTTGTATCCCCCCTATCATTCCTTTACAGCAAGGAATGTGCCAATATACAATTGTAGCGATGTACCATCGTATTCCTAGGCACCTACATCTTCCACCTGCTCACTCTACTCTTGCACCGCTAGCAGAATAGGGAAATAATTTCCACCTGCTGCGGATAATTCCGCAATTCCCCTTTCCTCCTGCTTTTGATGCATAACTAGCGAGTGTTTTCTCTTTATCTATTCCAAATTAGTGCCGAGATGCGTTTATTTGCAACAGATATGCAGAGATGTGTTCTATCCATATCCATTGGAACGAACAAGGATGGGAAAGTGAAAGCAATCCATCAATCCCTAGCCAATTTGGTTAATAGAGTCCGGGGGAATTAAAAGATGCAGGCCGAAATACCGCCAACCTTGAAGCGTAACAGTGCTCATGAGCCGACCGCACACGAGGTAATGTGCCCATTATGCAACACGCTACTCACCATACGAGAAATAGCACCGCAACAGACCATTGTGATGTGTCCTCATTGTGGCTATTCTGCACCGTATATCCAACGGCAACACCATGTGAACGAAATTTCACCGGTGCAACGGCAGCCTATTGGTTCTTCCGTCTGGATTGACCCGACAGTCTCAGCATATTTAGCCGGTGCCCTGAAAAGTAACACGAAAACAGGACTTTCCTCCAGCCAGCAAAGCCCTACGCCAAAAACACGTCCCTTAAATCCACCTACCCCTATTCCTCCACGGGCTTCCGCACAACACCCGAACACAGTGAAAGTCCGTCCCAAATACACTCGTACCCATACTTTACAAGAGGAGGGGGATCTCACACGCGTTCCAACGCTGCCGCCGCCAACGATGTGGCAATACGAATCGGCACAATTTGAAGCCGAGAGTAGCCTTTCATCCCTTTCTCTGGTGATCGATACGCCGACCCAGCCGCAACCGATCTCAGCGCAAGGCTTGCTAGAGCAGCCTTTGCCCGTTGAGCATGCCACTGTCCAGGCACCAAAAACCAGAAAACTTAGCACCGCTATCAACGAGATCGACACCATTGACGAAATTGACGAAATTGATACGTTACCGCAACCGTTCACACAACTTTCACCCAGTTCACTACCTACACAGTTCTCACCGACCCTATCACGTTCTGTGGATATCGATGAGATAGAGACGCAACCTCATAAGCAGAAGCAGCACATTATTGCTATCGACGAAATTGATACGCTATCGCCCATAATTGTAGCAAGCGTAGCCCCTAGGAGCAGCACGAGTCTTGTTCCTACCCACTCCGTGCTATCACCGACGCCTATTCGTCCGAGCATGTCGCCAACCTTTGGCTACAATGTGCGGGCAACAACAGTTCTACCTGAGCAAGTCGTCTCGGCAACCGAGTCTTCCTCGTGGACAGCGGGGGGGGTAAGAGAATCTGCCTATGCTCGCCGTATTGTTGCTCGTTCTAAGGGGCGAAAACCCATGTCCACCGCGCCCACGATGCATACGTTAGACCATGTGCGCTGGTGGCTACTCCATCCAGGGCGACTTGAAGGATTACTCTGGCTAGGTGGTACGCTGCTTTTAATAATCGTGACCTTCGCGCTTTTAATCGTCAGTGCCATCGACTTATCCTGGATAGTGCCACCCACCTCAAATGGCACTGCTTCGTCGACTACGGCTAGTATGCCAACGAGTATTCCTACTGTGGTTACCTCGCATGGCTTGACGCTCATCCTGGAAAATGCGCGACTGCTTATTCCAGGTCAACCCATTCAACTGGGTGGACGAGGGTTCAGTCCGCGCGGACTCATTACGTTCGCCGATGAAAAAAATCAGCCTCTCATTGTACAGGCCACGCAGACTAATACCGTCGAGGCCGATCAGCATGGCATGTTTGCGGTGATACTGACAACCACCTGGGCCGCCGGTGCGCACCATATTTTCGTGCGTGACGTTATTCCTGGCAAAATAACGAATATTTTAATTGTGCTGGATGCAGGCCCTTTCGGGAAAAGCGCTACAGCAACAGTCCCTGCTGGTGTGACACCAACCGTGCGAACTGGCCAGGGTGGAGTGTTCCCAACACCCGTGAATGCGACGCCAGTCCCAATCACGCCGACGGCGTCTTCAGCAACACCAACACCGACACCAGTTACACCCACAGCAACACCAACCATGGGAGTCACGCCCACAAACACACCCATTACAACTCCTACTGTGGGAACGACACCATCACCCAGTGCCAGCCCAGGCGCGCAGCAGCAAAGCCACAGCACTATCGGCACCGCTGGTATTTCTAATATCTCTGGTATCACTAACCTGGGAAGTGCTAATACCCTTAGCCCATTGGGCTGGCTGCTCATTGCTGGCTATAGCTTGGCAATGCTACTGCTTGGCCTCACAGCACTTCTGCGCCAACGACAATGACGAGCCTGATGCCCGCCCGTGCCCAGCCTGATGCCCACAAGAGGCACCATTACCTGTAATGGTGCCTCTTGTGGGCATCAGGGTATAAACTCTACTATGGCTTCTGGTGCTTGATTGCTTGCGTCTTTTCCCTGATTTTCTTTTTGTGGAATCCATTAGGAAAAAAGTAACATAGTGGACAATTTTTGTAATTCGCTCTATACTGTGAGGGTATTTCATACATAGGGTTGGGTAAAAGCCAGGTTTCCTTTTATGAAAGGGAACCTCCTAGTGGAAGGGCAGGAGAATGCACTCTACCAATAACTGTAACGATGCTCCTTTTGAGAAAAGCCAAGATACGCCAGCAACCATTGCACCACAATCTCCTTATGCCATGGTAGTCGATGACGACGAGGCTATTCTATCTGTTTTGATGCTATTACTCGAGGCTGAAGGCTATGTCGGTCTCGGTTTTTCGGATAGTACCAAAGTTATTCCGTTTTTAGAGCAGGTGGAAACGAAACATTTACCCCAGGTGATCCTGCTCGATTTGATGATGCCGTACATGACAGGCTATCAGATTGCCGCCACACTCTCGCAACACCCCCGTTTTGCCACTATCCCCATCATTATCATGACAGCGGATAACCGCGTGAAAAGTGCTAGTGCAGTACCTGGAGCAACTGATTGGTTAAGTAAACCATTTCAAATACATACGCTGGTGTCAAAATTGGAACACTTCTTGTATACAGCAACAAAATAGTCGGCGCGCTACCAGCAACCTTAAGCAATAGTACTTTCTTCGTAACCGAACGTCCTATATATGGGAACGAAATTAACTCAGGCTTCCCAAGGCAGGAAAGAGATGATATTATCGCATATAGAAGGTCATGAATGAGTAATATCATTTTGCAGTATCGTAATGAGGAGTGAAATTTGTAAGATGAAATCCCGTAAAAATGTTTTTTGTAGGTTCACCACATTAGCGATCCTTGTTGTTGGTATCGTAATTGCGTCTGCTATGGTCAGCCATCCCCTACAGGCCAGCGCCAAGGGACCCGTGAAGAGAGCAACAACAAAAAAAGAGTATCCTGTGCCTGCTGGCACCGATCCCTGGGGTAATGCCATTGATAGTAAGGGGAATATCTGGGTGGCATCACCCGGCTGCGATCCATCGCCTCAGTGTAGTCCCAGCACCCTTCCTGGCAGATTCAACGTTTTTATTCCCACTACTGCCACGTGGGCTACTGGATACCCTTTCCCATCCGGCTATGCACAACCGCTCTTTATTGCTTTTGACAAAGGAGGGCAGGCCTGGTTCGCTATGCCTACAGACAACTCTATCGGCGTATTTAATCCCAGCACTAACACTTTCCAAAAATGGACCGTGCCCACCGCCAGTTCAGGACCATGGGACGTGGCCATTGATCACAATGGCATGCTCTGGTTTACCGAACATTACGCCAATAAGATCGGTGAATTTAACACTACCACTCATACGTTTATTAAAGAGGTTGCTACACCCTCAAGCACTAGCCAACCCTATGGCATCACCGTTGACGCCTCCAATAATGTATGGTTTACCGAAAACAACTCCTCTGTGGCCTTGATCGGCGAATATACCGCTCTGGGTCAGTTAAAAGAGTACAAAATTCGCACTACCCCGAACAGCAGCTTGACACCTCACTTGATTGCCGTGGATACAGCAGGCAACATCTGGTGGACTGAAGGCTTCGCGGGCATGCTCGGTAAATTAACTGTCTCCAAGGCAGTAGCTGGGACCAATAAAGGTGTAAAAGAATACCGCTATGCACAGTTATGTAAAGGGTGCGGCGAACATACCTCTGGCATCGGGATCGCCAGCAATGGATTAGTTTGGTTCGATGACTCGTTACAAAGCACTTACGGCAGCTACCCAACGAGCGGAACTGGTTCATTCAAGTTGTTCACAACCCTCTCCTCCAGTAGCCATCCCCATGATGGTTTAGTTATCGATAGTCTGCATCACGTCTGGATTGATGAAGAGTTCGGCAATAAGCTGGCGGAAGCCAATTAACTCGTAATTAACATAGTGCTCTGACCACCTTCAATTGTCAGGCCGCCTACGGCGGCAGGGGAGGGAGAGAGAACTAGGGCACAGCCCTAATTACCTGTATTACCTGTCCCCCGGACAGGTGCAGACAGGGTGCAGTCAAGGGGAGGCGGCCCCTTGCATCCCCGCTGGACAAATGAACTGTGTCGGAGCAATAGTTCCACCTCGGTATGACGACGATATATTGTCGCCATACCGAGGTGGAACTATGTCTTGTTTTTTCTCACAACCGCATGGTATACTTATAGCAAGCGAGCAAGCTGTATTGGTTCGCACACATCTCCATTCTCGTAACCATACCTACTCACCTCTTCATCATCGTTCTCACCTGATTGCCAATGAAAAACACCCCTCGACAGATTAGCCGTTTCGCACGACACATTCTGGGGAAACCGCTCTATCCTTATCAGGCAGAAGTCGCGGAAGCTGTCCTTGACTCGATCTTGGGCGAGCATGGTCGAATCTTCACCGTGATGATGGCGCGGCAAAGCGGCAAAAACCAGCTCTCAGCCGTCATTGAGGCGTATCTGCTCACCTGCTGCGCGGAGGGCACTATTGTCAAAGCCGCCCCAACCTTTACGCCGCAGATCATCACGAGCCGTCTGCGTCTGCTTTCCCTGCTGGATGCACCACTCACGCGCAAGCGCATCTGGACAAAGCATGGCTATATCGTAGGTCTGGCTCCCCAGGCCGACCCGGCACTGCTGCGGACACAGGCCGGGCCACGCGTCATGTTTTACTCGGCGGGGCTCGAAAGCAACGTGGTTGGAGCAACCGCCGATCTCTTGCTAGAAATTGACGAGGCACAAGATGTCGCGCGCGAGAAATTTGATCGCGATTTCCGTCCCATGGCGGCCGTAAAAAATGCTACTACTATTCTTTACGGCACTGCCTGGTCGGACAGCACATTGCTGGCACAACAACGTGCCGTCAACCTGGCGTTGGAGCAACAAACGGGTGTGCGTTGCCATTTTGAATTCGATTGGCGCACACTTGCCGCCATAAATCCGGCCTATCGCAACTTTGTCGAGCAAGAGATTGCACGGCTCGGTGAGGACCATCTCGCCATTCAGACGCAGTATTTTCTGCGGCCCATCAGTGGCGCGGGCTACTTCCTCAACCCGCTGCAACGGACGCTGCTGCAAGGCGCGCACAACTGGGAAGAGACGCCATCACCTGAGGGCTGGTATATTGCCGGCATGGATGTAGCAGGAGAGGATCGCCCAGATGTGGGAGGGTCAAGCAGTGCCAGACACGCGCAACGCGATAGCACCGTCATCACCATTGGGCGCGTGTACTACAACGAACTACAAATGCCCTCCATCGAAGTCGTTCATCATCAGTGGTGGACAGGAATGCCCTACGTTGAACAATATGCCGCGACGGTTGCCCTGGTGGAACAGTGGCGGCTGCGCGTGTTGGCGGTGGATGCAACTGGATTAGGCGCGGGGCTAGCCTCGCTCCTCCTGCATCGGTTCGGCACAGAGCGCATTATCCCCTTCACATTTACGCGACCCAGCAAGTCACGCCTGGCCTACGCGCTCCTCGCCCTAGCGAACAGCGGCCGCCTCAAACTCTATGCTGCACAACATGCCCCACAGCACATCTATCAGGAGTGTTGGCAGCAACTGCGCCTGGCTCGCTATCGCCTACCTGCTCCTGAAGTGCTCGATATGTACGTCGAACCCAGCGAGGGGCACGATGATTTTCTCATCAGCCTGGCATTACTCACGGAAGGCATAGCCCTACTCACTGCTCCCGCCGCCTCAACCCTCATCCACCCACGCCAACTTTACAAAAAAGAAAGCCAATTTTGAAACAACCAGGGCGACCGCGAGGGTTGCCCCTACTATACTACGATACCTTCTACGCCCGTTTTGCATATATAGTAGGGGCGATCCCTCGCGGTCGCCCTAGCAATCTTTCACAAGACCTAAAATATATACCGCTCTAGCTATCGACGCCAAAAGGGGAACGTGGTACAATGCGATGCATCACCTGTCCCAGGGGGCTCGCACCACCCGAATAACCGTAACGAGGAGAAATCGTATGCCTAGAGGACGCAAAAGGCCTCCGCAAGATAGCATAGATAGCATACTGCTGGCCATCAGCCGCCGCGAGAATATCGACCCCGATACCTTAGCGCATTATTTAGACCGCCTGGACGAGGAATGGACAGAGGGCGCACGCGAGAAAGTATTGCATTTATTGCGCACCCACGACTCAGCAGCTCATGCCGCCGCCGTCCTCATTCTCACCGAACTGGCAACCGATTTTGACCTGGAAGAATTAGAAGACCTGGTGGCAGATCCGACTGTGAGCGACATGGCCAAACTTACCATTGCTCCGGTGCTGAAAGAGTTGGACTCAGAGATGGCCGACGAAGGCTTGATCGAATATTTGAACGATCCAGAAGCGGCCATGCAGCAGATGCAGTTACGTCTCCTTGAGCTAGTGGGCTCCAGCGAACTGGGAGTGGAATCGGTATTAGAAGATATTCTCTCCATGCCCCTGGAAAGACGGCTGGGTTTTGTCGACTGGCTGGGCAGTAGTAGCGACCTGCGGGCTGCCAGCTTGCTCATTCCCTTATTAGAAAATCAGACCAGCAAAATTGTGGTTGCCGCCATCGATGCCCTGGAACATCTGGGCTCGGTAGCTGTATCGCTCTCCATTCCAGCCTTGAATTATCTCATCGCCCATACCTCCAATCGCCAGTTGAAACAACACGCGCGTACAGCCCTGGGCAGACTCACCATGCAGTCCGCCCCCGGCACCGAGGACAACGCTATGGCCGAGGCGCGCCAGCAGCTCCTGCGCTTTTACGAGGCGCGGGCCAGCTTTCTCGATGGCACGGGCGCACAAATGATTATGATCTCCTGGTTGCGACCCGATGGACGTTTGAAGGGAGTCAATGTGCTCTACCAGGATTCATGGGGCATCAAAGACTGCTATGGCACCGACGAAATGGATGTTGATCACTGGAGGGAATTGGTCGAGGAGATGGGGGGCCAAGGCTTCGGCAGTTTTCAAGTGCCACTCGCCTACGGTCGTGCCCTCATCGCGGAGGCGTACGCACTGAGCAAACGGACGCGGCGCAAGCTACCCATTGCCTACGCCATCTGGCGTCCACTGATCGAAAACGAGGCAGAATCTGAGCACCATGAGACAGGGGATGTCGCGATAACATCGCTTTCCTGCCAACTCGATAGCGAAACGCTCGCGCTGGCACAGCGCGGCAACGAATTGTACGACCTGTCAGAATTTGAATCCTGGCTGTACGAGCCTTATGACCGTATCCAGCCCTACATTGATCGTTACTGGAAACAACAACGCCACACTACTAGCTTCGCAACAGACCTGCCCGCCAGCGAAGCCAAAGGTCGTGGTCGGAAAAGCAGCCACAAGAAAGAACAAAACGTCATTGCCTTAGACGCCGTCATCAGCGAGGCCATCACCGACCTGATCGATGCCAAGTGGCGCAGCCTCTACGAAATGCGCCTCTTACGACTGGGCAAGCTGTTCGAATTCGCGCAGCGTACCGAGGATGCGCAACTCGTCTGCGCTGCCGCCGCCGCCCTCCACCCCGACTCTACCCTACCCGCGCCCGAACAGCCCTTCTTGCGCACCATGATGCGCCTCTCCATCGAGCAAGGCCCACTGCGCGCCATCGCCGAAGCCATCAACGGCGGCAAATTTGGCTCCATGCCTATTAATCTGTTTCCCAATATGGAATGAGGAGGGCGCATAATTGCACACACATAAGCGAGTCCTCTACCAGGGCGACCGCAAGGGTGCGCCCCTACTATATACGCCCTGCCCTTCCCT
>JBBQXY010000147.1:0-14560 GCA_038209195.1 Ktedonobacterales bacterium | reverse complement strand
GTACTCTGTCCCACTTCATGTGACGAGCAGGGATGCAAGGGACGGCAGTCCCTTGACTGGGTTCTAGGGCTGCGCCCTAGTTCCCTTCCCTACCCGGCCGCCGTAGGCGGCCAGTCAAATGAAGTGAAACAAAGTAATAGTGCTCTGTCCCACTTCAATTGACGAGCGGGGATGCAAGGGGCCGCCGCCCCTTGACTGGGTTCTAGGGCTGCGCCCTAGCTCTCCCTCTCCCCCCTGCCGCCGAAGGCGGGATGTCAAATGAAGTGAAACAGAGCAATAGTATCCGCAAACATTCAGGTATACATATATGACGCGATTGTTAGCTTTGGATGTGGGAGAGGCTAGGATTGGGGTTGCCGTCAGCGACTCCACGCGATTTCTTGCCTCTCCCTATAAGACCCTGCATATTTCCCGTGATGAAGCACAAACATGGGTGGCTATTCAGGACTGTATCGAAGAGACTGAAGCAACAGGTCTGGTCATTGGCTTACCCATCAGCCTGGATGGGCAAATACATGCGCAAGGAGCATGGGTACAGGCCTTCGCGGAGCGTCTCAAGCAGCATATTGCTATTCCGCTCACGTTTTGGGACGAGCGTCTTTCAACGGTTGAAGCGCAACGCTTGCTCGCGGAACGCAATGGGAAGCGTCGTGTGTACGAGGAACGGGGAATGCAGCGTCGGAGCGGCTCACACAAAGCAAAACGACGACAGAAGGGCCACGAGATAGATGCCCTCGCCGCTACGGTGATTTTGCAAGAATACCTGGACTCACAATATAATACAACAGGGGAAAAACCATGACGAGAGGACGAAGCGCAAGCGGTGCCATTATAGCAGTATTTTTGCTAGGCATACTGATCTTTGGGGCTGTTTACTATGCATGGAATACCGCCAGCGATATTTTTCGGCCTGTTTCCGCTGGCGTGGGGAAAGTCATTCCAGTCAAAATTACCAGTGGTGAGTCAACCGCCCAGATTGCCGACGACTTGCAGAACAAAGGGTTGATTCGCAACGCCCTGGCTTTTCGCGTCTGGGCGCGCATCAAGGGTTTGGATACGCAATTGCAGGCTGGCGGCTATGACCACCTGAACTCCAGTATGACGATTAGCGACATCATTGACCAGTTGCTCAATGCCATACCCGATGTTCTCTTTGTGACGATCCCTGAAGGATATCGTATCGAGCAGATTGCCAACGCGTTCGCCTCGGTTGGACTGACTAAATTCAATAAACAGGATTTCTTGAACTACGCCAAACATCCAGCGCAGTTCCCTGATTTCAATAAGTACCCAGTGCTCAAGCTCATTCCGCATAATGACAGCATGGAAGGGTTGCTCTTCCCTGCCACCTATGACATTCCCGTCGATGGCGACGCTCGTTTAGTCGTCAACCGGATGTTGACTGCCTTTGACGATTATGTGCAACAAAACAACCTAGTAGCGAAAGCCCAAGCGAATCACCTCAATGAATACCAGATGGTGATCCTGGCCTCGCTGGTGCAACGCGAGATAAATAATAATCGCGATGCCGCTGGCGTCGCTGGCGTGTACTATAACCGTGCTATGAATACCATTCCGAACGATACGGCAGGCTATCTGGGTTCCGACCCCTCGGTCGAATATGCTCGTGATTCCATCACACCTCCCCAACATTACTGGTTAACATTCCAGGGCTTTGGGAAAGATGTGGCCCCGAATAGCCCATGGAATACCTACGTCAATCAGGGGCTACCACCAACGCCTATCTGTAGCCCAGGGCTTGCCACGCTGTCAGGTGCGGCGTCGCCCGTTAAGTCTAGCTACTTCTACTTCCTCAGTACCAAAACGGGAAGTATCGTCTATGCAAAAACATATGCAGAATTCCAACTATTAGAGCAAAAGTATCTGTGATAAAGAGAGTTATTAGCGCATGAACCTCAACATCTGGCAAACGATTTTTCTGGCTCTGCTACAGGGTATTACCGAGTTATTCCCTATTAGCAGTCTTGGCAATACCGTGATCTTCCCTGGCCTCTTTGGCTGGGGAGACCTTGTTGGCAACCCAAGCTTCTTGCCACTCATCGTTGCGTTGCATCTGGGTACCGCTATCGCCCTGGTACTCTATTTCTGGCGTGACTGGTTACAAGTGCTGCGCAGCCTCTTCAAAAGCATCAAAGACGGTGAGGTGCGCAAAGGAACAGAAGAGTGGGTGAGTTTCTTAATCATCATCGGCTGCATTCCGGCTGGATTGCTCGGTGTCTTTTTACAGAATCCACTCAAACAACTGTTCGCTTCCCCATTGATTGCTTCCGCTTACCTGATCCTCAATGGCTCGTTGCTCTTTCTCGGCGAACGCATGCGCGTTCATGCCCTGGATAAAGAAGCGGGACTTAGCACGAAAGAACGGGAGGCCCAGTTCCGCCCGCTCTCCTCGCTCTCGTGGAAAGAGGCACTCGTCGTCGGTACCGCGCAGGCCCTGGCTCTTATTCCGGGCATTTCGCGCTCTGGCGCGAGTATGGTGGCTGGCCTGGGCATCCGTCTCAACCACGAGGATGCGGCGCGTTTCTCCTTCTTGCTCGGTACGCCAATTATTGGTGCCGCCGCCATCCTGGAGCTGCCACAACTGATCGGTCAGCCAAATTCTGTCCTCGTACTGATCCTGATGGGTATGGTGATCTCCGGTGTCGCAGCCTTTGTCAGCACCCGGTTCTTGATGAAGTATTTTGAGACCAGGGGCCTCTATCCTTTTGCCATTTATTGCTGGGGATTGGGCTTGATAGCACTAATACTGTTTTTAACTGTTTTTCAGGCGCGAGCCTAAATTACCCAAATTGGCTATTTGTTACTGTCCTGTGAAGCATAGAGAGCTTTACACGTTTGATACAATAGAGGTACGTTTTGGACAGGCCAACGCGTATATATTCAAAGAATTAGAAGAATAGGTAGGTATTTCATACTAATGAAGAATCCAATGCTTTACTACGGTATCATCGCTCTTGGCGTCATCGCTCTTGTTGTTGGTGGGGTTTTACTGGCCGGCATGGCTGGTAAACATCATACCCTTCCCTATCTTGCTTTAGGCGTAGGTGTTGTTCTGTTGATTGCTGGCGTTGCTGGCTGGTTTGTTATGAAGCCCAAAGCCGCCTAATCTAGTCGTTCTAGTGTTCTTATACGAGAAATGTGCAAAGAGGCAATAAGAGACATTAGAGGTCTTAATGTCTCTTTGTGAATGAAAAAGGAAGTTTATCCAATGAAAAACCCGGCAATTTTCTTTGGTGCTATTGCGGTCGCAGTTGTTGCGTTGCTTATTGGCATCTACTATACCATCCCTGGTTTCCACCATGTAGCGACGTTTGGTACGCATCCAGCTAATGAGATGCAGCCCTCGCATATGGTCCTGTTCTATGGTATCTTCGTCATTTGTGTTATCGCGGCACTGGTAACACGCCCAAAATCTAGCGTTCGCTAAAAACAACTTTTTTGTGAATAAGGCAGAGCTTATGTCCGTGGATAGCAAGCTCTGCCTTACTCACAAAAAAGACCTCGCTGTTATGTTCCCAATACCTCCCCAGGAATCTGCGGATAACCGCGCAAGAACTCTTCTGCACCCATTGCCCGCTTCCCTTCAAGTTGTAGTTGCTTGATAGCCAACAATCCCCGCCCTGTCACAATTGCTAGTGTTTTATGCCCTGCCTCCTCGCGTAGCGTCACGGTTCCTGTAGGCACTGCCTCACCTGGCTCTAAGGGAACTGCGGCGGCGGTGACAATCTTTATAAGTTTGCCTCTCCAGTGGCTATAGGCTCCGGGCCACGGCGTATAGGCGCGAACTTTGCGTGCTAACACTGCTGCTGGTTGCTGCCAGGAGATCTCTCCATCCTCTTTACGCAACATATGGGTGTGCGAGGCTTGTAGCTCATCTTGTGGCTCAGACGTAATCTCTCTTGCCACCCAGCGTGGTAATACCTCCACTAGCGCCTGCGCCCCCAGGTCTGCCAATTTGGCGGTCAAACTGCCAGTGGTCTCATCTCCCGCCAATGGGATACTGCGCTTGAGCAGTATGGGGCCGGTATCCACACCAGCGTCAATCTGCATGATTGTTACACCCGCCTCGGCATCACCTTGCAATATTGCCTCGGTGATGGGCGAGACGCCGCGATACTTGGGTAAAAGCGAGGCGTGGATATTGAGCGTCCCATAGCGCGGCAGATCGAGCACGGCTTGCGGTAGAATTTGCCCAAAAGCAGCCACAATATACAGATCGGCCTGATACTCTGCCAAGGTGGCGATATTTTCTAGGCGTTTCAATGAACCTGGTTGCCAGACCGGAATATTGTGGGCCAGAGCCGTCTGCTTCACTGGAGTATAAACAATGCCTTGTCCCCGCCCCACAGGCTTATCCACCCTCGTAATGGCACTGACAATTTCAAGTCCGTCCTTGAGAATTTGCCCAGGAGCCGCACCCGCAATGAGTGCCTCCAATGCTGGAACCGCGAACTGTGGTGTCCCCATATAAATTAGACGTAACATGCATTTAAGCCCCTTCCAACTTACTTGACTTCTCTGGGCTTGTTCACTGGAGGTTTAAAGCGATGAGGAGTCGTGAACTTTTACTGACCAATCAATATTAGCATATTTAGGCTACCAGAAACTTGTTGGCCAGATTGTATAGTATACTAAATTTCGTGACGAATCCAGGGGAAGTCAAGGAAACGAATAACGTATGCAAGTGTCAAGTCAAGCCCAGGATATCAGAAACCTATCATTCAAGCTACCTGAGAGCACGTATATGCTCGCTACTGTGCGTCTCAAAGTGCAGCCAACGCTCCGCCATTACACATTCGGTCTAGATGCTATTGTTTCACCTGGAACAGATAGCAGTGTTATCATGCAACGCGGGGACGAGGTCAACATGGTTCAGTGTATGATAACCGATCTGCAAAGCAGTGCGGTTATCCTTACTGGGGAAGCTGGAGCAGGAAAAACGACCCTCGCAGCCCTGTTACATCGTCGTCTAGCAATTGCTGCTCAGGCGGGATTACCCGGCCCTAAACACCTGGTCTGGTTGAGCATCGGCGCACATGCCACACTACCTGATGTAATTGCCGCTATTCTCAGTGGTATACAGGCCAGTGAGCCGGGCTTTTTCCTGCAGAAGCCGGAGCAACAGATCTCCACGCTCTTACGTGCTTTACGGCGTCCACAAGAACCAGCCTTTGTGGTGCTGGATCAGTTTGAGTCGCTTTTGCACCCCCAAACCAACCAAGGTTTGGAGGGACGCGGAGCTATACATCTTTTCCTGGAAATGCTGTTGCAAGACCTTGGTGTGAGCCGTCTCTTGCTCACCTGCAATCTTTCACTCTATGGCCCACAAACTCAGGAGATGCAAACGCGCGTGCGTTCATTTCTCGTTTCACGCCTAAGTATGCCGGAAGGTCTGGCTCTGCTACAACAGAGAGGCGTCCAGGGAGAATATGAGGAGCTATCGGGCCTCTGGCAGCGTTGTGCTGGTCATACCTATTCCCTGGTACTATGCAGTACACTGATGAAGATGAGTGGTCTTTCGTTAAACTCTTTGCTACACTCTCCTGAGTATACGCCTGTGTGGAGGGGCGAAGTCTCCTTGCATCTTATCGCCGCTATCTATCGTAGCCTGAACCCCATCCAACACGCCTTAATGCGTGTACTCAGTCTATTCAGCGAACCGGTACCAGCGCGTGGCATATTTATGACGATCGCTGGTGAAGCTCCAGGCATGAAAGTCGCTCGTTTTGAGAAAGAATTGCCGAACCTGGTGCGGCTCTCCCTGGTGCAAGAGAGGATGAATACACAGGATGTACCTTCCTATGTCTTGCATCCGTTAGTACGCCAATATGTTATTGACCACTATCTGGATGGGAGCGAACTTCACGCCAAAGGCCGCGCTTCCTCCTCACTGGGCATAAGTGCTGTAGCGCATCCCGCGGTCGATAACCAGGAAGCGCGGGAGATCGCGGTTGCTGCCGGTCATATGCGCGTAGCAAACTACTATAAGCAGGTGGCGCAAGAATACCGCCTACCCCCTGAGAAACGCAACAGCCCGCAGGATATTGCCTCTTTGCTAGCAACGATACGTCACCTCTGCCTTGGCTGGCACTGGCAACAGGCTTGCGATTTGCTCCTGGAAGAGGCGGTTTACGAGAGCATGGTGCAATGGGGTGCCTGGAATGCATTGATAGGTATCTATATGTCGATGTTGCCACCCAATGGTGTGTTAACGCGCCGTGATGAAGGATTGATCTGCAATCACCTGGGGCTGCTCTATGATCGCCTGGGCCTCCCTGAGCAAAGTTGGGCTTATTATGAACGTGCGCTTGCTGTGCAACGCAAAATTGGCGAGCGGCACGGTGTAGCCATCACCTTGACGAACCAGGGCGAACTCTATCGCAGCAAGAACGAATGGGAACTGGCCCGTGCGAACTTTGAGCAAGCCCGTGTCTTGAACCGGCAACTGCAAGATGCTCTGCTAGAGAGCGTATTGTTGCATAACCTGGGTATTCTGCACCACGCTGTCAAAGACTACACCCAGGCGTTGAGTTTCTACCAGGAGGCACTGCGCTTTGCCCTTACCTTGGATGAACATTACAACGAGGGCATGATCTTGACCAATATCGGCGTCTTGTTCTATGAGCAAGGCCACCCAGCCGAAGCTCTAGCCGTGCTTTTCTACACCTTGAAGCTGCGCCAGTCTTTGCAATATGCCACCGTTAACTACCTCGAACTCTTCCTGACTACCCTAGAGGACAGTATGGAGTTGGAAACCTTTGCACGCCTACGTCGGGCCTCACGCGAGTTAGAAGCCCCATTACTTACTCGACTACTCTTGCCAGATATGCGACAATAGAGAAACTGATACATTCTCGCAAGCGTAAGGGTCAATTCATCTTATGTAAGCCACGCACTTCTCCCTTATGAACGGAAAAAGAAAGAGAGACTATCGCGCTATGTCCACTACAACCCCTGGCCCCAACAAAGCACCTACCGAAGATGATGGCGTCGTTTCCACCACCTCTGGTCGTACTGTGCAGGGCTGGTTGCTTATTCTGCTCGTCTTTGTAGCGGGTGCCTGCTCTTTGGCGGTAGAACTCTCTGCTTCGCGGCTGTTGGCTCCCTACTTTGGCACCTCGCTGTTCGTCTGGGCAAACCTGATTGGCCTCATCCTGCTTTATCTCACCATTGGCTATTATGTCGGTGGGCGCATTGCTGATCGCTATCCGCGTCCGGCGGTGCTCTACCTCCTGACGATTTGCGCGGCCTTTTTGATTGGGCTGATACCTTTCATCTCACGTCCCATTCTGAGTTGGTCGCTTTCATCCTTTGCCACGTACTCAATCAGCGTCTTTTATGGCTCGTTGGTCGCTGTCATTCTGCTGTTCGCCATTCCCATGATCCTACTGGGCTGTGTATCGCCCTTTGCCATTCGCTTGAGTGTCGAGCAGATAGGTAGATCCGGGCGCACCGCTGGACAGCTCTACGCCATTTCGACGGCTGGTAGCATCCTTGGCACCTTCTTGCCCGTGCTCTGGCTTATCCCCACCTTCGGTACGTATCGTACCTTCTTTGTTTTTGCCGTTTCGCTGCTGCTTGTCTCCATTCTCGGACTGGTCATTGCTCGCACACGCGGCGAACCATCTTCGCCGCGCCGACCGCGTGGTCCACGCCTGGATAAGAGCATGCTCTCCATTTTGCTCTTACTGCCGATGGCACTGGCGATGATTGCCTCGCAAGGGCCGATCAAGCCGCCGAGTGGCAGTAATGGCGGTGGTACCATGCTCGCTGAACGCGAATCTCCCTATAATTACATTCAAGTTGTACGCGTTGGCAATGAGATACAACTTGTTCTGAATGAGGGGCTTGGCATTCATTCCCTCTACAATCCTGAGCAGGTCTTGACACAGGGACCGTGGGACTACTTCCTGGTGGCTCCGTACTTCAATAAGCCGCCCTTCACTCCGAGTCAGGTGCATAAAGTAGCCATTATCGGGCTGGGTGCTGGTACTATTCCGCGTGAATTTACCGCTATTTATGGCCCTATTCCCATTGATGGCGTCGAGATTGATGGCACTATTGTAGACCTGGCGCGACAATACTTTCATATGGATGAACCCAATCTGCATGTCATCGTGCAAGATGGACGCTATTATCTCTCGACAACCACACAGCACTATGATGAAATCGGCATCGATGCTTATCAACAGCCTTATGTTCCTTTCCAATTGACATCGGTCGAGTTTTTTCGGGAGGTACAAGCGCACTTGACACCACAGGGTGTCGCCGTCATTAACGCGGGACGCACCTGCTGCGACTTTCGCCTCGTCGAAGCCCTGGCACAAACCATGCGAGCAGTTTTCTCCAATGTCTATATCATCGATACACAACGTTTTGAGAATAGCTTGGTCATTGGCACCAACGCCTCCACGTCCTTGAACAATTTTTATATCAACGCAGCCAATATGAGCAATCCTCTGCTAAAAAGCGTGGCGTATGCCAGTATGAACTATGGCAATATTCGCGAGGAAAAGACAAGCAAGGTCTATTTTACTGATGATCGCGCTCCCGTGGAACAGTTGATCGACCAGATTATCTTTGACGCGGCCCTCAATGGCGGAAAGTAAGGTTCATGTTGTAGCGTTCAGTTAGTGACCTTTGTGACCATTCCTACCGTTCAGAATAGAAGGAGTACAGTGTTATGCAACCAATTGACCTGAGTAATATGCGCGTCGTTGACCTTTCGCAGAACTGGGATATCCACACCCCAGGTTTTGCCACCTATGATGGCCCGACCATCAAGTGGATTAAACGGGTGGCCTTTGATAAGGTGGGTGGGCAGCACATCGCCTCTACCTTGCATGTAGGCACACATTTGGACGCTCCCTTGCACTTTATCACCAATGGCCAGGATATAGGTAGCATCCCGCTGGATAAGCTGGTCGGTCCAGGCGTGGTAGTTGATCTCGAAGGTCTGGGCATTGGCGATTACGAGGTCTATACCTCGGCCCACTTCGAGGAATGGGAGCGCAAGACGGGCTTGCGTATCCAGCCTGGTGATATCGTTGTCGTGCATACGGGCTACCACAAGTATTATCCTAGCAACTGGTATGGCGAGTCAGAGCCGGACGAGACGCGTTATTTTATCAAGCACCCTGGCCCAACCCGCGAATTCGTAGACTGGGTGCTGGAGCGCAAAATCTCCTGGTTCGCCATCGATGCTGGCTCCATGGATCACCCTATGAACACTGTCATTCGCAAGGTACGCCCCGATCTGGCTGCCAAATGCGCCCAGAAACTGGGGCAGCCGCTGGAGGAAATCTGGCCTGACGACGATCTGCAACTGATGCACTACGATATGTTCCCCCACGGTGTCTTCCACGTCGAAAACGCCGGTGGTATGATCGACGAAGTGCTCAACCAGCGTGTCTGGATTGGCTGCTTCCCCTGGAAATTCAATGGGGGCGAGGCCGCCTTCTGCCGCTTGGTCGCATTTGTAGGCCGGTAAAGAATGTAGCAAGCAAGCGTAGGGGCCGATTATTACCTGTATTACCTGTCCCCCAGACAGGGTGCTCCTGCTTGGGACTTTGTGATGGTGAGGACATTTGAGACTTCGGGACATTTGAGACCTTTCTTTTTTGGGGCTGAGATGAGAACTTGTGATGGTGAGGACATTTGAGACTTCGGGACATTTGGGACCTTTCTTTTTTGGAGTTCAACGGACAGGGAATGATGGAGAGAGACCTCGGCGGGTGCGACGGGTTCAAACAAGGGGGCCTTGCGATGCCTTAGGAAGAGTATAGCATATTTTTGTGGAGTAAGCAAGCAAGGGGTGAAATGGTTCGACTAGGGTATAGACAGGGTGCGCTTGCTTTGTGCTATTTGTGAGAAGAAGCCCTGCTGACAAAGCCAGGGATCTGTTAATACTCTGCTTATAAAGCGAAGGCGTAGGGCAATAAGTCGGCAATCGTGAAGTCTTGTGCGGCACCGTCAATATAAATGGTGGCATTGGGGGCCAAATCAGCCAACCATTGACGGCAGGCACCGCAAGGAGTACGTGCGGCAAGGGGAGCATCGGCAGGCGCATCAATGCAGGCCACTGCCACCTGCGTAATCGGCCCTGCACTGGCGGAAATGGCTGCTGCCAATGCTGAACGTTCAGCACACAAAGCCAGCCCATAGCTCGAAATCTCTATGTTCACGCCGGTATAGAGCTTCCCTCCGGCAATGAGGGCCGCTCCAACTCTGAAATGTGAATAGGGGCAATGCGCTCGCAAAGCTGCTGCGCGTGCCAATGTTAATAATTCTTCGCGTGACATTTTACGCTCCTCATCATGGTAAAAGGTGGCAATCCATTTCCACCTTATTATAGACCATACTTCTCAACTTTGGTGCACCTTCCCCTCTAGGAAAGGGCGCGGCATGCCGATAGTAAAGAAGATAGTAGATAGATTTCGTTGCTGAATCATGAGAAATTTGCTGAGCGCGTGTTCAAAATTGCTAAATTCGGTAGAGTGTTACGAATCGGGCCGCTTTGGTGACAAAAAGCAAGCTGCCATCACGTATAATAAGAGGTAAAGGAGCATGAGAAGCTGTGCGGTAACAAGCGTAAAACCTCCTATGAAGAGGCTGGAGTTGGAAGTACTACAGGGTAATATTCCATAGTGCAGAATAGCCCAAATTGTGTCATAATGTTACTGCCTTTCATCCGTCGCGTTACTAGCAATGAAAGCATAATCTGATATTCTAGGGCCGATACCTTATCGAGGAACTGAAATGTAACACTTCTTCTTTCTAAGCGTGATGGATTATTACGAATTTCTTAGGGGTGGGATGGTCCCCACAATTCTCCTTCTTTTAGATCAGTTGTATGGCGTATTGAGAAGGAGAGCCGATTGTAATGCAGGTTGGTAGGAGGAATACAAGTGAAAATCATGGTGGCGGACGATGACCGCGACATGGTAGATATGCTAAGCTATTGGCTTAAAGGGCATGGGTATGATGTCGTACGTGCATTTGACGGGGAGCAGGCGATCAAACGCTGGCGTGAAACGTTGCCCGACCTCGTCATTCTCGATGTCCAGATGCCCAAGCTTGATGGCTTTGAAGTATGTCGCCAAATGCGAAGTGAAACCAATTCAATGGTTTTGATTCTGACCGCACATGATCGTGAAGATGATGAGGTGCGTGGGTTGGAGATGGGAGCTGACGATTATTTGCGAAAACCATTTAGCCCACGGCAACTGCTGGCACGCATTAAAGCTATCTTACGTCGTTCATCCAGTACACGAGGTGCCTCCAATTCGTCGTCTGTGACTGTAGGCCCGATCACGTTAGACGCGATGCGCCACGAGGTTACACGTGATGGCGTCAAAGTGCGTTTGACCCCAACCGAGAGCCGCTTGCTTCACTTGCTCATCACGAACACGGGTCAGGTCTTGACCACGGATATGATTATTGAGCGAGTTTGGGGCTATGACGAAGCCGGAGACTCTGGTCTGGTGAAGACCCATATTCGCCACCTGCGCCAGAAAGTGGAGCCCGACCCCAACACGCCACAATATATTATGACTGTTCCCGGCGTTGGCTACACCTTCACGGCCCCGGTTTCCATCGAATCATAAATTCCAGGCCGACCGCTTGGTAATCGTCCATATAATTGAAGAGTGCAGAGATTTAAATCTCTGCACTCTTCAATTATATGGACACCCCTATATCATCTTAACCAAGATTACCTCTTCTTAACCATAACGTAACACATTTTTCATCTTTTCCCCATCTGCACAAAGGTATAATCGGTAAAAATACTGTTGCAGGCAAAAAATAATGAACTACAAACGAAAAGAAACTAACATGCAGTCAGCACCGACGGTGGTCTTACGTGAACACCCGACCGCGGAACGCTGTCGCTGCCAACCTCTCTCTTTAGTACAGGCCAGCCTATTATACGAACAAAACGATGAGGAGATGGACTGTGACAAGATTACGCCTGCAACGTCCGAACTGAATAGCAGCATTCGTATGCAATTGAGCAACTTTTTTCCGCGCTCTACCGCCTTGAGTATCTTACTCCTTCACGTCTCGCAACTGGAGCACATTCATATCGCTCCTCAGGCCGCCATTCTGCATAAGCGCTTGCGCTATCACGCGCCAGCCAGTTTTTTAGAGCAAGTTCTCGTCAACATGCGCCGCACTATCCGCGAAGGCGACCAGATTTTACTACATAAAGGGGTGGGCGCGGCCATTATCTTTCCTGATGTTGATGCGCAAGGTATCTTCGATATCCTGGAGCGTGTTTATCGCAATATCAGTCTGTTACAAGCGGAAACCGTTATTCCTCCTCTGAAACGCGAGACCGATATTGTCATGGGTGTTGGCTCATTCCCAGAGGCTGGTCCCTCGCTAGAACATCTCTTGCATCGTGTCAGTCTCACTGCTCGTCGCTTCACACTGCGCCCTGCCATCACGACCCAATTGTGGAGCCTCAATCAGCACAATAGCGAAGAGGAAGCTGTTGCCGCATCTTCGCAGTTCCAGGACACGCAGGATTTGGTCCAAACTGCTGCGCGCCCTGGTAAGGTACATTCCAATGTTCCCTACATGAACCTTCCTGTTCAACTTCCGTCCCGCCTGAAACAACTTATTCCCTACCAGGTCGCGAATGAACTGCGCTGTGCCCCTGTTGGTCGCGACCATCACTGCCTTACTGTGGCCATGGTTGATCCGACGAACAGTGCGCTCATCCACACCCTGCACGAGCTCACTGGCTTGACCATCTACCCCGTTTCCTGCGATATCAGTGCGCTCAACATGTTGTTGGCTAACAAGTGGTAAGGGGCAAAACGGCGGACAGGCGAGAAGATAGACAAACGGTAATGAATACATAACCTGTTTTGCCGAAATATTAACCAGATCACAACTGCATCTCAATGTAAACATGCATCAAAATTGGTTACTATAGTATGCAATGAGACACATATTTGTAGCGTCGGCTACATTATCGGCGTTATATAAACGGTGTTTACTCATAGCAATTACTTTGAGGGGAGAAAGCAAAGCATGGTAATTCAAATGATTCAGGAAGATGTCCTTCTAACGTTCAAAGAGGCAATGGGCTATTTACGGGTGAGTCGCTCCACCCTGTATCGTCTCATGTGGTCTGGTCAACTCACGGGTCACAAAGTGGGGAGTACGTGGCGCTTCTACCGGGAAGACTTGCGTGCCTGCGTTGGACGTGAAATGACGATGGTCAATATGCAGACGAGCGTTGCTGTTAATTAATCTATAGGGACTCTGTTCGCTTTCTATCTATTCTTATCTATGGGCATTATAAAAATATACGTATCTCTGGTGATGCAGAGTCTTGAAAATCCGCATTCCTATGGTACCTCAAGCAAGGTGCCATAGGAATTTTCTTTGCGCTCTCCTCGCGTTAAATGTGATCATATTGGGTGATTTTCCAGGTGCCACCGATTTTATTCACGGTCAATAGTGCCGTGTAGCTGAGGTGTGTGCGTTTAATATCTACCGTGAAGGTAAAACGTGATATATTCAGCCCCGAGGTGGCATCGGTGCTGAACGAGGGCTGTCCAGGCACAAAAGATGTTACTGGCCCATACTGTTGATCGAGCTTACTAGCCTGGGTTGTGAATTGACTTTGGGTGAGGCCGATAATCTGTCCTTGCGGCGCGAGGTCACTATAGGCGGCACTGTAGTTTTCGGCCTGCAAATTAGAATAGAAATCATCTACTACATTCAAGGCACCAGATACCTGCTGGTATGTCGAGTTGACCAGGGTATACGCTCCCCAACCACAGAGACCGCAACTAGCCAGGATAATAACACCCAACACAGAGAGCAGAATCCAGAGCCACCGACGCGATTTTTTGGCGGGTGGTGGCTGTTTAAATGGTGGTCCATAGACAGGCATGCCCGCTGGATAGGGTGGCACCCCCGGCGGAGGATACTGTACCCCTCCTTGCTGCTGGGATGGTTGCTGTAGTGGTTGGGCAGAGGAGAGCAGTCCACCGGGTATTGACGGGTTGCCTCGCGGTGGTTGCGGTAACGATGGGCGTTCAGTCTGAAGCGGCAAGTTTTGATAATAAGAAGGAGGGGGTGGATAGACCAGTCCCTGTTGAATTGCTTCGGGTGAAAACGTTGGTTGCTTCTCCGGCAAAACATGCGTCAGTGGTGTCGCTTCAGGTGTGGCTTTCAATGACTCCGGCGGGAATTCGTAGAGCGGTTGGAACGCTTCTGGTTCGACCAATGCCTCTGGCCCTTCGGGCTTTGTAGACCCTACTGACCCAGCGGGCTCCCCTGTAGTGGATAGCCTGATTTCATCTCCTGGTTGCTGATCGGAGGACGGCATACGCTCTCTGCTCCTTACGTCGACACTGTTTTCCCTATTTCAACATAGAGTATAGCGGTTTGTATACGGAAACGCAAGAGAAGGAAGAGGAGGGGGTGTATGAAAAAGTTGTAGGCAAGCAAGCAAAAAGGTGGTATCCTCATCTGTAAGTAAAAAGTCCAAAACAGAGAGGATCCCTACCAATGGAAA
>JBBQXY010000146.1:0-14666 GCA_038209195.1 Ktedonobacterales bacterium | reverse complement strand
AAACGCTCTGGCATGCGCTGGACTCCTGATGGCTTGGAGGCGGTCCTCGCTTTGCGCACTTGCGTTCTCAACCAGTCTTATAACTCGTTCTGGGAGCAAGGCTTTGCTGCTTGATTGCCTACAACTTTTTCATACACCCGTAAGCAAATGTTTCTTTTGGTGTTCAGCAACGTGTTAATGGCAGAGATCATTGGAAATTCTATCGTGTTGATTACAGAGAGAGCACAAAATGTCTACAAACATTCGTCCGCGCACAAATCGAGATAGTGACCCCACAGCGGTTATCGCCAAATGGATGCAACGTGTCGGACTTCCATTAGCCATTCTCGCCTGGACTGGCGTTGCCCTCCTCATCCTCTGGGCCGCCGGACACATCATTCAAACCCTGTTGCTCCTCACCGTTGCCGCCGTCCTCGCATACGCCCTCGCACCTGCGGTAAAGTTCTTAGAGCGCGTGATGCCCCGTTTTCTTGCCATCCTCATCGTATACCTCCTCGTCCTCGGTGTCATCAGTGCGCTACTCTACCTGATAGTGAGCACAGCCATCGTGCAAGTAACCTCGCTTTCAACCTATGTACAGTTTTTGCTCACGCCGAGTAAGAGCGGTCAGCTCACTCCCCTTGAACAAACTTTGCGCTCCTTTGGTATCTCGCAGAGTCAGCTTGACGCCGCCCGTGCGCAGCTTGTCGCTAGCATTGAAGGTTTCGCCGTAAGTGTCGTGCCACTACTGACAGGTCTGGTTGGTGCTCTGCTGGATGTTGTACTGGTGGCTGTGCTCAGTATCTATCTACTCGCCGATGGCTCGCGCATCTCCGATTGGTTGCGACGGAACATGCCACAACAGCAACAAGGGCGCGTGAGATTTTTCCTCGATACCTTGCAGCGCGTTGTGGGGGGCTATATTCGTGGTCAATTGTTCCTTTGCGGTTTAGTTGGTGTCCTGGTTGGACTTGGCATGCAGCTTATCGGCGTTCCCTATGCCTTGTTACTGGGGGTGCTAGCATTCATCTTAGAGTTTATTCCAGTGCTGGGGACGCTTGTTTCTGGTGCCATCTGTGTTTTGCTCGCCCTCACCAAAGGGTGGATTTTCGCCCTCATCGTGCTGGTCTATTTTGTGGTCGTGCATGTGATCGAGGGCGACGTCCTCGGGCCGCGCATCGTGGGCAAGGCTATTGGCCTCCATCCCGTTGTTTCCATTGCCGCCCTCATCGCTGGTGCGGAACTCTTTGGCATCGTGGGCGCACTGTTCGCTTCGCCTGTCGCCGGCGTACTGCAAGCTTTGCTCGTTGCAATCTGGTTGGAATGGCGTGCCACCTATCCCAAAGAGTTCCAGAAGGCGAAAGATGATGCCTTCGCAAAAGTGGAGGCCATCACCTCGGACACTCCGGACACCCCAAACGATGCGGAATCAACGCCACGGTTGCTTTCGTAGCCTATCACTTTTTATCGACCATAAGCATGAAGTTAAGCAATGGAGCGTGATTTCCAAGGCGACCGCGAGGGTCGCCGCGTGTATAGTAGGGGCGACCCTCGCGGTCGCCCAGGTGGGGGACTGAACCGCCTGCTAATTCATAGCTTAATGCCTATGGGCTGTCGATTATTACCAACTACTGCGTTGGTCGCCGCCCAAAGAAGTGTGTCCCTACCAAACTCATCACCACCTCGCCCGCGGGATTTAGCAACTCGCACTTGGAACGGACGATACCGAGATTCGCTTTGCTTTTGGAGGCCTTGCTCTCTAGCACGATAAATCGTCCATGCAGAATTTCATCTGGATGAACCGGACGAAGCCAACGTACCTCGTCTACCCCCGGAGAGCCCATACTGATCGTCTCATTGATGAGCCCATCCACCATCAGTCGCATAAACAGGCCGACAGTATGCCAGCCACTGGCAACCAACGTACCAAAGGATGAGTGCTTTGCTCGCTCCGGGTCAGTATGAAACGGCTGTGGGTCAAATTGCTGCGCAAAGGCGATGATCTCTTCCTGCGTTGCCGACGTAGTCCCCAGCTCAAAAATATCGCCAACCTGAAAATCTTCAAAGTAACGTGTCATTGCCCTGCTTGCCTCTTTTCTCTACATTGAATACACGTATCTCCAGTATATCGTAATTTTCAACCTGTTTTGCTGCCTTCATAGCTTCGTTTGACGGCGAAATAGTGCCGCATTAAGGGGTATGCGTTGTTCTTTCTTATCAGTGACGGGAATAGTTCTAATCAGTTCTTCTAAATCGGGGTAGAGCAGCACCATTTGCACCATCAGAGAGATCAGTTGCTCTTTGCTAAGCTGTTCCAGGTTTGGTTCTATGTTCGCCATAGCAGTAAAATCTCCTGTTTTATCCAAATTCTCATATATTCTAAGACAGAGTATCCAGCTTGCCACTGGATGCTGCCAACGGGTGTAGAGTTTGTGTGGTTATTTTACGTTCTGATTGGGCATGGGGTCAAATGAAGTATAATGAGAAAAGTGCTGCTTACTGTTCCGTCGCACTTCATGCACGCATGTTCATCGACGTTGGAATGCGTGGAGCGCAGGTTGTAACGACCGGAGACTGAAGGAGGCATTGAAATGGCATTGCTGGGCATTGACTTAGGCACAAGCGGGGTGAAAGTTCTCGTCCTTGATACAGAGGGGAAAACCCTGTGCGTAACCAAAGCAGGCTACGAGGTCATTGCCCCGCAGCCTGGATGGGCCGAAAGTAATCCCGACTCGTGGTGGCGTGCGACGGTAACTGCTGTGCAAGCGGCAGTTGCACAGCTTCCACACGTCGAGATCACATCTATCGGCCTCTCCGGACAGATGCATGGCGTAGTCTTGGCAGATACAAAAGGACGCCCAACACGCGCCGCTTTATTATGGGCCGACACGCGTGCAGAGGCAGAACTCAAACGCTTTTCGGCTCTACCTCCTGCCTTGTCGCGGCAACTGGCAAACCCACTTGTGCCTGGCATGGCTGGTCCACTCCTGTGCTGGGTAGCTGATCACGAACCCTCAGTCTATCGGGAGACACGCTGGGCACTGCAGCCCAAGGATTGGTTCAGGCTCTGCCTGACCGATTCTGTCGCCGCAGACCCCAGTGATGCCTCAGCCACGCTGCTCTACGATCTACCCGGCGATTGTTGGGCAGACGAGGTGATCGCTGCCCTTGCTTTGCGGCGGGAGCTGTTTGCTCCACTCTCCCCATCCGGCGCAATCGCCGAGACACTTTCTGCTCGCGCTGCCAAGGAACTCGGCTTGCCACCAGACTTACCTGTTGCAACGGGTGCAGCCGATACTGCGGCGGCTGCCCTTGGCACCGGCTTGCTCACCCCCGGCCCCATCCAGTTGACGCTTGGCACTGGCGCACAAATAGTCCAGCTTGCTGCACAACCTATCGCCGATCCGACCAGCCGCACACATCTCTATCGTGCGGCTGATCAAGTCAATTGGTATGCTATGGCGGCGGTGCAAAATGCCGGATTGGTGCTCAATTGGGTTTGCCGAACACTGAACGCCAGTTGGGAGGAACTGTACGCGAGCGCGAATCGCGTAGCACCCGGTGCCGAAGGCGTAGTCTTCCTGCCCTACCTCACGCGAGAACGCCCACATCACCGTAATCCCCACAGCACCGGAGCCTTCGTCGGCATACGCATCGACCACCAACGCGAGCACCTCTTACACGCGGCCCTCGAAGGGGTGGCATTCGGCATCCGTGTTGCCCTCGATGCCCTACCGAACGCGAGCGCGCAAGACACATTGCGCCTGGCTGGTGGCGGGAGCGTGCATCCTGCCTGGCGTCAAATGCTCGCCGATATCCTGGGCCGTGAATTGGTGACAGTCGAGACATCCGATGCCTCTGCCCGTGGTGCTACCTTACTCGCCGGTATCGCCGACGGTATCTGGCGCGATGCCGCAGCAACCGCCTCTGTCGCCCCTCCCATCCATCTCGCCGCCACCCCCGGCAGCCGCAAAGCAGCCTACGACGAGATCTACCACCTCACAACAAGCAGGGATGCAAGGGGCAGCCTCTTGACTGGGTTCTAGGGCTGTACCCTAGACTTCCCCATCCCCCTGCCGCCGAACTCGGCTTGTCAAATGAAGAAAAAAACAAAAGCTGAAAAATATTGAGCTATGTGCTAGTATGCAAAGACGAAATGAAATAATAACACAACTTATTCTGTTTGTGGCTACGTAGAGAAAGGATAATCTACCATGGAAAAGCCGTCCATCTATGCGAAGCTTCACTCTCCAGAGCCAACTCCTGAAGACGAACTTTGTCGGTGTCGAGAGAAACCACCAATCAAATTGATGTCTACTCTAACTCGGAATCCATTGCATTGCATGAATTGTAATTTGGAAGTACCCCCTGAGACCCTCACCCTGTCTCAGGAAATTGTTGTCAAGATCGCTCACTGGCAATCGCTCTACCATGCCATTGACATCTTGTGGCTTGACTCTGGAGCATACGAAGCATGGGCGAAAGAACAGCTCACAGATATCACTAGCGCAGTGAATACGCTTGGCAGAAACGTTCAAATCGTCCTCAATGACACACGCCGTTGCTATTATTGGTATTTCCAGGACTCCTCATCTGATACGTATCGCCCACTTCGCCGCTGTCCTGTCTGCGGAAGCGCATTGCAGGACTACCCAGCAGGAATCTTCTTACAACACATATGCGATCGAGACAGTATTGTAGTTACAGGTAATGAGAGCCTTTGAGTAGTAACGGACGGGAAAACAACGCTAGCGTTGTTTCCCCGTCCGTTACTACTCAAAGGCTACATTCTCTCCCTAATGTAATAACTGGTATTAGATAACCGAACGAATCGTGCCGCCATCGACGCGGATAGTTGCACCGCTCACATAATCAGCAATTGGGCTGGCCAGATATGCTACTGCTGCGGCGATCTCCTCTGGCCGACCGAGACGGCCCACGTCATTTGGAGCTATGGCCTGCGTAGCGTTGCGCTCCATTTCCTCCCACGTCTCGCCGCCCCAGCCATTAGCCTGTGCCATGTGGGTGAGCGTTGCCCGAGCTGCCTCCGAAAGGATCGCGCCGGGAGCCACGACGTTTGATGTCACTCCGCTGTCCTTCAGTTCACGTGCGAGAGAGACCGCAAGATTGTGGCGGGCAGCCAACGTCGCATTGTAGTGCGGCATGTTTGCGCTCGGTTGCTGCGATAGGCCACCGCCAATCTGGATCACCCGACCCCAGTGTCGCTCGCGCATCTGCGGAACCAGGCGCTGGATCATTCGCACGCTAGAAATCACGTTGTTGTTGTATGTCTCGGCCCAGTCCGCAGCCGTCGCCTCCATCCATGAATGGCGTGGAAGGACTCCGGCATTGTTGACCAGAATATCAATAGGTCCGCCAGCGAACGCCGCGACGGCAACCGCATCAGCTCCGGCGTCGGTGGTGAGTTCACCGAGAGCGACCTCGGCTTTCCCTCCTCCAGCGCGGATCGCCTCGGCTACAGTGTTGGCTCGGCTTTCGTTGCGACCGTGTACTACGACAGCAACGCCCTCCGCAGCCAGCAGCTTCACTATCGCCTCGCCTATCCCGGAGCTCGATCCGGTCACCAGTGCCCTCTTTCCTGCCAGTCGTAAATCCATTATGTCATACCTTATCTTTCATTTGACTTCTTGCAGGCACTTCACCCGCGTATCTATGGTATACTCAAAGAGGTCAGGGTACAAGATGAGCAGATATCATAGGAATAAGACTCCTATGGTTCGCACGATAATCGTTCCCAACCTCTGGGCTAAGGAGGAGAGTTTGGTAATTCAGCAGCAACAACAAGACCATCGCCTGCATGAACTTGGAGATTTTCTGCGTACGCGCAGGGCAAGGCTTACTCCTGAAGATGTAGGACTGCCGCGAGGAAGCAGGCGCAAAACGCCTGGACTCAGACGAACAGAAGTGGCACAGATGGTGGGTGTAAGCGTGGATTGGTATACGTGGTTAGAACAGGGACGTTCTATTCTGCCTTCAACGCAGGTCTTAGAGCGCCTGGCGCAGACGTTGCGTCTAGATGCGAATGAACGCAGCCATCTCTTCCACTTAGCACATCAGCAACCACCTCCGGCACTCTTACTAGAACCTGAGGTCGTGAGTCCAGCGTTACAACATTTCCTTGATCAGTTTGGCACTCGCCCAGCCTTTGTGTCAGGAAGACGATGGGATATCCTAGCCTGGAACGATGCCGGATGCGCGGTCTTTGGCGATTTCAGCCGGAGGACCGCCCCTCGTGAACGCAATACCATCTGGGGCATCTTCACCAATCCCCTGGCTCGGCAATACGTCGTCGATTGGGAAGAAGATGCGCGACAGCTCTTAGCCCAATTCCGGATCATGTGTGGTCGTTATCCTGGAGACGCCCAATTGACTGAGTTGATCCATGATCTCCAACTCTGTAGCCCGGAATTTCGCGCCTGGTGGCCTGATCATGAAGTACTTAGTGGACAAGAAGGGCGGAAAACGCTCAATTATCCACAGGTGGGGTATCTCATGTTTGAACGTCTCACCTTTCAGGTATTTGATACGCCAGATCTCAAAGTCACGGTGTATACGCCATTGGACGAAGCAGACACGCCTCGCAAAGTGGAGCAACTTTTGGAGCAGTGGTATCAACACGAAGGGCAGGGGCCTCATATGCCTCATACTCCTAAAGCGGTCCACAGTCTTCCACAGACACCGCGCTTAGGACAAGACACTCTTGGATTGTGGCTAGCAGAATGCTGTAAAAGAGTGGAAGGGGCATGGGTAGCGAACAGCAGCGTCATGATCTCCTATGCAAATTGGTGTGAGGCACACGGATACGAACCGAAGAAGGCGAAAGGCGTCTCGCAATCTCTTGCAGATCACGGCTTAGAGATTGGTGTCAACAAAAGAGTCATCGACGAACATTGTCGGCGAAAAATGGCACGTGGTGTAAGAGGATTGGTCATTCTCTAACGTTTCTTGAAGCTGTATGCGCATCATTTCTCTAACCGCATACATCTTCGGGTTTTCTTTGTATGCAGATTGGTCATTCTCTAACGTTTCTTGAAGCTGTATGCGCATCATCCTCTAACCGTATACATCTTTGGGTCTTCTTTGTAGAAGGAGAATGTTCAGCATGTTCTTTATTCCTTCTAATTTTGCTCATGAAATACTGCTGATGCAGAAAGAAAAGGGGCAGCATTGGCTTGAACGGTTGCCAGCAATTCTGGCGCGCTGTGAACAACAGTGGGGGCTGAAGATTGGTGCGCCGTTTGCTAATCTCTCCTTTAACTATGTAGCTCCAGCGCTGCGCACCGATGGGACAGCGGTGATTGTAAAAGCATATGCAGGCGATGAGTTTCCCTTGCAAGTGGAAGCTTTGCGACTCTTTGATGGGCATGGCATGGTGCAGTTCCTCGCGTGTGACATGGAGAACGCCGTTCTCCTGATGGAATATTTGCAGCCAGGTACCACACTGCTGCACCTAGAAGATGATGAACAGGCGACGGCTATCGCAGCAAACGTGATGCGACAGGTGTGGCGACCAATTTCAACAACACATCCCTTTCCGACGGTCTTTGCTTGGGGCAAAGGTTTTGGGCGTTTGCGGCAACACTTTGACGGTGGTAGTGGTCCCTTTCCGCCGAAGCTGCTTGAGGAGGCTGAGACGCTTTTTGCCGAGCTCAGTGCCTCGATGGCTGAGCCGATGCTGTTGCACGGCGATTTGCACCACGACAATATCTTAATGTCTACGCGGCAACCCTGGTTAGCGATTGACCCCAAAGGACTGGTAGGTGAACCAGCCTATGAGACAGGGGCGTTCTTGCGCAATGCACTTTCACAAGTCTTCTCCGCGACGCAGCCGCATCGCGTACTGGCTCGCCGCATAGCTCAGTTGTCCGAGGATCTTGCACTCAACCGTGTGAGAATACATGGTTGGGGCTTGTCTCAGGCAGTTTTGTCAGCATGGTGGAGCATCGAGGATTCTGGTCATGTCTCCCAGGAGATGATTGCATTCGCCTCATTAATGGCAGAAACTACAGTCTAATTGATGCTACAATAAGTTAAAAGAACATCTCAATGAATACGAAGCAAGCAACAGATGTAGTCACAATTGATGGAGGCATCATCCAATGACCGCACAGGATTTACCACAGGGAATGGCGGAGAATACCATCCCACTACTGCTAGGTCATCCAGACCCGGCGACACTACTTACTCCCGCGTTGCTGCAAGCCATGCAACGTCTTATCAGCTCTCCTCGCGCCACTACATCTCTCCAGTATGGTGCAGAGCAAGGCACACAGAGCCTCATCAATTTTCTGGTAGAAAAAATCAATCGAGAACAAGACCTCTCTCTTCAATCTGGCAACCTGATGGTAGTGGGAGGCTCGACACACGCGGTAGATATGATTGCACGCCTGTATGCCAGAGCGGGAGGAGTGGTGCTCGTAGAGGCACCAACATATGTGGATTCGCTACATATTTTTCGAGACCAGCAAATCGAGTTGTGCGCTATTCCCATGGACCAAGATGGACTCATACCAGACGCCTTAGAAAAACAGCTAGCGCAGCTCAGCCTGGCTGGTAAATCTCCCAGCTTTCTCTATACCGTGCCCAATTTCCATAATCCAACGGGTATAACCTTAACGGAAGAACGGCGCAAGAAAATTATCGGCTTGGCTCACCGCTATGGCTTTTTGATTGTAGAGGATGACGTCTATCGCGACCTCTCTTTTAAGGGCGTCGCTGAGGGAGTAGTACCTGATAGCTTCTATGCCCTGGCGCAAGGCAAGCAGGTATTGAGCATTGGCAGTTTCTCGAAAACACTGGCACCGGGCTTGCGACTTGGCTGGTTGCTTGGTGCAGAGGACGACATCCAACGCTGTGTCAACTGTGGGACAACACAAATGGGCGGTGGCGCCAACCCCTTCGTCGCCAACATTGTTGCCGAATATTGCCAGAGCGGACATTGGGAGACGCACATCGTGAATTTGCGCTCACTCTACAAGACGCGCTGTGATATCGCACTGGCAGCCTTGGCACAATACATGCCTGCCGATGTGAGCTGGACACGCCCAACAGGCGGTTTTTTCATCTGGCTAACTTTGCCACAGCATATTTTCGCCCAGGACATCAAACGAATGGCTCTGCAAGAAGGCGTTCTAGTAGCATCAGGGGCAGGTTTCTTCGTAAATCCTGCCCACGGCACACACAATATACGCCTCGCCTTCAGTTGTGCCGCCCCCCGCGAAATTGAGAACGGCATTCGCATTCTCTCCGAAGTAATTGATAAATCAAGGCAATCGTAGTGCGCGATAATGCGCATTGATGAAATAAACTGGTCATCCGTAGGGCGCGATTTATCGCCGCCACTGCCGATTTATCGGCCCGTCCCAGTAGCAGGATAACCAGATTATTTCGTTAACGTGCATTTTCGGCCCGTCTCCGTAGGTAAAAATATGAGCAACCATCAAAGTGACCGATTAACCATACGAGAAGTTACGCGAGAGAATTGGCGTGCCACGCTTCAGCTTACCGTGCATCCTGAACAGCAACGTTTTATTGCAGATACAGTTCCTATTGCAGCCATTGCTCTTGCCAAAGCGTATATTCGCCCTGGAGGATTACTTTGGCTACCGTATGCATTCTATGCTCAGCACCAGATAATCGGCTTCACCGAGTTAGCCTATGAACCAGACAGCACGGACACCTACTGGCTCTTCCATTTTTTTATCGACCGCACCTACCAACGACAAGGGTACGGCCAGAAAGCACTGCTCCTCTTTCTTGACTTCATCAAGCAACAACATCCTCACTGCCGTTCCATTCGCCTCACCGTGCATCCAGATAATACGCAAGCATTGCGCCTATATACCAGAGCAGGGTTTCAACCCACGGGAGATACCCAGGAAGGAGAACCTGTCTACCAGCTTATTATGCGACCGTGATACTTCCTTATCCGTTACTTTACTCCGTTCGTAATGCCACAATTGGATCGAGTTTAGAGGCTCGCACCGCCGGATAGAGACCGAAAACAACTCCTATCGCCGACGAGACAATAAACGGCGTCAGAATAGAGGTCACTGACACCACAAACGGTAGTCCGGCTGCGTGAGTGACGGCGAAGCCAATCAGTAGACCCAAGATCATACCAATGACTCCACCAACAAGGCTCAGCGTGAGCGACTCAATCAAAAATTGATTGCGAATATCTCGTTGCCGCGCTCCAACAGACATGCGGATACCAATCTCCCGCGTACGCTCCGTTACAGAAACCAGCATGATATTCATAATACCGATACCGCCGACCGTGAGCGAGATGCCGGCGATACCCACCAGCAGTATCGTCAATATTGACGAGAATTGGTTGGCCGTTTGTAAGAGCTGGTTGGAACTGAGAGAGCGAAAGTCATCGGGAGCACCTCCCGTAATGCGGTGACGCTGCTCCAGAATAGCCTTGATCGATTGCTGCACCTGGTCTACATCGCTGGCATTATCTACCTGCACCTGAATTTGATCTACATACGTCGAGTTCTTCAAGCGCGTGATCGCGGTCGTGATCGGAACAAAGACCACATCGTCCTGGTCGAGAGCACCCTGCGTCCCTTTGGACGCCAAGACACCAAGTACGCGGAAGAGCTGATCGCGTATACGAATGGTCTGACCGAGCGGATTGGTTCCGCTCGCATCGAAGAGACTGTGCGCTACCGTCTGCCCGATGAGCGCCACAGGACTTCCCGCGCTCTGATCGAACTGGCTAAACCATACGCCTTGCGCCATATCCCAGCTCTGAATAGTCTGGTAGCTCAGATCGACACCCTGCACTCGTGTATTCCAGTTCTGGTTGCCATAGACAACCTGCGTCGTGATCGTGACGATAGGGCTTACCGCCGTCACATGGGGTATCTTTTCAAGTGAGACGGCATCGTCTACCGTCAGTGATTGCACTGAACCAACAGCACCAAAGACACCCCCGTTGGTTGCGGCACCATTGGAAACAGTAATCGAGTTAGTGCCCAAGCTTGATATACGGGAATTGATACTTGCGCTGGCCCCTTGTGTCAAAGTGAGAGCGGCGATAACCGCAGCTACCCCAATAAATATTCCCAGTCCAGTCAGCAAGGAGCGCAGACGATTGGCCCAGAGGGCTTCCAAGGCACTGCCAAAACTTGCACCAATAGCATTACTCCGCCTGGCACTCTTCCCGTTTTGCATGAAATCAGCGATCGGACCAGCATAAGGATTGACTGCAGGCTGCGCTGATTGTGCTGGCGTTTTCACCAGATTCCCTGGTCTTCTTGGACGTATTGCTCTGCTCATCCTGGCTCTCCTCGACACCTAGCTCAAATCGCTGCTTGTGCCTATTAACGCTTTCCATTCTTCTTGCGCCGAGCGTGGGGCAAGGACAGGCTCATCCCGCAGAATACGACCATCACGAAAAGTCACTTGACGCTTCGTATAGGTCGCGATGTCAGGCTCGTGCGTAACCAGCACGATGGTCAGGCCCTGCTTATTCAACGCTTGCAATATCGCCATGATTTCCAGACTGGTACGACTATCCAGATTCCCAGTAGGTTCATCCGCCAGCAGCAGAGATGGGCCATTCACCAGTGCGCGCGCAATAGCGACGCGCTGCTGCTGCCCACCTGAGAGTTGTGAAGGTTTATGATCCATGCGTGAGCCCAGACCAACAAGTTTCAACACTTTACGCGCGCGCCGTTCTTGCTCCTCTTTAGAATAACCCGCGTATATCAAAGGCAAAGCGACATTTTTGAGTGCCGACGCACGGTTGAGAAGGTTAAAGCCTTGAAATACAAAGCCAATCAGCCGATTACGTATATCAGCAAGCTCGTCGTTCGACTGGTGACTGACAAGTCTGCCGACCAGCCAGTATTCGCCCTGCGTCGGGCGATCGAGGCAGCCAAGGAGATTCATGAAGGTAGATTTTCCGGAACCAGACGGCCCCATCACAGCAAGAAATTCTCCTTCGTGTACCTCCAGTGAGACTCCACGCAGGGCTTGTACCCGCGTCTGTCCCAGCAGATACGTCTTCTTGAGATCACGCACGGTAATCACCGACGTGGACGTCGCTGGCGTCGTCGCTTTAATCGTCCTTTCCCCCACTCCCACCGCCACCGTATTCGGGACGGTGGTCTGGTCGAAGGTAGCTAACGCATCCGGCCGCAAGACAGTTCTTTTAGGCCTACCTTGCTGCTCGTTACTAAATGGTGAGCTCGGAGAGTGAATAGTAGGTAAACTCCCGTCTGGAGGTAATTGTTCATCATTGTCTGGCGTCTGAGGGTCATCGTTCATTGCTATAAGGTCCTCTGGTCTGCTCTCTCTTCATTTAACGAGCGGGGATGCAAGGGGCTGCCGCCCCTTGACTGCACCCTGTCTGCACGGCAGGTAATACAGGTAATAGGGCTGCGCCCTAGTCTCCCTCCCCCTCTCCTGGACGCCGAAGGCGGCCAGTCAAATGAAGTGAAACAAAGCATAATGCACAAATCTGATTGTTTATCCGGCAGTACTACCAATAATAATTGTTTCGCCTGGCGAAAGACCAGCCAGTACCTCGTAGACCACACCATCCGTCAAGCCCAGCACAACAGGTTTCAGAATGAACTGTCCATTCTGTTGTTCGACCACATAGGCAGGGATCGGGTTGTCATTCGAAACGTTCGCATTTTGGGTCTCAAGCCCCTGAAGCATCTGGCGCGCTTGATCCATCGCTGAAGCTGTCTGATCCTTGCTGACGATTGCTGACGTACCATTCGTCGGGTTGCTAGCCGTTCGCGCAAAATTCACCGCACTGGCCGGCACAATCAGCACATTGGGCCGCTGCGCGACAATAATCGTGACGTTGGCCGTCATACCCGGAAACAGCGTCGCCCCGTTGAGCGTACTCTTATCAACGTCGATGGTCACGGGATAGGTGACGACGTTTGAGACGGTCTGACCGTTAGGTGTGATCGCGCTTAGCGTACCATGAAATATGCGCTGACCATAAGCACTGACCGTGAACTGTGCTGGCTCTCCTACCGTCAAGTTGCCCGTATCGGACTCGTTCACGTTGGCTAACACCTGTAGGATTGCGGTATCTTCGATCTGGATGAACGTACTACCTGAAGCAACGGATGTAGCACTGGCGGTTACTGGGACACCCGGCGTCCCGCCAACCGTACCGTTGATAGTTGTGACGATCCCATCGTGCGGGGCCGTGAGTGTAGCATTGTTCAAATTATGCTGCGCGGTCTGGAGTTGAGCTAGGTCCGCATTGACAGTACCCTGCGCCGTGTTGATCAAATTCAAAGCTGTGGTGTTGTTGGTATCTGCTTGAGCCAGTGCAGTGTTTAACTGGCTCTGCGCCGTGTTGATCTGCCCCTGGGCCGTGGTGTTGTTTGAATTGCTCTGCGCCATCGCCGTATTCAACTGGCTTTGTGCTGTATTCACTTGCCCCTGCGCCGTCGCAATATTGGATGACGCTTGGGCTTGAGCCGTAGTCAACGCTTTCTGGTCGGTAGTGACCAGGTTTTGCGCTGTTGCCACGTTCGCGTTAGCCGTAGCCACGGCCTGATTATACTGGTCCTGCGCCAACTTCACGCAGTCAGGACTAGGAGTAGGCGTAGGTGTGGGCGTAGGCGCAGGGGTCGCATTGCAAGCAGCGATAGCCTGATTCTCCTGCACTTTGGCTGTGGCTATATTCGCCCTCGACTGGTTCTGTACGTTGCGTAAGTTGCTCTGGGCATTGTTGAGGACTGTCTGTGCCGCGGAAATGCTAGCATTTGACTCGGTTTTCGTCTTAGCAAGATTGGTCTGCGCATCATTCAGGCTGGTCTGCGCTCCATTAATACTGGCCTGCGACTGTTGTTGCGTGGTAGTGAGGTTGTCCTGAGCGTTCGTCAACGTCGTCTGTGCCCCGCTCACACTGGCTTGTGACTGTCCCTGAGTCTTGCTGTACGAAGTCTGATCACCATTCAAAATAGCCTGTGCGGAGAGAACTTGCGCCTGCGCTGTATTAATAGCATCTTGCAGTGAGGTTTTATCTAGCCTGGCTAAGACCTGGCCCTGCTTTACGGTTTGCCCGACCGTGACATCGATCTCCGCAATTTTGCCCGTGCCAGAGAACACTAAATTGAAAGTACCACTCTGTAGCGGCCCCGTTGCATTAACGTTGAGAGAAAAATCACCTTGTGAGAGCTTCTGATACTGGTAGGCAACCGAGTGCCGGCCAGGCCGTATTGTCAAGAACAGTCCTACCACGATAGCTATCAGTAGCAGAATAGCCACCAATAGTATCCATCGACCTCGTCGACGCGGACGACTTGGTCCGGAGAAGGCAGTTGGATCGTCATCATCATCAAAATTAGGCAAAGAAATAATCTCATCTGGAGAACCTTGCTGAGCCATACACGTGTTGTCTCCTCTTCATATATCTTTGGTGATAGTGATAGAGAAATATAAAGTAAATACTGTTCACTATAAGCCAGTGTCTTCCCCCCACAAGAGAGCACTTCGCATTGGTATTGCCGAGACTAGAACAGAAGAGAGATAAAGTTCCTGTTTTAAGCTCATTGACGCTACCTAATATAGCATACGAACACAACCGTAGCAAGTACCATCAGCTTAAATCACCCACCTGATTCGGCGGGAAAAGTGGGGGGGGGGGGGGGGGCGCCCCCCGCGCACCCCCCAGAGAC
>JBBQXY010000145.1:0-14921 GCA_038209195.1 Ktedonobacterales bacterium | reverse complement strand
CAGACGAAGAATCTCTTCATCGTGGTTGGTCATTCTGAGTCCACAGACGAAGAATCTCTTCATCGTGGTTGGTCATTCTGAGTCCGCAGACAAAGAATCTATTCACTGTTCAACAGACAGATAGAGGATATAATGACTTCTCCGACACAGGAAGCACGTCGCCAGGGATTAGCTCTCGCTCTTTTATGCGTGGCCCAGTTTATGGTCGTACTGGATTTCTCGATTGTGAACGTTGCGCTCCCATCTATGCAGAAAGACCTTGGCTTTTCAACACAGAACCTGCAATGGGTGGTGAGTGCATACTCGCTCACTTTGGGAGGCTTCCTCTTGCTCGGTGGACGGATGGCTGACCTTTACGGACGTCGTCGCCTCTTTATTATTGGACTCGCGATCTTCTCGCTGGCTTCGCTGGCAGGGGGACTCGCACCATCGGGAACGTTGTTGATACTGGCGCGAGCGGTCCAAGGACTTGGGGCCGCACTTGTTGCTCCCACCGCCCTTTCGCTGATTACCACCACCTTTGCCGAGGGCTCTCCTCGCAATAAGGCGTTTGGCCTTGTTGGAGCTCTGGCCTCGGCGGGGTTTGCCGTGGGGGCCATTCTGGGTGGACTGCTCACCGCTGGCCCAGGCTGGCGCTGGGTCATGTTCGTGAATGTACCAATTGGTATTGCCGCGGTCATCGTCGCGCCCTTTGTGCTGCGTGAGAGCCGTGCCGAAATGGATCAACGGCGCATCGACGTGCTGGGTGCGCTCACCGTCACAGGAGGGCTCATTGCGCTGGTCTACGCGCTCTCCCAGGGCAACGATATCGGCTGGCTCTCGCTACAAACGCTGGGGTTGCTCGCGCTGGCTCTCGTTTTGTTAGCTACGTTCGTGGCAATCGAGAGTCGTTCCGCATACCCGCTGGTTCGACTTGGCATCTTTCGCCAACGCACCGTCACAGGGGCCAATATTGTGACGCTGCTCGCGCCAGGTGCCTTCGGGACGCTAGTGTTCATCCTCACCCTCTATATGCAGAAAGTGCTAGGCTACTCGGCATTGAGTACGGGATTGGCCTTTTTGCCAATGGCGGCGGTGATTCTGATCGTGTCGAACGTCGTTTCACGACTGGTGACTCGCATAGGGGTCAAACCTTTCCTAGTGGGGGGAATCGCATGTGTGATAGTGGGCTTGCTCTTGCTGACGCAGATCGCTGCCAACGGAAACTATGTGGGGACTCTTTTGCCAGGCATTCTGGTAGTTTCGCTTGGTATGGGACCTACTTTCGCGACCATGGTCATTGCCGCTACCGCGGGGGTGAGCGACAATGAACAAGGGTTAGCTTCGGGCCTGTTCAATACAACACAACAAGTCGGTTCCGGGCTCGTGCTGGCCATCGCTATCGCCATCTCATCTGCGCGTAGTAGTGCGCTTTTGCGCCAGGGAGAGCGCGTCAGTAAAGTAGCGGTTACGGCTGGCCTACAGTACGCCATTTTCGCCTGTGTCGGTGTCGCGCTCCTCGCGCTCTTCGCTGCGCTGGTGGTGATACGTGGGAAAAAATACGCTGCTGGCTTCAAAGAAACAATGCAGGGAGAGGAAGACCATAGCCAATTTTCTACGCTGGACCAACCAATCGGTGTCGGCAAAGGGGAGAGAGGGACAACGTAGAGAGTAAGCAGCGCGGCTCTGCGAGCCGCTTCGGGTATAGTAATAGTAGGGGCGATCCAACCCTGTCTGGGGGACAGGTAACAGGTCGCCCTGGTGGGGAGCCGACTATTCCCCACTTATGCCATGTTCGTTAAGTATGCGCTTGAGGCGTAGTATACCAAGTCGCAGGCGCGACTTCGCTGTGCCGAGGGGAATATGGCAACGCTCGGCGATCTCCTCGTGCGTCAGACCCTCAAAATACGCAAGTTCTATCACCATTCTTTGCTCTGCGGAGAGTTGTAACAATGCTTTGCGGATGAGTCTGCGCCGCTCCACGCACCAGGTCTCTTCCCACGGATCGGGCAGCAGTGGAATCTCTCCGTTTTCGACGTCGTCCCAGGGAATCTCCTTCCACGAGGTACGAATACGCTGACGACGCAGGTGATCAATAATGCGGTAGTGCATGATCGAGAAAAGCCATTGACGAACGCTACCATTCTCTTTCGAGTATGATGTGCGGTTGCGCCAGATAGCGAGGAAGGCCGTCTGTACAAGATCTTCTGAGATATGTTTGCTAGCGGTCATCCGATAGGCCAGAGAAAAGAAGGGGCGGTTATAGCGTCCGTAGAGGGCCTCCATAGCGGTGAGGTCCCCCTTCGCAACAGCATCAATCAGACATTCGTCGCTGATCTCGTCATTCCAATCGAATGCGTGCATACTCATCCCTGCCCTATTCGACATTGATAGGCTTTCAACTCTTTGGTTATAGCATATCTAAGGCCAATTTCTTACCTCCAAATGTAGGATAATGTACCCCACATTTGGAGGGTGAGAATTTGCCAACTTCCGTTGGCACATGTTCGATCAGTGTATGTGTTAGTTTGCCCTAATTTGATGAAGGTAACGAACGTGGCATATACATATCACGTACAGCATAAGCGTAACGTATACGTTCACACTGGTAAGATTAGTGGCGTATTTAGTGGCAGGTTGGAGAGGAAGCGTCAGGAGAAGGCGTGGAGGCTCCTTTGCTATTTTCGCTATCGCTGAGATAATGCTCGCTGAATTGTCTAATGGCCTCCAAGATATCAGCAAGGGCCAGACCTTTTTCCGTCAGTTGGTATTGGACACGCGGCGGTATCTCCGCGAACGCGTGGCGATCAACAAAACCGTCTTCTTCGAGCATTTTGAGACGCTGCGAGACGGTTTTTGGGCTGACGTTGCCCATGGCATCCCGTAGTTCGCCAAAACGCCGGGGACCACTTAAAAGATTATAGACGATCATCAGCGTCCACATGTCGCCTATCAGATTGATCGCACGTTGCATAGGGACATGTGTTGTACAGTTGTCCGCCTCTTGATCGGGCACTCGTTGAATCATTTTACGCATACAAGCAGTATACCACATTTTTTCCCTCTTTACTATCTTGACAGAAGCAAATTCCTTTGGTATACTTACTTCCATAACGGAAATAAGCATGCAAGGGGAACTAAAGACTGTTGCTCTTGCTTTTACAGAAAAAGGTGGTAGAGTTTCTGCCGCCATCAGGAGGAAAACCATGAATATCGCGCTATGGGTTGTACAAATTCTCTTAGCTCTTGCCTTTTTAATGGCTGGTTTTATGAAGGTCTCGCAACCAATTGAGAACTTGAAGAAAAATATGGGCTGGGTTGCGCACACGACACCGGGTATTGTTCGTCTCATAGGAGCTTTAGAAATTCTGGGAGGGATCGGCCTCATTGTACCGGCGGTGATGGGTATTTTGCCCTGGTTAACACCGGTTGCAGCGATTGGGTTAGTTTTAACGATGATCGGTGCTTCGATTGTCCATGTGCGGCTCAAGGAATTTTCTGGTCTCATGGCCCCTATTATCCTGCTCTTGCTGGCCTTGTTCATCGTCATCGGGCGTTTCGCGCTCGTTCCTCTCACATAATATGAAGTAGCTGGAGTACATCGCCAAGCAGGTAATGATCAAAGCAGGACTGCTTTGATCATTACCTGCTACTACTACTCTGTCATTGCCCTTTGTAGGCGAGAATATAGAGTCCGGCGTTATAATCGGTGACGTAGAGCAGCCCTTCTTGATCGACAAACACATCACACGATTGGATGACCTGGGCGCTTTCCGGTCGTCGGTCAAACATGCGCTGCGGGGCGGGTGGGACGAAATAGGCCACCTCTTCTGGTCGGAAGGGATTTTTGATGCTCAATACCCTGACACCGGCGTTTTGATAGGTTGCGAAGATCAGCTCGGAACTCTGGAAGGAGCCGGGGCGGTTCTCATGCAAGTTGTGAGGGCCAAAGTGTCCCCCTTTGGCACAGTAATCTTCCTCGCCCGGCGTAGGGAAGGTCGCAATCGTCACGGGATTCGAGGGCTCGCGCACATCGACAACCCAGGTATACTTGACCTGGTCAGCACAATTATCGGCGACGCCTTCATCGGCGACGATGACAAGTTCACGGTCAGGTAACGGCAAGCTGGTATGCGTTCCGCCTCCGAAGGGCGGGCTCCAGTTACGGTGCGCGATGAGTCGAGGTTGAGTTGGATCACTGACATCGAGCAAGGTCAGACCTCCGTCGCGCCAGGAGCCGTAGGCCGTAGTTCCAGCCACAATGGCGTGATGCAGCGCGTACCGTCGTCCCGCTTGCCAACTCGGCTGCTCTCCTCCTGCACGCCACATGCCGGGTATCCACCAGCGCCCCACGACCTCTGGATGGGTAGGGTCTGCCATGTCAATCACAAGGAAAATATGGTCTGTATAACCGACGAGGGATGCGGATGCATACGCGTAGCGACCCCCGACGTACCAAATGCGGTGCAGGCCAAAGCCTTCAACTGGCATGAAGGCGATCTCACGCGGTTGAGCAGGTTTGGAAATATCGTAGACACGCATACCGGCGGCGAATTCAAGCTGTTGTTGTCCAAAGGTATCCACAAAAGACTGGCTGTAATACTCTGTTTTGTCGAGGTGAAGGCTGTCTGAATAGATATTCACCGCATTGACAACCAGAAGGAGGTCGCCATGGGTTTGGAGATGGAGCGACCAGGTGTTTGGTGGCGTGGGGATAAAATTGACAACCGTGGAATGTTTGGGATCAGTAACGTCCATCACGGTGACACCGTTGCTAAACATGTGTCCGATATAGGCGTGTCCTTTATGTACCATGATTTGTACACCGTCCCCTCGACCACCTTGATCTGAGTAGCTGACGAAGTCGATGTTTTTGCGGGGTGCATCCAGAAATTCGTGTTGCATAAAGTCTTTTCCTTTCATATTTTCGAGCCAACTTGTCATTCTGAGTCCGCAGACGAAGAATCTATTCCTTGTGGCTTGTCATTCTGAGTCCGCAGACGAAGAATCTATTCCTTCCAGCATTAGCTGATCGTGATAGCTACCACACCTGTCGCGGTACCAACAAATATTTGGTTGCCAGCGAGGGTTGGCGTGTTAAAGCGTGGGGTTTGCCCTACCGTGATGCTGGTGCGCACGGAGCCATCGGTACTGTTAAGGGCGTAGAGCGTACCACCCGTATCAAGGCTATAGACGGTATGACCGCCTACAACAGGTGAACCGGCTATTTGCGCCTGCGCGTGCCAGCCTACTGTCAGCGTTGCGCCCTGACCAACTGTGACCTCGCGTATCCCATCAGTACAGGGAACAAACAGTTGCAAATTGAGCGCGGCAGCCCCACCAAAGGAGTGGCAGATAGTGCTCTGCTGCGCCTGACCACCGATGCCACCGAGGGCGTTAGCGTGCAGCAGGTAGCCAATGCCAGTCTTCCCATCGGCGAAGACCAAACCGCCTGGCAGGAGTAGCGGCCCCATCGAGCCGAGATCGGCATCTGAGGCATTTTCTTGTGCCCATGTGGTTGGCGCGAAACCATCCTCCAGTTGCAGCGTCGGTGATAAGCGAAGTACCGAATCGCTGTGATCCCAATTGCCTTGTGTTATTGCACCATTGCCGACCGCGACATAGACATTACCAGCAGCGTCTACAGCGGGTCCCGACGCGGCCCAGATGCCACCCTCGCGCGTGGTGGGAACTTGATAGGAAAGCAACGCACCACGCCCATCGGTGCGCGAGGCCACAACCTTGCCAATATAATCGCTACAATCACCATCGAGACCGCCATAAGCCACATAGACCATGTTCTGCGACAGGGCGAGGGCGGCTCGCTGTTGGTGAGCCGTGCTATCCATTCCCGGCAGATCAACCGAGCGGCGCACCTGTACCTTACCTGTAAGTGCATTTATACCCACGAGCAGATGTTGTGGTCCGCTCACCTCGGCAACGGCGAAAATCAAACCCGTTCCTGCATCGTAGACAGGAGTACCAGTAATACCGAGCGGATCGATATCGCCACAGGGAAGCGAGGATTGAGGAACGGGGGTGCCGACGTTCGTGTGCCATTGCACCTGCCCCGTCTGGCTATCGAGCGAATAGAGAGAGTCTCCTTCGGTGGCGATAAATACATGGGTGCCGACAACGAGCGGCTCGGCATAGACAGCACCATCTAGTTGCATACTCCAAGCACGTGTCAGTTGCCGTGGATCAGGCATATTCGCCAGATACCCAGCTCGAGCGTTGTCGCGATGGTATGTCGTCCAATCGGTCGTTGGCGAAGCAGGGATCACGGTGTGCGTTGCCTTCTGCGCTGGTAGAGAGAGGGGAGTGGAGGACTGATTGTTCGTACCCGATGGCGTGCCGGTACAGCCAGAGAGTGCAAGTACGAGGAGCACCAGACAAGTTCCTACCCACACAGTCAAAGTTGGGGGGACGAACCCTGGTGGTCGCTCATAACTTTGGCCTGGCTTTTTGCTTGTACGCTGTGATTGCTGCACTATCTTCTTTCCTTCTATCTCTATAGGAGCAGACAAATGGCGTAACAACACGCACGTCACCTCACTTCATCATGTTCCTCATCCTATAATACTCTTTATCAGCGACGTTTTGCCAGTACCTTCATAAGTGGTAATTTGCCGCAAGGGTGGGCAAATTTTGTACTGAAGATAGGCTTGACAAATTAACGATATATCGTTATCATTACAATAACGATATATCGTTAATAATAGAAAGGAAATAACCCTATTGGAACAACATATTACTATTATCGGTGCTGGCCTAGGTGGCCTGACCCTTGCCAATGTGCTGCATAGGCACGGTATTGAGGCCACAATTTACGAGCTTGAGGCATCGGCGACTGCCCGTCAGCAGGGGAGTGTCCTGGACATGCATGAAGAGTCAGGTCAACTTGCCTTACGGAAGGCTGGACTTTTTGAGGCTTTTAGAAAGGTTGTCATTCCAAGTGGCGACGAGATGCGTATTCTTGACAAGCACGGGACTGTGCGCTGGGAAGACAGTGGGAACGATACGCGACCAGAGGTTGATCGCGGAGTATTACGCGACCTCTTGCTTCAATCACTGCCAGCCAACTCTATTCATTGGGGCAGCAAAGTTAGCAAGGTTGTCAAACTGGAAGGTGGAAGACACGAGGTAACACTGGCAAGTGGAGAGACGTGTACAACAGCGTTGTTGATCGGCGCGGATGGTGCCTGGTCAAAAGTCAGGCCGTTGCTTTCAGAGTCGCAACCGAAATACTTAGGCATCTCATTCGTTGAAACGCAGCTCATTGACGCAGAATTGCGCCATCCTGAGAGTGCTGCTATGGTTGGTCACGGCTCGATGTTTGCGCTGTTCGACGAAAAGGGTCTGATTGCGCACCGCAATGGCGATGGACGGATCACTGTCTATATTGCGCTCAAGACCGCCGAGCATTGGGCGACTTCCAGTGGAATCGACTTTCGCGATACGGAGGCAACCAAGCTGCGGTTGCTCAACTACTTTACTGGCTGGGATGACCAGTTGCGTAGACTCATTGCCGAGAGTGATGCAGAGTTTATTCAACGCTCCATCTACGCGCTGCCAGTTGGCCACCGCTGGGAACGCACCCCAGGGGTAACGTTGCTAGGCGATGCCGCGCACCTGATGTCGCCGTTCGCTGGCGAGGGTGCCAATCTCGCCATGCTTGATGGTGCGGAGTTGGGGGCAGCCATTATTACTCACCCGGACGACCTAGAAACAGCTCTCGCAGCTTATGAAGAAGCATCGTTTCCTCGCAGCGAAGCCGCCGCCGCCGAATCCGCTCGCAACCTCACCATCAGCTTCAGCTCTGATGCGCCTCAAGGTATGCTTGAGCTAATGGCTCGGTATACCCAGCAGGACAGTTAAGCAACAAGCCATTCTAGCGCACCATAGCCGCCACTAGCCAGCTCTAACCAGGACGGGTCAGTTATAACCGTCTTTTGTTCAGCCAGGCAAGCAAGCACCAGAACACGGTATCGCCAAAAATCGCCAGCAAAAAACCAGGCACAGCACCGACGAAAAAGCCAAAAGCAGCTATGGGGCCGCAGGAGCAATAAAGTCCTACCGCCACCGTTGGACTGCTGGGAAAGCTAAAAGGTGCAATCTTCCGCCTCCCCTTCATCTTTATTTGACACCATTGTCGTTTCAAGAGCGTTTCTCAAGATGACCTAGTATTCATTCTCTTCACGCAGCTTATGTAAAGAAAAGCCTTCTTGACGGTGCTTTAGGCTGCCCCCAACCCAAACGCCGCGAAGAAGACTTTCTCTCGTCTTTTTTATGACTTGCAAGCAGTATACATTCATGAAGGGGGATGTTAAAATATCACTATTATCAAGTAATGTATCATCTACAAAAACATACTGTTCTTTTCAGTGCAGGGATGCACTGCATTGCGCCCGGGAGGAACCATGGGACAACCAAATGATCTCTTGCGGAGGGCAAGAGAAAGCAAAGGCTGGACTCAAGCATATGTTGCTGAGATGATCGAATGTCCGCATAGTGTCGCCATTAGCCGTTGGGAGAGTGGCAATACCGTTCCGAGTCGTAATTACCGCGAACGACTCTGTAAACTCTATGAAAAAAATGCACGAGAGTTGGGCTTTGAGCAAAATAAGGCTATAGTTGGAGTTGATGCTCAGACCTCGCCTGTTTTTCTTTTTAATGAACCGCTGTCCGACCCCAAAGAGCTGTATGGGAGACGACGCGAACGAGACACCGTCCTTGCTCGTACAGCACGCAAAGCATCAACATCCATCACAGGCCCGCGCAGGATTGGGAAAACATGGCTGCTGCGCTACCTACGTCTGATGGGATCAGAACGGCTTGGAAGACGTTTCAGTATTGGCTATCTCGACGGTATGTCACCACAATGCAAAACTGTGGCTGGCTTTGCAGCGGCGGCATGCGCTACCTTTGACCTGCCTGTGCCTCAAGTAAACGAAGGCTTGCTCACTCTTGATAAAGGCCTGCGCGTGTTACTGGCCAAGAAGCTCGTTCCTGTTCTGTGCATTGACGAATTCGAATCCTTCAGCGGCAGTGAAGAGTTTTCCCTCGACTTTTTTGAAGGATTACTCGCTATGACTCATACCTCAGACCTGGTACTGGTCATTGCCAGTAAAAATCCTTTGCACCGCGTTGTCAGGAAGAGTGTCCGTGGCAGTCCCTTTTTTAATATATTTGAGCAATTGGCTCTCAAGCCGTTTAACTTTACAGAAGCAGAACAGTTTATTCAGGATAAAAGCACGAGTGCAGGTTTTAAGCCAGACGAACGTGACTATCTCTGGACTTTTGGGAAAGAGAAGGAAGGTGAGAAAGCATGGGCCCCGCTCCGTCTACAACTTGCGGGCAAAATACTCTGCGATGAAATGGATGAGGTCAGGAAGAACCCCCATTATCGACAAAGCTTCGTAGAGCGATTTCAAACGCTCTACGAAGCAGTGATGGATTAAACGGAGTACTACTCGTACATGTGGCATTATCTAATTGCTGAACCGTTTCTCTGGCTACAGTACTGCTTCTTTCAGCCTGTGAGATTCCAACAAGAACTTGTGGCACGGGCGTTGGTTGCACGACTCAAGATGGTGCTGAGATTAACCCCACTCCTTTTCTTGTATTCTTACACGCCCGCTATTCTGCTACGAATTATTATCTATACGCTGCGTCCTGACTTCTATCCTGATTACAGGCTGCACGCGTTCACCCCACTGAGCCCGTCGTTGGGCTGGTTCTTGTTCGATGCGACTTGGGCGACGGTGGTCAGCTGTTTCGCCGGTGCTCTGATTGGTGGACTATTCAGCGTTCGCTTTGGCATCGCCCTCTCCCTCGCGCTCAGCCTATCTGACGGCATTATCGTAAACACGAATAACGACACATTGGTGGGAATCATTTTTGGGATTGGCTTTGGCCTGGTGCTAGGCATCACCGTTAATAGTGCCAACGCAATCAAGCAACGCGGGCTGGAAAATACAATGATTGCCAGCATGCTTGGTATAAGCGGTGGATTTGTCATCGGCTCTATCACCGGCATATTTGGCGGTTACTGGGCTGGGCTTGTAGTTGGCACCATTGATCCCGTTCTCCAGAACTCAGACAATATTGCAGGTAGTACGGCGGGGCTTTTTGTGGGAGGAGTTGCAGGCTGCTTCCTCGCCGCCTTCATTGGCACAGTGCTCGGAAAGAATGTAGGAGCACGATACCTTGCACTCGTAACGTTTGGAGGACGGGTAGCTATCGCGGTAGCGGCAGCTTTTGGCTGTGCGGTTGGTATTCCCGTCGGTGACAGTGGGGTAAGCTACGACACATTGATGCATGGTATTGCGGCTGGTGCAACGGAGGCAAGTATTGTTGGCCTAGCATTTCTCTTCTTTTACCTCTTGAGCTACTATCGACTGCCGCTCTATCCATTCAGCGCGTACTCAACAATGCAGGCATATTTCGCGAGCCGAGGCAAACATTGGCAAGCACTGTACTGTCTGAAAGAATCCTCTTTGCACTGGGATGAATGTGTCTTTCTTCCCTTACCGTACCTCAAAAGCATGCTACTGCTTGCCGCGGAGGAGAGCCTCGCAGGAGTGCTGGAAGAGATGAACTTCATCATGGAAGAGCGACCTCAGCAACGTTGGGCTGTAAAAGAGACCGCATATGAGCTTGTCTTGCGCGATTTACAGCAACGCACCATTTTGCGCGAAATCGGTTTGGCTCACCAGCAACTGGCTCTCCTTTTACCGCCCAACATCAGAGGGTTAAACACAAGTGCGGAAAAGATTTTCCGCAATCTTGATAATGCCAGTCGAGAAGCTGCCAGCTATCATACGCAGAGCAACAAAAAAGATCGGCAGATCGCGCTCGAACGCATGATACTTTCAATTAAAGCCATTCAACCTCAGCCCGCGTTTAGCACTGAGCGACTCAACGAAGAGTTTCAAGCGGTAGTCAATCAATGGCGCATCCTGGCGGAACAAGGATTAGAAACATTGGGCAGTATGTCAGGAAACTTCTACATAGATAATCCCTATGCGCCGGGCAATCCGTTGGAATTACGTGATCCCTTGTTCGTGGGCAGAGACGATATCGTGCAGAAATTAGGACAAGCCCTGCAAAAAAGATATCGACCAACATTTCTCCTCACGGGTGAGAGGAGAATGGGCAAGAGCAGTATTATTAAACAATTGCCGCTGCTGTTGGGGCCGCGCTACTTTCCGATATTCTACGACTTGCAAAGTACCGGGATATTAACAAATACCGCCAGCTTGTTTGCTGCCATCGCTGCTGGTATTGAACAACAATTGCAAGAAAGGGGCATTCTGCCGCAAAAACTGGAGCGAAGCCAGTTAGATGAGGCACTGCAACAAAGCGAAACTGCCGTCTATGATTGCTTTAACCAGTGGTTACAAGGGGTAGAGCAGGTATTAGAACAAGAAGATCGTATGATCATTCTCGCATTCGATGAGTGTGAAAAGCTCGAAGAGGTAGAGAACAAGGGCAGTATCAACCTTATTCTCCTCTTTGATTGGTTTCGCAGCATCATACAGAATCATGCACGAGTGGCAGTACTTTTTAGCGGAGCAAAGATGGTTGGAGATTTCGGGCGCAGTTGGGCTAGCTACTTTGTCAACGTAGAAAGAATCAAGGTTGGTTTTCTACGCGATGCTGCCGCGCACGAACTTATCATGCGCCCAGTGCCGCATATTTTCAACGAAAAGGTCACGCTGGAGATCATGCGTGTTACCCATTGTCATCCATTTCTCATCCAAGCCATGTGTAAACAGATCATCGAGCAATTGAACGATGATGTACGCGAAAAGGCCACGAGAGAAGATGTGCCAATAGCGATTAAAGAAGTATTCCAGAGCTGGACTGTCTATTTCTGGGATTTGTGGGATCGCTGCGATAGTGATCAGCACAAGTGCCTGCTAGCACTCCTTGCGCCAATAGCCGCCTCTGTAGATACTATCTCCCAACGAACCGGCCTGAACCAGCAAAGAACACTACTGGCCCTGGAAAAGCTACAGATGCGCGATTTGGCATTGCAGGAAAAAGATGCCTATCAGTTGGCAGTACCGCTGTTCGGGCAATGGGTCGAGCAACAAAGGCATCTTTTGGACGTCGGGGGGATTAGGGAGAATCTCACCCCTTAGTGTGTACATCCCGCATCGGCGACGCCTTATCGTTCAGCAGCAAATGCATGAGCCTCTCACTTATGTCAACTTGATCGACTGCTGCTCCCGCCAAAATGCGATTTCGCTCCTCTTCGCTGAGATGGAGTGATGGATCCCAGCCGTAGCGTTTGAGGTCTACGCGCTCGTCAGGTGAGAAAACGATGCCTTCTGCTTCTAGCAAGCTGCGCATTCTGCCACGTTGACCAAAGGCCCAACTGCCAGTCAATTCACCTTTGCTGTTGATTACGCGCTGCGCCGGTACATTACTTGTGCTCGGCACCTCGTTCATGAACCAACCAATCATGCGGGCTCCCCGTGGATAGCCAACGGCTTTGCCAATCCAGCCATACGTCGTCACGCGACCAGCCGGACAAGCCCGCACCAATGCGAATACTTGTGCCATCACTTTAGCAGCCTCGGCCTGGATGACCGCCTTATCATCAGACATTTCATGCACCAACCTTTGTGCTATCCACACTATTTTTACCTATTCTGCTTGCTATTTTAGCATAGATTCCCACTTCCGTAGGGCTTGCACCTACCTCAAACATTGAGTTACATTACCCTTGGATGGTTTGTCTTTACTTTTAACTATTAAGGAATGTCAAGGCTATGCCGTTGCCCAGCAATACGCCCTCATTCGATGAGCAGGAGCATGACACACCGATTGCGCCTTCAAAATGGCAGGGGCCGGGTATGATCCTGGCACCTTTGCGCGTGTGGAACTTTTGCCTGCTCTTCAGTGGGCAGATGATCTCTACCTTGGGCGACATGTTTTATGCCGTCGCGCTGCCCTGGCTTATGCTCTCCAGTGGTCATACGGCGCAAGAGTTGGGCATTGTGCTGGCAAGTTATGGCGTGCCGCGGGTGGCAACCCTCTTGCTAGGTGGTGTGCTGAGTGATCGATGGCGACCACGACCAATCATGCTGCTGGCTGATATCGCCCGTGCTTTCCTGGTGGGCATCCTGGTGGTGCTGGTCATCGGCGGCTATAGCAATGTATGGCAACTGGCCTTGATTGCCGCACCATTGGGAGCCGCCACTGGCCTCTTTCTCCCAGCCTACTACGCCATGCTGCCCGAAGTATTGCCCAACGCACAACTCCAGGCTGGCAATGCACTCAACTCTTCCAGCATTCAACTGGCTATATTCGTTGGCTCCGCTCTCGGAGGAGTGGTCGTGAGTCGTCTACAACCAGCGACGGCCCTGACGGTAGATGCCCTCACCTTCGTCATCTCAGCTTTCACCTTGGCCTCCATGCGTCTGCGACCATCCAGCCCAAAAGTTGGGGAAGAGGCACAATTCATTGCTGCTAATGACGTGGAAAGAGATGACGCACAAACAGAGAACGGTATCTTTGCGCCTAACATCACCTTCTGGAAATTGCTGAGCACCTGGCGACTCTTTCAGGTTGCCTTTCTCATCGTCATCTTTGGCAACCTCACCTTTAGTGGTATGTTCGAAGTGGCATTGCCTGTCCTGGCACGCAACCAGTTCGCGGCTGGTGCCAGTGGTTATGGCCTACTGGTAGCTGCTTTTGGCGCAGGTTCATTGCTGGGTGGGTTAGTGGCGGGCACGCTGGGTGGCATTCCCCGGCGTGGACGACTGATGGTCGCGCTCATCATTGCGCTAGCTTGCTGGTACACCTTTGTACCCTACGTGGGTGGCATCATTGGCGCGGCTCTGCTCATCGGTTGTGCCGGACTCACCAACGGTATCCTCACCGTACTGGCTTTCACTATTTTGCAACAGCAAGCACCGCGCCGCCTCCTGGGCCGCGTTATGGCTGTCTTAATGGTGGCCTCGCTGGGTCTCTATCCCTTCTCTGTAGCATTAGCCGGTTTTATCTCTACCCACTTCGGCCCTACCATCCTCTTTCCGCTCAGTGGCGCAATGATGCTTTTAGCTGCTCTGTTCGGCCTCTCACAACGCGCAATTCGCGCATTATAGGGACGTCATCAGGACGCACCCTATCCGCTTTAGATGTTACAATGACCATAGATAGGATGGATAAGGGTTAAAAATAGATTACCCGAAGGAGCTTTTATGTCTGCAACACCACAAACAGTCACGGGTTTCGCGGAAGTGAACGGCACCAAACTCTTTTATGAGGTCGCGGGTGAGGGACACCCCCTTGTGTTAATACACGGGGGATTGGTAGACCATCATCTGTGGGACGAGCAATACGCGGCCCTCGCACAACAGTATAAAGTCATACGCTACGATATACGCGGCTTCGGCGATTCTGGCCTGATTAAGGTGGGAGACGCGCCATATAGCATGCGCGAAGACCTGCGTGCGCTGCTGCTACACTTAGGCATCGAAAAAACATATGCGATGGGACTTTCCATGGGTGGCGGCATGGCTGTCGACTTTACGCTGGCCTACCCAGAAATGGTAGACGCGCTCATCCCAGTCGCTGCTGGCATAAGCGGCTTCATGCCAGAGCAAGTTGATCCAGCAGAGCAACAGGCTGAGACAGAAATCGAGGCGGCCTATGCCCAGAAAGACATACCGCGCGCCGTCGAACTCATGCTACATTTCTGGACAGACGGCCCTGAACGCACCCCTGAACAGACTGACCCCATCGTGCGCCAGAAGGTTAAGGCCATGACCACGCGCAATTTCCAGCGTGCTGATGACGAGGACGCGCCCAATCCGCTGCCACTAGAGCCACCTGCCATCAAGCGACTGGGTGAGATTCACGTTCCCACCCTCATCATCGTAGGCAGTGCAGATGTGCGCTCTATTCTGGACATTGCTGACATCCTT
>JBBQXY010000144.1:0-15100 GCA_038209195.1 Ktedonobacterales bacterium | reverse complement strand
GAACAGCATTGGAGCCGAAAACGGGCAGTAAGAGGGATGACAAGAGGGGCGCAAAAGAGGAAGAGATAACATGACGCGTGAGGCATTAAGCACAGCCTTGCTCCCGGAACAGCTTCGTACACGTATCGATAGTTTTAGCGGAAAACGAGTCCTGGTTATCGGTGATATGGTGGCTGATGAATACTTGATCGGAAAACCGGCACGTATCTCTCGTGAGGCACCAGTCTTGATTCTGGAATATAGTGAAGAGCGCACCGTCCCCGGTGGGGCAACGAATGTAGCCGTAAATACGTGTACCCTGGGTGCGGAAGTATTCCTGGCAGGAGTGGTGGGTGATGATCTGCCCGGAGATCGTTTGCGCCGCGCTATTCGTGAGCTGAATATGCACCAGGATGGACTGTTTACCGATGCGCGACGCCCTACGTCCACCAAGACAAGGATTATGGCAGGTAGTCCACAAATTGTGCAGCAGCACATTGTGCGTATCGACCGTGTCGATACTTCGGAGGTGGGTGAGCCAGGCAAGAGCATGATGCTTGACTATATCAAGCAAGTGTTGCCGAGTATTGACGCGGTAGTGTTATCGGACTATGAAAATGGCGTGATCAGTCCTGATATTATCAACCTTTGTATTCCTCTGGCGCGTCAATTGGATAAGATCGTCGTGGTAGACTCGCACGGTTCTCTGGCGCGCTTCCAGGGCGTGACCGCTCTGACGCCAAATCAACCGGAGGCGGAGCTTTCCCTGGGCATAACCATTCACACACTGGCTGATCTGAATGAGGTGGGGCGACGACTGTTGGAAGATTGCCATGCGCAGGGAGTGCTGATAACGCGTGGTTCCGAGGGCATGAGCCTGTTTGAAGTAGATCAAGCACCTTTACACCTTCCTATTCATCCCGTCGCCCATGCCAGCGAGATTGTTGATACAAATGGGGCGGGAGATACGGTAGCGGCTACCTTCACTCTAGCCTTGACGGCAGGGGCCAGCATGTCAGAAGCTGCCTATCTGGCAAACGCGGCGGCGGCCCTCGTCGTGCGTCGCCTGGGTTGTGCCAGCAATACACCAGAAGAATTGATGAATGCAATCAAATGAGCAATGTTTTTTTCAAAGATACGCGACATAAATTATCTGATCGCACGGTCCTTGCCGCGGAGGTGCGCAATAGACAACGAGCTGGAGAGCGAGCAGTGTTTACCAACGGCTGCTTCGACCTGCTCCACCTGGGACATGTGCGCTATCTCCAGCAAGCACGCGCATTGGGCGATTTTCTGATCCTCGGCTTGAACGACGATGCCGGTGTGCGCCACCTGAAGGGGCCGGGGAGACCTCTGGTGCCAGAACAGGAACGCGCCGAATTGTTAGCGGCCCTGTCTTGCATTGATTATGTGACCATCTTCGCCGAGCCGACCGCCAGCACACTGCTACACCTGTTGCAGCCAGCGATCTATGTCAAAGGTGGAGATTATGCCAATGCACACAGTAGTGAGCCAGATACGACTCGCTTGCCAGAGGCTAAAGTGGTGCAGGAATATGGTGGCATCGTGCGTTTAATCCCTTACCTGCCGCACCATTCAACGACCGAGTTAATCGCGGCGATTAAGCAACTTCCTGAACGTGTATTATAAGCAAGGGCTTTTTATCTATGGAAAAAAAATTTAGTAACGCCAATATAAAATCTACGAATGAGAATACGGTACCAGCGTCGAATATACCACCGACAATAACGGCTGGTGAGGCTATAGATACTGTCCCCGTTGCCGTTGCAGGGGCAGTAGAAGCGGCACCGGAGCCAGCCCCTATTCCTCAACTGGATGAAACGGCACGGGGAGAAACGTTGCCAGGAGAGCGACGCCATATCGTGCGCTCGGCGACGCTGGTGATGTTGGGGAATCTGGGTAGCAGCTTGATGGGTATGGTGAGACAGATTGTTGTTGCTTCGTTCGGCAGTAATATCGCGGCCCCGTTCCTCTCGGCCCTCTCACCAGCGCAAACCTTCAATGATTTTCTGATCAATGGCTCAATCAATGGAGCCTTAATTCCTACGTTTAATGATTATGCCGCCCCTGACAAGGGGGAAGAACTACGCCGTCTGGTCTTTACCATCGTGAACATCGTGCTGATTATCATGGTCGTAGCAGCCGTTGTCTTCTTCTTCATTGCCGCCTGGTTCATTGAAACCATCGTCCCTGGCTATAACAAGCTGATCATTATCTCAGGGCACACGGTGAACCAGGTACAGTTGGCTTTGCATTTCGCGCAGATTATTTTCTTCTCGTTGCTGGCACTGGGACCATTTGCCGTGTTGCAAGCGATGCTCTTCGCGCGTAAAGAGTTCGGCTGGCCAGCGGTGGCTACCGCGGCCTATCACACGGGGATCATCATTGGGGCTATCGCCGCGGCTATTATTGGTGATCGCTACATGGGCTACTACGGTCTGGCTTTTGGGGTCATTCTTGGTGCTTTTGGGGAGATCGCGCTACTCGTTCCGGGTATGCGCAGCCAGCATATCAGCTATCTGTTTGTGCTCGATTTGAAGCATCCGGGGCTACGGCGTATTCTCAAATTGTATGGTCCTGTGGCGCTCAGCTTCCTGGTCAGCGCATTTTTTATCTTTCTCGATCAACGATTGCAAACGCTCACGCTGGGCGATGGGGCCGCGAACTACGAGGCAACCCGCCTTGCCACTACGCTCATACAATTTCCGGGTGGACTCGTGGCGACCGCGCTCTCGGTTGCCGTTTTGCCAACACTGGCGGAGCACGCTCGCTCAGGCGATAGTGAGCGTTTCAAAAAGACCTTGCTGCTCGGTTTTCGTCTAGGTTTGTTATTGATGATTCCGGCTGCTGCTGGCCTGATTGTGCTGCAATTGCCCATTGTCATGCTCTTATTCCAGCATGGGAAGAGCACGTTCTATAACTCGCAACTGATTGCGCTTGCCTTGCAAAACTACTCCTACCAGTTGCCTTTTATCGCCATTGACCAGCTTCTGCTCTCAGCATTCTACGCCCGCAAGAATACATTGACACCAGTACTCGTTGGCTTCATCAGCTTTGGCGGCTATCTCGCCATCGCGCTACCATTCCATTTGTATATGCCTGCGCTGGTTCTTGCCAATACCCTGCAAAACTCGCTGCACCCCATTGTCCTGCTACTTTTGCTACGCTTAGCGATAGGCCCCATGCATATTCGCGAAACCATTCCAGCAATACTCAAGATTTGCCTCGCTACTGCTGCCATGTTGGCAGTGGCTTGGGGTTTGCAGCTTGCCCTGGGTCATGTGGCGCTCTTCTCGCTCAACTCTTTCACTGGACGCCTCTTAACTGTCGTCATTGTGGGCGGCATCGCCTTGGGAGTCTATATTGGCGGCGTATTGTTGCTAAAAGTGGAGGAGGTTGGGTTGGTGAAGACCGCATTTTTGGCTAAGTTGGGGAGAAGTAAGGGGGCAGGTCAATAGAAACGGCTATTGACCCCAAAAGGATAGCGGTGATTTTAGGAAGCAGCTTGATAGATCACAGGTTTGTAGCGGGGTGTAGGAACTGCTATTCCTTCCAAACGAGCTGCGTCAATCCATGCTGACTTCGCAATTTGAACTTCCTTAAGGGCTTCTTCAGGAGTGTGACCAAAGGCGGAACAAGCTTTAAGGTCAGGAATATCGGCAATATAACCTTCGTCCTCTTCACTGTAGAAAATGTTGATATGATAGTCTTTCATTCGGTTTCTCCTAATGTGAGCTCGTTTTCTTCAACTATTTGCAAAAACTGACGAATTTGATAAGGTTTAGCTTTTCCCCGAACATTTTGCAGGTTTACGATTCCCTTGACTTGCGGATGTGTAAATATATGATGACTACCGTTCACTCTTGACAAACGAAAACCAAAAGCTTCTACAAGTGAAACGATCTCGTGAAATGAAATATTCTTTGAATTTGCTAGCACTTTAGCAAGCAGTTTGCGTTTATTCATGCTACACTCATCTCTTTCGTATTATTATACCTGAAATAGATGGCTAACGGAAGCACTTATCTTTTTAAGCTTGCTGCCATTAAGATAAGAAACTGCATAGATTATCTAAGCATCATTTAGTATCTGCTTAGAGTCGTTTATGGCAGAGCTTATAAGGCGGAAAAACCCTTGTAATTTGCGCAAGAAAAGGCTACTCTCTATCCAGAGATTAGAAAAGGAGCGTGCAACAATGCAAATACAAGAAATGACAACAACACTACAGCATATAGAAATGACCGATGGCGTCCTGGCGCAACAAACTTTGGCGGGAGACCAGTACGCATTTGAGAGTTTAGTGCAGCGTTATAGCACTCCTCTGTTTAACTTTATTTATCGCTTTCTGGGCGACTATGATCAGGCCTGTGATATTCTGCAACATGTTTTTATTCAACTGCATACCTCTTTGTCCACTTTGCGTACTGATAAACCCCTCAAAGCATGGTTATTCCAGGTAGCGCGTAATCGTTGTCTGGATGAGTTGCGCCGCAAACGAGCTATCCACTTCTCTGAACTAGAAGCTATCAATGATGACGAGGAGCTTTCCGCTCTGGCATCTATACCCGATGCCAGCCCGCTACCGGAAGAATTAGCCGAGCGCAGCGATCTTCAGCAGCAATTGCAGGCCGCGATCCAATTGTTGCCGATTAAGTTCCGTGCCGTGGTTTTGCTGAGGTACGCTAGCCAACTCAGTTTCGCTGAAATTGGGCTCGCGCTGAATATGCCTGAGGCAACGGCAAAAACCTATTTCCAGCGTGCTAAGCCACTTCTTCGCTCTATTCTGACGAATTCAGTGAGTATCCTGGCAAATTAAAAAATTACTACTCAGAATGTGAAACTCCCCTCTTTTCCTATTCGTGCTAAAGGCAAGAAAAGCTAAAAAACACATAAGAAAGCTTAGAAGGATTAGAGAAGAGGGTCTAACGTATGCAATATGAAACGCACATGGCTAGCATGCATGAGGATATGTTTGAAGACGATATTGATCTCCTTTTTCATCAGTTGCAGCCGATAGAGCCACCGCCATTTTTTGTGTCACATATTCTCAGCCAGACTGGTGCCCATTCGACGTATCAATCGTTTTTTGCACCACCGCTCATGAGCCATGAATTAGATATTTGGGTTGGGCAACAGAAGAAACTCAACTTGTGTTAATGCTCTGTTTCCCTCCATTTGGCTTGCCGCCTACGGCGGCGGGGTAGGGGAAAAGACTAGGGCGCAGCCCTAGAACCCAGTCAAGGGGCTGCGGCCCCTTGCATCCCCGCTTTTTAAATGTGTGCGAAGAGGTCGTTTTCGCTGGGGGCGTCGGGACCTACGCGTGAGGCGGCGAGTTGATAGCATTCACGACCGCGCCATTTGCGCAGCACTTCGGGCGGCAATTTTGCCATCAGGTTATTGGGGTCCATCTGGGTGCGATGCATTGCCCACGAGCGGTCTTTCGTCGCTTGCCACTGCTCCACATTGAGCCAGACGTTTATTAGCTCGTCCGGTATCCCCATTTTTTCAGGATCAAGCCCGCTAAATGAGCCATCGTAGTTTTGTGATTGCATCCACTCGCCCATAGCTTGGATGGCACTACGCGGAAAGGCCGTATAGTACAATTTGGCGACGGAGTGCGCTGGCCCCAATTCTGGGTATTGCACGCCATCGGCGGCGGCATGAAAAGCACTCGTTGTATGGCGGTAGATAGCGATGTGGTCGGGATGCCCGTAACCGCCAGTCTCGTCAAAAGTGACAAGAACTTGGGGGCGGAATGCGCGGATGATGGCCACAAGCTTGCCAACTGCCTCAGCAGCCCGGACTTGTGCAAAAGCATGAGGGTTTGCGTTCTCAGGCGTTCCCGCCATGCCGGAGTCGCGGTAGTCCAGGAACCAGAGGTTATGAACTCCTAACACTTCGGCGGCGGCGCGCATTTCGCCCTCGCGCACTTGCCCCAGATTTTCTGGCGTTGCCAGGGCAGGGTCGGCGATTTCACCCACTTCTCCGCGTGTGGCACAGACGAGGCCGGTTTCTATACCCAATGTGTTATACTGAAGCAATGCACCACTCATCGTTCCTTCGTCGTCAGGATGAGCGAAAACACCAAGTAATCTCTTCGTTGACATTATTAACAATCTTTCTTCATGTGTTGTGTTCGTACAAACAAACTCAACTCAATGTAACATTTATTTGGAAAATTTGTCAATGTTAGCAGAGGCATTCGCTTATCCCTAGAGAATAGAACGAGTATTTAGAATGTTGCTCTATGTTTCATGCAAAAAATATGGTACACTATGATTATATAGGTGGCTACAATGACACCCTACGAGCCTGCCCACGCATATTGGTATGTAGGCTCTTCTGGCTGGTTGGTGATGGATACTACCGTAATAAAGGAGTAAGCTCATGGCACGTACATTATTGGATAAAGAATTACAAGAACTAGACGCACAGATCATACGGCTCGGCTCTTTGGTAGATGATGCTCTGGCTAAGGCACTGGAAGCTCTGGAAACTGGCGATCTTGCTATCTCTGGCCTGGTAATAGAGGCTGATGCTGTGATTGATAGTTTGCGTGCGGCAGTTGAAGAGCATACCATTCGCTTGTTGACGCTTCAGCAGCCGCTTGGTGGACGCGATTTGCGCCTTCTAACCTCGGTTTTGTCTATTGCAGGCGATCTTGAGCGCACTGGCGATGGGGCCGCTGGTATTGCACAGATTATCCTGCGCATGACGCCGCTGCGCCTCAATGAAGCAACACCGATAATGATAGAGGACCACACCCAAAATGGGGCGAATGATGGCGTTGAAATTACCGAGGCTTCTATCTTGCGCGGCATTCTCGATCTGGGCCATGAGGCGCGCAAAGTTTTTCGGGGCACTATGGAGGCCTTTGCCAATCGCGATGTGAACGCGGCACGCTATATCTGGGAGGAAGACGACGTCGTGGATGTGCGCTATCACCTGGTGCGCCACGATTTGATGACTTTGTTGGCGGGCGCGCGTGCCATTCCTGCGCTGCAAAATGACGCCCTCATCTTGCAACGGGCCACCTACCTGTTGTGGATAGCCCACAAACTGGAACGGGTTGCCGATCACAGCGGCAACATCTGCGAACGGATCGTTTTCATCGTCGAAGGTGAGACGAGCATCACGCGTTCGCAAGAATAGAGAATTGAAGAGTTAAAATACGTGGCACGACCCACATATGCATGTGTGGGTCGTGCCACGTATTTTAACTCTTCAATATGTATGGGGCTTATTTCCTTTCCACTCCCAGCCCTCGTTCCACGCCTGACACATCATATACGCCCCCTGTTTGTATGTAACCTCCGGTGAAGGGGTCATTGGCTAGAAGCATTGGGGTGTCCAGGTCTACGAAGCGAAAACCGCCGAGGCCGGCAACAAAATGGGCGGCGGCACTAATTGCCAGTCGTGACTCCATCATGGCACCCACCATGAGCTGAATATGGTTGGCTCGGCAGACCGCCGCGATATCTAGTGCTTCGACGAAGCCACATTTCATGAGCTTGATATTCACGCAATTGACGGCTCCCATAGCGATTAGATGGGCGACGTTGGCGGCACTGTAAGCACTTTCGTCGGCGGCAATGGTGACGCTAGTATGTTGGGTGACGTAGCGCAAGCCTTCGTAGTCCTCTTTATGGACGGGCTGCTCCATCATCAAGGGGCGAATATCATGATCATCCAGGGCTTCCAGGCAGAGCAGAGCTTCATTGGCGGTATATCCCTGGTTGGCATCGAGGGTCAGGCCCAGACCCGGCGCGGCTTCGCGAATGGCCTCAACACGGGCCACATCTGCGCGAATGTCGCCCCCAACCTTAATTTTGATACTGCGAATGCCACGGGCCACCGTCTCTTTTGCTAGTTCGTAGGCACGTTCGGGTGTTACCATGGGAATGCTCATATCCGTCTCGACCGACGTACTAGCGCCGCCAAAGAAGACGTACAGTGGGAGGCGATAGGAGCGCGTGAGCGCGTCCAGTAGGGCCATCTCAATGCCGGCAATGGCGGTACTCTGGCTGAAATAGACGCTGCGTATCAGCTTTGAGAGGACACGCCACTGCGCGGCATCTTGGCCTTGAATGAGGGTGGCGCACCCTTGGGCTGCCGCGAGAGCCGTTTCCTGCGTCTCGCCCGTGCTGGGTGAAAACGGTGCGCTTTCACCGTAGCCGACGCTGCCATCGGCGAGCGTAACGGTGATGAGAACATTGCGGGCCTCGTCAGTGCTGCCAGTGGCGATGGTAAATGGTTCCAACATGCGGATATTCAATGGTTCGACTGTAACGGAACGAATGGTGGTGCGTGACATCATTTTTTCTCTTTCAGTGATATAGGGTATATAGCATACGTAAACGGGCCGATACATCGGCGGTGGCGGCGATTATTACCTGTCCCCCGGACAGGGTGCGCGCCCTACGGATGGCCGGAATATTTAGTTAAAGGGTGGTGCGGTTGCGTTGTTTGTCGTTGTGTCGCTCTATGGCTAATTCGATGAGGCGATCGAGCAATTGTGGGTAGGATAGGGCACTGGCTGCCCACAATTTGGGATACATGCTGATCTCGGTAAAGCCAGGGAGGGTGTTGACCTCGTTGATGTAGACTTGTCCGGTTTCTTGCTCCAGGAAGAAGTCAACGCGAGCGAGGCCAGTGAGGTCAAGGGCGAGAAAAGCTTTGATGGCCTGGCGACGTATCTCTTCTGCGGTAGTCTGTGGAATAGTGGCGGGAATAATGACCTGTGATTGATTATCCAGGTACTTGGCGTTGTAATCGTAGAATTCGTTGCTGGCGACGACTTCACCGACAACCGAGACGATGGGCTCGTCGTTGCCCAGGACTGCGCATTCAAACTCGCGGCAATTGATGCCGTGTTCGATGATGATCTTGCGGTCATACTCGGCGGCAATTTGCATGGCATGTGCTAATTCGGCGCGATTATGGGCCTTATTGATGCCGACACTCGACCCCAGGTTCACGGGCTTGACGAAGCAGGGATAGCCGAGGCTCTGTTCAATGGCGTCCATGATGGGTTCAGGTGTGCGTTCCCACTCGTTGCGGCGGTAGACGAGGTAATTTACATTGGGCAGACCAACAGCCTGGAAGATGATCTTCATCTTCTCTTTGTCCATGCCCAGGGCCGCGCCGAGCACGCCGCAGCCAACATAGGGCACGTTCGCCATCTCCAGGAGACCTTGCAGTGTGCCGTCCTCGCCATAGGTGCCATGCAAGACGGGAAAGATGACATCCAGGGCACCATTGTCGCGCAGCTTTTCTCCGCCTTGCACGGGGATGAGACGCTGCAAACGGGGGTCGCCAGTGAGGGTAACGGCAGTTGTTTTAGTGCCAGTGTCGGCTCCCTCGCCAACGTTCTGTTCTGCCGCTATTAAGTGCGCTGGCTCAGTGCCAAGCAGCCATGAGCCTTCTTTCGTGATACCGATCGGGACAACATCGTACTTTTCCCGATCAAGGTTCGCCATCACGGACCTGGCTGAAGCTAACGATACTTCGTGTTCACCGGAACGACCACCGAAGATGAGGCCGATACGCAGCTTTTTATCTGTCATTACTGTATCCTTTTATAGTAAGTTTAGCATTGTCTCCATGCGCATGCCACGCGACCCCTTGAGCAACACTATATCGTCCTGTTGTACTTCACGTTTAAGTAGATCGGCGGCAGCCTGTTTCGCTGCTGCTAACTCCGCGCCGTTTTCTATATCTGCGTCGCAGAAATAGACGTGGTCGGCGGGCATGCCTGAGCGGATAGCCCCCTCCACGAAGTAGCGCGCCTCATCACCGATGGCGATGAGATAATCGACGATGCCGACGATAGCTTCACCACTGGCGCGATGTTCTGCTCTGGCGTAAGGGCCTAGCTCGAAAATATCACCGAGCACGGCCCAACGTTTGCCGCCGGGAGCAATCTGGGCGGCTTGCATGGCCTGCGTAATAGCGACAATAGACTGACGGTTCGCATTGTAGGTATCATCTATCAGGGTACTGCCATTTGGTCCGGGCTTGATCTCGCCACGCCCTTTGGCTGGTGCCAGGGCTTCCAGGGCACTAGAGATGTCGTCAAGTGAGATGCCCGCGGCACAACCTGCCGCCGCTGCTGCCAGGGCGATAGTGATGCCATGCTCTCCCGGCAATTGCAACTGGATGGGAATATGCTGATTCTGATAGCTCAAGGTAAAGCTACGCCCGCGTAGCGTATCGCCGCCTGGATTGCTACCACGTACATCAGCCCGTTCTCCCATCCCAAAGTAGAGCACGTCGGCCTGCGTTTTCTCATGCATAGCGCGTACATTGGCATCATCGTAGTTAAGGATGGCGATACCATCGTGAGATAGTACCTGCACCAGTTCACTTTTGGCGGCGATAACGCGCTCCTGCGATCCGAAGTAGCCCAGGTGTGCCGCGCCAACGTTGGTAATGATAGACCAGTTTGGGCAAGCGATGGTATTGGAGAGCCACGCCAATTCACCAACCCATTGTGCGCCCATTTCTAAGACCGCGTAGCGGTGTTGGGTTTCCAGGCCCAGCAAGGTGAGCGGATAACCTAATTCGTTATTGTACGATGCGTAGGTTTTGAGTGTGGGGTAATGGCGACTGAGCACGGCGGCTACGGCCTCTTTTGTGCTGGTCTTGCCATTGCTGCCAGTGATGCCGATCAAGGTCGTATGCTGCTGGCGTTGCGCACGGGTACGGGCGGTGGCGTGGAGTGCTTGCACAACATCGGGTACCACGATCTGGAGAAATTCGGGCGCGATGGTCCCTGATGGTTCTGTGCAGAGCACCGCACCAGCCCCAGCCTGTACGACTTGGGGGATAAAACTGTGCCCATCGACCTGTTCGCCCTTGATGGCAATGAAGAGGTCTTTTGCTTTGATCAAGCGGCTATCGTGCTGGGCCGCGCAAAACTCCAGTGCGAGATCATGAGTGATGGTAGTGTGTAGTTGAAATGTGCCTTCATTGCTTTGTAGTAGGTCATTTAGGGTGAACATTTTACTGGCTTTGTCCTTTACTGCTTTGTAATGTGGTTGAACAGATTATATCATAGCCTTGTCAGGTGATATACTGCTTGCAAAAAGTCAAACGAGAAGGAGGGCAAAACTCATGAAGGCAGTTATTATTACACAACCGGGTGGGCCGGAAGTATTAGCTATACAGGATGTTGAGAAGCCGGAGCCAGAGGGCGATTATGTGCGTGTACGCGTGCGGGCATCGGGCATCAATCGCGCCGATCTTTTGCAGCGTGCTGGGGGCTATCCCGCCCCGGCTGGTTCGCCAGCGCAAATTCCGGGGTTGGAGTTCGCGGGTGAAGTCGATGCGATTGGGCCACAGGTACGTATGTGGAAGCCGGGGCAGCGCGTGATGGGACTGGCTGGCGGTGGTGGTCAGGCGCAATATATCCTGGCGCACGAGGGATTGCTGGTGGAAATTCCGGAGAACCTGGATTTTGTGCAGGCCGCTGGCGTACCAGAAGTTTTTATGACTGCCCATGACGGCCTCTTCACGCAAGGTGGCCTACAGATGGGCGAACGCGTGCTCATCCATGCGGCAGGTAGTGGCGTTGGTACTGCTGCTATCCAACTGGCTCATGCCACGGGAGCTACCACCTTCGGGACATCACGCACGGTCAATAAGCTGGAAAGGGCGAAACCATTGGGCTTAGATGTTGGTCTATCTGCGACAGATTTTGCAGCCGAGGTGAATAGCGTGACGAATGGAGAGGGCGTCCATCTTGTGCTGGACTTCATAGGCGCACCTTACCTCGAACAGAATTTAGCCGCGATAGCGATGTGGGGACGCATCGTTTACCTGGCAACGCTGGGCGGTGTACAGGCTAACCTTGACTTGCGCCTGGTGATGGGTAAGCGCGTTTCCATACGCGGCTGCACCTTGAGAACGCGTACGCTTGAAGAGAAGATTGCGGTGACGCGCCGCTTTGCGACCAGTGTGCTGCCCTTGCTGGCCAACGGCAAAGTCCGGCCCATCATCGAACATGTCTACAGCATGGCGGAAATTGGGGCTGCCCATGCCGAGATGGCTGAGAATAAGAACTTTGGGAAGTTGATCGTGCGGGTGGATTAGTGTGGAACTATGCTCGTTCCAAAATCAGTAGACCTGTGCCCTCTTCGCGTCCTACGACGATTGGAATGCTTGTGCTTTTGCTGGTTTGCATGCAGAAATAGGGGTCTTCGATCAGTCCGGCTTCGAGGACAGTGAGGGCGGAGTTGCAGTGATCGATGACTTTGGGTGGTTCATAGGCATGATATAGGGTGATGACTGCATGCACACTTTCGTGTAACGTGAGGGTGTCATTGTTTTGCTCGGTAGCCAGGCGTTGCAACTCAAGGGCGAGAAAGCCCGCGCAGACGGCGTCATCCAGGGCAAAATAGCCCAACTCGCCGGAGCAGACAAGCGCAATGTTGCTCTTGTGCTGCTGTGCCAATTGGAAGGCGTAGGTAGTGACGGCGGTCGCGTTGTATAGACTACCCGCCAGGCGAATGGTCTGTGCTGGGCAGGCGTGGAAGGCACGCGTGCCATTGGTGGTCGTGAGAATCATTTCACGACCACTCAGATCAATTTTTGAAAATTGTGCGGGTGAGTTGCCATAATCAAAGCCTGGAATGGGTTTGACATTGCGTTCACCACACAGTAGACGACCAGGAATAGCCTCACTGGCGGCGCGAGCCTGGGCAATATCGCCTGCAACGAGGATACGTGTTGCTCCCTGTTCGAGCATCACTGCCATCGTGGTAGTGGCACGGATGAGATCAATGACAATAAAGATGTCATGCTCTTGTGCCGCGCTGGGAATGATCTCGGCAGGTGTGAAAAAAGCGGTCAGTTGCAAGCTTATTTCCTCAGTTTCTTTTGCTGTTCCATCTCTCTCAACTCCACGCGACGGATTTTGCCGGAGATGGTCTTGGGCAGTGTTTCTACAAATTCGATCTCACGCGGGTATTTATAGGGTGCCGTGACCCGTTTGACATGCTCCTGGATTTCATGGGCCAGTTCGGCTGAAGCGTGATAGCCGGGGGCGAGAATGATGTAGGCTTTGACGACCTCGCCGCGCATCTCGTCGGGGCTGGCGATCACGGCAGACTCTGCTATAGCGGGATGCTCTTTCAAGGCACTCTCCACCTCGAAGGGTCCAATGCGGTAGCCTGCGCTGATAATCACGTCGTCGGCGCGGCCCACGAACCAGAAATAGCCATCCTCGTCCTTGTAGGCGCGGTCTCCGGTAATATACCAGTCGCCGCGCATACAGGCATTCGTGGCCTCCGGGTTGCGCCAGTATTCCTTGAACATCCACGTTGGGCGGTTTGGCTTGACACGTACGGCGATATCGCCCTCTTTATTGGGCGGCAGTTCGCTATTATCGTGATCAATAACACTGACATCGAAACCGGGCGAGGGCTTGCCCATGGAACCGGGTTTGACTTTGATGGGGGGGAAGTTGGCGCAGAGCAGGACGGTTTCTGTCTGCCCATAGCCGTCGCGGATGGTCATGCCTGTCGCTTCCTGCCAGATTTTGATGACTTCTGGATTAAGCGGCTCGCCTGCGCCGACACAGTGGCGTAGTGCCTTAGGGGGATTAGCCTTGAGATACGTCATTGGCTCTTCAAGGACGAGCATACGATAGACCGTGGGGGGAGCACAAAACGTGGTTATAGGGAAATCATGCAACATTTCTAGCGTCTCAAGAGCATCAAACTTGCCACGCCCATCCTGGATGAACATGGCTGCGCCCATCGTCCAGGGGCCGAAAAGATTGGACCAGGCTGCTTTTGCCCATCCAAGCTCACCGATGTTTAGGTGCAAGTCGTTCTCGCCCAGGTCTAACCAGTATTTCGCGGTAATAGTGTGCCCGATGGGATAGCTAGCATGAGTGTGCAAAACCATTTTGGGATAGCCAACTGTACCCGAAGTGAAATAGATCAGGCAAGGATCATCGCTGCGTGTTTTCTCACCGGTAAATTCGGGCGAAGCGTTTCGCACTATGGCTTGATAATTGAGCCAGCCTTCACGCTGTACACCTGCGTGTGTATGCTCAACTAAGATTGCCATGCGTACCGTGGGACACTGCTCGCGTACCTGGTCAAACTTTGTTGCACCCTCGCTATCAGTGATAATTGCGATAGGCTCGGCAATTTCTGAGCGGAACTGTAAATCTTTAGGCGTCAACAGTGTGGTGCAGGGGATAGGAATGGCTCCTAGCTTGAACAACCCTAGAGCGGCTTCCCACCATTCAGGAATGCGTGGCAGCATGAGTAACACCCGTTCGCCTTTGACAATGCCCGCGCTGGCAAAAGCATTGGCCGCACGATTGGAGCGCTCAGCGAATTGGGCAAAGGTGACCTGCTCTACCTCATTGTTTTGTCCAACCCAGAGCATAGCGAGTTTATGGGGATCGTTAGCCCATTTCCCAATTACATCGGTGGCGAAATTAAAATATGTGGGGACGTCCAGCGAAAAGTTGCGGCGTTCGGCCTCGTAGTCGGTCATATTGGGGGCCTTAGAGGTTGTCATGAACGAAACTCCTTCCAAAATATGACATTGAGCAATGCATAACAGTACGCGTTTGTGTTCGTTGCTTGTATCATATCATGTTGATGGAATGATCGTCATTCTTTCTTTTAGCGGCTTGTATTCAGAGCACAATCGGCTTGTTTGATGCCCCACTCCTCCTGATGCCCCTTGTGGGCATCACTACATTTTGAAATTGGGAGCATTCAGGTTTCTGGATAAGTGCTTAGCGGCTTCAAGAGGAAAACGCTTCCATTAGATGCACAGATTTAGTGTTCTTTTAGCATTCATTTCAAGGTAGTCCCACCGGCCTGTAAAGGCATTGTACGCCTGAGCATCGAGTCCAATATGGATTTTGCAGCATACTAAACGCTCCTGCATATGAGGCACATTCAAGCCGATAGAGTTGAAATGCTGACGCCGATAGCCTTAAACGTTTGGTGTGAATTAGAAAAGAGAGGAAGAGTTTGAAAAGAAAGGTAAAAGGAACCTATAGTTAGCATATCCAGAACTTTTCGAAGAAAAGGAGCTAACATGATAGATCTTGATACCTTTCTGACGACAC
>JBBQXY010000143.1:0-15194 GCA_038209195.1 Ktedonobacterales bacterium | reverse complement strand
AAGCTCGCCTCGCGGCCAAAGTCGCCTTACATAACTTTTGTCTCTGGTTCAATCAACAACTTGATAGGCCTCTTTTGGCTTTTGCTACCTTGCTAAACTGGTAGGGCTTTCGGGCTTGTTAATTCACACCAAACGTTTAAGTTATCACTACCCTGATGCAGGAAACGGCATCGAGGGCATTAACTTATGTCTGAAACGTGGAACGCTTACCGTGGTGACTGGTCGCGTCGCAGCAGGAAAAACTACGTTGTTACGAGTTGTGCTGGGCCTGCTCTCCAAAGACGAGGGCGAAATATATTGGAACGGGCAGGTTATCGCTAATGCAACGACCTTTTTTGTGCCACCCTACAGTGCTTTTACGCCGCAGGTACCACATCTTGTCAGTACTACACTACAAGAGAACATTTTGCTGGGGCTACCTGAAGAGACTACAGATGTGCAAGGGGCGATACATAGCGCCGTCATGGAGCAAGATGTAAAAGTATTAGAGCACGGCGCACAGACGCTGGTTGGCACACGCGGCATTAGGCTATCAGGTGGGCAGGTGCAGCGCACAGCCGTGGCACGGATGTTGGTACGCGACGCCGAATTGTTGGTCTTCGATGATGTATCCAGTGCGCTGGATGTCGAGACGGAGCAATTGCTGTGGGAGCGGCTCTTCGCCAGTCGCGAAAGTACGTATCTCGTTGTGTCCCATCGTCGGCTCGTCTTCCAGCGTGCCAATCATATTATCATTCTCAAAGATGGCAAGATTGAAGCTGAAGGGACGTTGCAAGCACTGCTGGAGACGAGCGAAGAGATGCGGCGACTATGGCATGGGGTCTCAGGAAATGAAAACTGACTGCGACACATTTGCGACATTTGCACGATCAGCATGTGACAAATCTCTTTTATACTCTCTATAGATAGAGCGTTAGGACAGATGGATGAATGCATAAGATGAATTGTTTACCAGTCGAAACCCAGCAATATATTACCGTCATTTTAGGGTAAAAAGGGAATGCGTGGTTTGTAAATGCACACGAGCGAAAGGAATTGATATCATGGCCTGGGAATCCAACTCACAACAAGAGCAGCAAAGCGAAGGACAATATAGTGGTAGTATGGGTTCACCTCAGCAGCTTCATTATATGAATGAAGAGCGACAGGGCGAAGAACAGAGCAGCTTTTACCAGCCTGGACAGAGTTTCCACTATGTTTCTTATAGCCAGCAACTACCGTTTTCCGCTGGTCAAGCCCTCAATTTGGGGAGTGTCGCGGCTATTCTCAGTTATGCTGGGGGGTGGTTTACTGGACTGCTGTTCTTCCTCTTCGCGGGACAGAATCGCTATGTCCGTTTCCATGCTTTGCAATCGTTGACCTTCTTTGGTGCTATCAGCGTGCTGGATATTGCGCTGGTCAATCTGGGAAGGTTTGGACATGAACACTTTCGTTTTATGATGGTTATTGCTTTGTTTGCCTTCTTTCTGCTAAATATCATCGCGTTATTTGGCTGGGTTGTTGGCATGATTCAGGCGGCTCGTGGTAAGTATTACAAAATGCCTTTCGTCGGCAATTTTGCGGAGCGATGTCTGAACCGTAATGTGATTTTGAAATAGCTTTCAGTTTATCACAGTGATAGTAGGGTGTGATAAACTGAAAGCTAAATATGAGCAAGTGGGCCGGACGCCCACAAGGGGCAATACATTTCAAATAAGGTGGAACGGCTACGCTGTGTGTAGGGACAGGGGGACGAGGGGATGCGGACACCCTGTCTGGGGGACAGGTATCGGGGGCCTTGTGCCTGTCCTGGCGGGGTTCTGGACTTCCCCCAGGACGAGGACAAGCACAAGGCCCCCCATCGACCGCCGCGTCCTTATTACCTGCCCCCCAGGCAGGGTGTTGTCCCTACACACGCCACTTCCCAGGCTTATTTGAGATGTATTGCCCACAAGGGGCGTCCCTACATATTAGATTGCCCCCTTAGCATGAAGATTGACAAAGCACTACAATGGTAACAAGGCTTATTGAATGACGACAATTCTACTGGTTGAGGATGCATATGAACTGGCGCAGGTGATTAGCCGCGAGCTTGAGGTGAGCGGGTATCGCGTTTTGTGGGCGGAAGATGGCATAAGCGCGTTACGTGTGCATGCTGCCGAACAACCGGCGTTGGTGATTTTGGATTGGATGTTGCCTAAGCTGGACGGATTGGAAGTGCTGCGGCGGTTGCGGCAGTCGGCGGCGACGCCCGTTTTGATGTTGACGGCTCGTGGCGAGGAGACAGATCGCGTGGTTGGCCTTGAACTGGGGGCCGATGACTACCTTACCAAGCCGTTTAGTATGCGCGAGTTGGTGGCGCGGGTGAGGGCACTTTTGCGGCGGGCAGAACTGGTGCAACAAATACTCAAGGCCGATGCCACCGGTGCTGCCGAAGAAGCTCTCAGTTACCAATTGCTGTACCTCGACCCACAGGCCCACCAAGCCAGGCTCGACAATGTGCCGCTAGATCTCAGCCCGACCGAATTTACATTGCTGCATTTGTTGTTGCGCAGTCCGGGACGGGCTTTTAGTCGTGCCTATCTGCTGGATACTGTTTGGGGTGAAACGTATATCGGTGGGGATCGCTCGGTGGATAATACTGTCTTGCGTCTGCGTAAAAAGCTGGGCTTACTGGGTGAAGCGGTGGAAACGGTCTGGGGCGTTGGATACCGCTTGCGGCCTGAAAGGTGATGGCAATGCAAACGATGCGGCCCACTGACAAGACCCAAAAACCCCAGAACATCCAGCGCAAACTCACACAACGCCTCTTTTTCCAAACTGCACCATTGCGTACATTGCTCGAGGCTGTAATCCTTGGTGCTGGAGGTGGGCTTGTTTTACTCATTTGGGAACGCTTCCAGTTTTTAGGCAACTGGCAACTAGCATTGAATGCCTTGCTGGGTGTGATTTGCGTCCTATTTTTTGTTTTACGTCTGCGTGTGCCAAAAGCATTCTTGCAACGACAAAGTTTCATTGATGGGTTGATAGCGATTGTGCTGTGCCTTGCTCAGGGTGGCATACAATTGGCTTATACATTTTTCATGTTTCCTGATGGAGGGACTCATCTGCCGTTGCAGGGCAACTTACAAACGGTATTGCTTGTTCCCTTGCTCTCATTGGTATATCTTGCTGTCTTCGTCGTCACGCGTGTCGCCGCACGGATTCTGCTGTTCTGGAATCAACTGCGCCGTACACAACTCATCTGGTCGTTGACGCATGCCATTGTAATGTTGGTAGCGCTGGGTGCAGGTCTGCTCATTCTTATTATTGAGGCTCTCATCATCCGTTATGCCCCCAATATCTTGCTGCTCATACCCGCAACGCTGGGTTTGATCACCGTCACTGTAATTGCCCTGGCGGCGGTGGTGCCACCCTCCGCACTCTTCTCCTACCTGGTGATACGCCGTACTACGAGCCGCGTTAAGGAACTGGCACTGGCAACCAGTATCTTGCGATGCGGGAATTATGCCGTGCGCGTATCCGTCGTGGGCGAAGACGAAGTGGCCCAGCTCCAATCGAACTTCAATGCTATGGCGATTGACCTGGAACGGGCCATGCGCGACCTACAAGACGAACGCGATAGAGTGGCCGCGCTCCTGCAAGCACGGCGTGAACTGATTGCCAATGTCTCACACGAATTGCGTACTCCCATGGCGACATTGCGCAGTTATCTGGAAACAACGCTGACCCACTGGGATGAGACTCCGTCGCCAACGTTGCAGCATGATCTGCAAGTAATGGAGAATGAAGCGATTCGTCTGCAAGCACTGGTGGAGGACCTCTTTACGTTGGCGCGGACAGAGGTAGGTAGGCTCATATTGCACTGTATCCCCACCGATGTTGTGGCGTTGGCGCGGAGCATCGTAGAAACATCGGCTCCCTTAGCGTGGCGTGCCAGTAAGGTCGAGGTGGTGGTCGATGCCGCCCCAGTTGTACCGTATGCGCTGGTCGACCCAGATCGGCTGGAACAGGCTTTGCGCAACTTGCTGCACAACGGTGTGCGCCATACACCGCCGGGAGGTATTGTTGTGGTAGCATTGAGCGCGGAAGAAAATGCTGTCATACTGCAAGTGAAAGATACGGGTGAGGGCATTGCGCCAACAGATATACCCCATATCTGGGAACGTTTCTATCGCAGCGCGAGTAGCCGCACAAACATGGGCAGTGGCACTGGCCTGGGTCTTGCCCTGGTAAAGGAATGGACAGAGGCCATGGGCGGGTCGGTAGCGGTCGAAAGTGCGGTGGGTGAAGGCAGTTGCTTCACCTTGAGATTGCCTCTAGATTGTGCTGATAAGTAGGAGCACGACCCCATAAAAATCGGTGTGCAAACTAACAGCGTTTGTATGCTAATAATACGCCTCCAAAACGTCTATCCTGCAAGATAGGTAATAGATCACAGTCTTACTGTGGGCAAAATGACTGTAAAGTTGTCGCAGATCATATACGCTGTATGCGGGAGAACCTTCGTGATTGACTAATTAGTCGTCATTATCATTGAATGATGCAAGGAAGCCGCTCCAAAGGCACTTTCTCTTTTTGGAGGCCAGCAATGGAACGTTGCACAATCTGTGGGTCTGAATTGCCACGTAATGCACAATTTTGTGGAGGTTGTGGGCGGTTGGTGAGCACAATGCGTGAGCTTCCGACAAGCTTAATGAATTATCAGACTTTGGAATTGCAGGAAGAAGACGGGCCAACCGTCATCACCAGACCGTCAAATCCAGGATTACCAGGTGGTATCCGAGGCGACGTTACGATCTTGTATAGCTGGTCTGATAAAGATACGCCTACGCACGATCTCTCACCTTTCACAGACGAAGAGAGTGAAGAGGAGGAGAAACGCCGTAATCATTTCCTTGGTTTCCCTCTGCCAGAAGGCTTAGCAAGGGGTTCTAATGTGCCGACTGTGCAAGGTAGCCCGCAATTTGGCAGCGTACCAATGGTACAGGGAAATCCAGTGCTGCCGGGCGCACCTACCACTGGGCAAGGACTGCAAAATGCAGGTTCGGTGGCATCCTCTCCTTTCGGTCCTTCTCCTGTAGTAGCAGATCCGGGAGCATGGTCACTGCCGTTCACCAAGCCTTTGCTGGGTTCGACGACACATGTTAAACCCGTTGGTAAAGTCAGTGGTAGCAAAGGCAAACCGGGTACAGGTAAACCAGGAAATAGCGGCTGTGGATTGATCATGTTGATTGTAGCGGCGGCAATAGTGATTATTATCAGTACACTCGGTGGGCTGTTCTTTGGCTTACCACCCTCTATCAGTCTTGAAGGCAGCAGTGTCGTCACTGCTGGTGGTGTGCTACACCTGTCGGGGAATCACTTTGTGCCGGGCAGTGGCATTACATTGACACTAGACAATAGTATACCGCTTTTTGCCGTTGGCAACGGTGCCAATACGGCCCAAAGGCAGGTTGGGGGCGCACACGATGTAGCCCTCGCGCTGCAAGCTGGGATAGTTTCTTCCACTACGCCGCTGCGGGCGAGTGCCACTGGTTCTTTTGCTATCGCCATTCCTGTGAACGCCAACTGGAGTCTGGGACAACATACCATTCGGGCAGCCGAGGACGTCAGTGCGCGCAGTACCACGCTGACCTTCATAGTTGATGCGACGGCAGCAAAGCTGGTAATCAAGCCTGCAACGCTGGACTTTGGTTCGTTGGAGGTTGGCACGAAGGCTATCCTCTCAGTGGTGGTGAACAATAGCGGTCAACAATCGCTTAACTGGCAGGCCAGTGTAGGCAACACCCCATGGCTTAGCTTGCAATCAGCTTCTGGCACCATGCAAGGAAACGGTGCTGCGCAATTAATCTATGTCACTGGCGATGCAAGCAAGCTCAAAGTTGGTACCTACAAGGCCACGTTGCAAATCGACTCTAATGGTGGCAATGCGCTGGTCAACGTGCAACTGGTGGTGATACCGCAGAGCGTGAAACCAAGCGCGAAACTCTCTGTAATGCCAACCACGCTCGATTTTGGCACGCTGGATAGTGGCACACAACTCACGCACTCAGTAACAATCGGCAATACTGGCACAGCAGCACTTCATTGGACGGTCAATAGTAGTGGTGCGAATTGGATCAAATTTAATACGCTCGGACAGACCATCCAACCAGGCACCCAGCCTGACACGCTCAACGTGACGGTGGATACGACCAATCTGGCGGCAGGTACGCAAACTGGCACCTTGATGATCAACTCGAATGGCGGTAAGGCGCAGGTGGCGATCACTGTGGTGGTGAATGTTCCGCCGCAACCATGCGTTTTGCAGGCACTGTCATCAAGTAACGAAACGTTCAATGCGACAATGGGGTCGAATCCCACGGCCCAAAGCTTTACGGTGGGTGTGACAGGTGATTGTGGGGGTGGCGTCACGATCACGCCAACGGTGGCAATGACAGCGGGGACGGGTTGGTTAGCGGTAACACCAGCGACGGCAACCATTAGCAGTGGAAGTACAACTTTCACCGTCAATGTAACGTCGTCCGCATTGGCTCCAGGCTCATATAGTGGTTCGATCTCGTTGGCGGCGGTGAGCAATGGTGGGGCGATCGGTGGTAGCCCGCAGAGCGTCGGCGTTGCCTTGACCGTAGCGGAGGTTCCACCTGTGCTAGCGGTCAGTCCTGGCAAGCTGCCGATCAACGTGTCTAATGGGGATAGCGTGTCGACTTACGCGATTACTGTCACGAATACAGGGGGCGCACCGATGCAATGGAATGCCACGCTCGATGCTCAAGCGCCGTCATTTGTGACGATAACGTTGGGGACAAATACAACGTTGGTCGCGGGAGCCAGTACGAAAGTGACTGTCAACGTTAATCCTACTAACCAACTAGCTGGTAGCTACTCTGCGACAGTCACCGTGAGCGCGATTGACCCGATCACCGGAAAGTCTGTGACCAATAGTCCAGCGACGACCCTTGTCTCGCTCACCATCACGGCACAGCCTGCAATGCAATTGAGCGCAACGAGCTTGACCTTTACGCCAGCAAGTTGTGTCTACACCGACTCTGGCACCATTAGCATCACGAACTCAGGCGGTGGCACGTTGAATTGGAATGTTGGCTCACCTGTCTACACCTCTGGCTCTGGCTGGTTAACGGTTACGCCGTCCGGCAATGGTTCGGGTAATACTACTTTGACCTTTTCGGCAGATGGGACAAAACTAACCACTGGGCAGACGTATACCGCGACGGTGACGATTACACCGTCGGTGGGGAATGCACAGACGGTGACAGTCTCGTTTACGTTGGCAACGTGTATTGGTTAGGAGATAAAAGACAGGCTTTGCTAGACCAGTGCTATCTTGCCTTCAAGTACTGTATCGTCTTCGAGGATAGAGAATACTCTGGCATAGGGTGGTTCGGGGTAGAATTGGTGCGAGAAAATGATGTAGTAGAGCTTGTTGCGCTTGGCCCAGGCGATATCGCGGGGCGAGGGATAGGCTTCGGATTGCGGGTGGGAGTGATAGTACGAATACATTTCGCCGTCGTACTCGTCGATATCGAAGGCGATTTTCAATAAATCTTGGGAGTCGATCTCGGAGAAGTCGTCGGGATGTTCGGCGGCATTGGCGGTCGGGTAGTTTTTGACTACTCGACCATCCTTGCTGGCCAGTAAACCACATGTTTCGTTGGGATAGCCCGCCACAACATGGGCCGTCATATCTTTGAACATCGCTACAGGGATATGTACGATAAAGTGTTCATTGGCTACCATAAGATTTTTGCCTCTAAATCGTCTTCAAGTTCATCAAGTTCGCGTGTCCACAGGTCTTCGCTCAGATATTTCCAGCCGCCATCAGCGAGGATGACGACGATTTTTCCGCTTTCCATACTTGAGGCGACTCGTAAAGCTGCATGAAGGGCGGCTCCACAGGAGGGGCCAGCAAAGATCCCTTCTTGATCTTTGAGTTGGCGCGTGCGACGGATAGAATCGACGCTCATCACCAGTATCTTGGCGTCAATCAAGGACTGATCCAAAACGGGCGGGACAAAACCGTCGTCAAGGCTGCGGAGTCCTTGTACTCCATCGCCCTGAAGTGGCTCGGCGGCTACTATTTTGATGGCAGGATTGTATTCTTTCAGACGGCGAGCGTTCCCTGTAATGGTACCGCCGGTGCCGAGACCAGCGACGAACACATCCACATCGGGGAGGTCCTGGATGATCTCAAGGGCCGTGCCATCGTAGTGCGCGCGTGGGTTTGCAGCATTGCCGTACTGGTAGAGCATGAGATAGCGATCGTCGCTCTGGGCCAATTCTTTAGCCAGCCGCACGGCCCCATTGCTCCCCTTGCTGCCAGGGGAGTAAATGATCTTCGCGCCATAGAGTTCGAGCATCTGGCGACGTTCTCGCGTCACATTGTCGGGCATGACCGCTGTAAAGCTATACCCTTTGACACGAGCTATCATGGCCAAAGCGATACCTGTATTGCCACTGGTTGGCTCCAGAAGAATAGTATCAGGCTTAATTTTTCCGCTTGTCTCCGCATCTTCGATCATCTTTTTAGCGATGCGATCTTTGATGCTGCCAGAGGGGTTGGCCCCCTCTAACTTCGCGAAAATCTGCACACCTGGACGTGGACTGAAACTCTTGAGTTCCACCAGCGGCGTATTGCCAATAGTATCTAAAATGCTGCTATAGCGCATAACTAAGCTCCCTGGTTAGTAATTAGCAACCACCTGCCATGGCGGGTAACAAAATCACCGTATCGGTTGGGCCGACATTGGTCTCAAGCCCTTGCAAGAAACGGACATCCTGGTCATTGATATAGACATTGATAAAGCGACTCAAGCTCTCTTCGGGCTGAATCTGCTCCTTCAAAGCGGGAAAATGTGAGTATAGATCGGACAGAACTTCGGTAAGATTGCTGCCCTGGGCATTGACCTGCTTCGCGCCGCCGACTGCGGGGCGCAAAACTGGTGCGAGACGAACGGTTGCCATTGTTATGACTCCTTATAAAGTGGTGTAGTGGCGCGCTGAATTGCGCCACTAGCGTTATTATGCGGGCATTGCGCAGAATTCTGCGTAGGTGGGCAGGTTCTCAGGATGCGCGTTTTCGCCACAGGCCGGGCAATGTGGGTCGCGGTACAAGCGCAACTCACTGAACTCGCCAGCCAATCCATCAAAGGTCATCATGCGACCAACCAGCGGCTCGCCGATACCAAGCAATAACTTGATGGTTTCCGTGGCTTGCAACAGGCCGATTACACCAGGAAGGACGCCCAAAACACCAGCCTCGGCACAACTTGGTGCCAACGCGGCGGGAGGTGGCTCTGGATAGAGACAGCGATAGCACGGCCCCTCGTATGGTTTGAAGACGGTGAGTTGCCCTTCAAAGCGGAAGACACTGCCATGCACGACTGGTTTCTTCGCGATCAGCGCGGCATCGTTCAGCAGATAGCGCGTGGGGAAGTTATCGGTGCCATCGACGATCACATCATAATCGGCGATGATACGCGCCACATTGGTTTCGTCTAAGCGCTCGATGTGGGTGATAACTTTCACATCCGGGTTGAGGGCCTCGATGGTTTCTTTCGCTGACTCTGCTTTAAATTGTCCGATGCGGCTCGTATTATGCAAAATTTGGCGTTGGAGATTGCTATCGTCTACCACGTCGGCATCAATAATACCGATGGTGCCTACTCCTGCTGCCGCCAGGTAATAACCGGCAGGGGAACCAAGTCCACCAGCACCGATCAAAAGGACACGGGCATCGAGGAGTTTGAACTGACCTTGCTCGCCCACTTCTGGAATAAGGAGGTGGCGGCTATAACGGCGCGCCTGGGCATCGGTCATGGTGCGCGGCTGTACGAAGGGATAGCCACTAGCTTTCCACTGACCAAAGCCACCAGCCATGGATATGGCATTCTGATAGCCCATTTGTTGCAGTGTTCGGCCCGCCATGAGCGAGCGTACTCCACCAGCACAATAGAGTAAGACTGTCTTGTCTTTATCAGGTACAGCCTCTTCAATTTGTAATTCCAGGAAACCACGGGGAACGTGAATAGCTCCAGGGATATGCCCCTCGTTCCATTCGAGTTTCTCGCGCACATCTACAACGACGACTTCCGTGCGCTCTGGCCCAAGTTCAGGCTGCTCTATGACATCATGCACCTGGGACACCGACCACTCGGGCACTTGCTGGCGTGCCTGCTTCATAATTTGACGGGAAGCTTCACCCATTTTGCGTACCTCTCAATATTGTTGATTAAGTCTATCAATTTAATTCTTTTCGTTACTAACAAAAGAGTACCATGTCCGTTTTTTGTTTGTCAAGGAAGATTAGTGGTAGTTTGCTTTGCAGCTATGCTTTTGTTAGCACATTCATCATACAATAACAGGTATGGCCTAAAAATTATTCCGGAAAGGTGCGTTCCGCTATGCTGCTACTCAAATTGATCTTGACTCCACTGCTGGTGGGGGGCATAACGCTTTTGGGACGGAAGTTAGGGCCAGCCTTAAGTGGCTGGCTCGTGGGGCTTCCTCTGACCTCTGCTCCTAATTGCCCTCTTTCTCGCGCTGGAGCAAGGTACGGAGTTCGCTGCTCGTGCGGCACAGGGTACCCTTATTGGGGTGATAGCGGTGGCAGTGTTTTGCGTCACGTATAGCTGGCTCTCTTTGCGCCTGGGCTGGTTCGTGTGCTGGCTGGGCAGTTGGGCTATGTTCTTCGTAAGCACAGGCGTTTTCGAATATGTTGCTTTGCCTTTGCCGGTAGTCGTTGTGCTTGTCGTGTGCTGCTTGGTGATTGCCCTCTTTCTATTACCACGAAATCAAGGAAAGGTTATTGAGACAAGACCGCCAGCATGGGATATTTATGCCCGTATGCTTATCACTACTGCTTTTGTGCTGGTACTAACAGGAGTTGCCAGTGTGCTCGGTTCACGCCTGAGTGGGTTGTTGGCGCCTTTACCGCTCTATGGGACTATTTTTGCGATCTTCACACAGCGTTTCCAGGGGGCGTCACCCACGCGCCAATTGCTGCGCGGCGTCATTGTCGGATCGTTTGCCTTCTCCACCTTCTTTCTCATCATTGCCATTGTAATAGTACAGGTAGGGATTGTTGCTGCCTTTGGTTGCGCGTTGTTGGGAGTGTTGGTGGTACAAGGGTGTACGCTGCGGTTTATGAACATGAATCATCAAAATCGGGAGTGAAGTTTCTCTTGGGGCAACCAGGATGTTTGTCGCATCTGGCTGTGTGGCACTAATGAGAACCGCAACGGCAAACTGATACGGCCACTTACGGATCAGTCGAATAACCATCTGACCGCCATTGTTATCTTATTGTGGAGGGGGCAGACGGTCAGTAAGAAGTTTTTCTAAGCGGTCGAACCTATTCTCCAAACCGTCGATCTTTCCCTCTAGAGAGGTAAACCGTTGGTCAAAATCATCGAGACGATGTTTAATAGCTTTGATATCCTGGCCTTGCTCGTTCCCTTGCGCCTCTAATCGCGCCATCCGTGTATCAATACCATCAAGGCGTATGTTTACAATTCTGATATCGTTGCTTACACTTCCAACGATACCTTTGATGATTGTCACGGCACTGTTCGTATCATCAAGCTTGTAAATGATATCGCGTTTCATGGTTGCAGCATCTTTTTCTAATGCAGTCAACCGCTCGTCATATGTAGACAATGTGAAGCTCCAATCTCAAAGCAAAGATCATCTCTGCACTAGTATAACAGACTTTGCCTTGTCAATGCTAGAAAAACTCACGACAGAGACAAAAGTACAAGAGTAAAACGCTCTGGTTTTTATTCTCCAACAGAAACCGGAACACTCTAACCTCCATTGCCGTATGCCCTACGGTATGGTCTGCCTTGTTTAGAATGTTGATGACCACGTTACCATGATTGAGGGCAAATGATACCTTGCAAAATTTTTCCTCAGATGATAAGGTGACAAAAAATCTAGCAGAGGGAGGAGCGTCTTCACATGGCTGAAACAGCGGATATCCTGATCATTGGTGGCGGTGTGATGGGTGCAAGCATTGCCTATCACCTGGCGAAAGAGGGGAGCAGTCGCGTTGTGTTGCTGGAGCGGCAGGCTATTTGCACTGGCACGACGGGTCGCTCCGGTGCTATTGTCAGGCAACACTACTCCAATGATTTTACGATTCGTATGGCGAAGGAGAGTCTGACTGTTTTCCAGCATTTCAATGATCTCGTGGGGGAAGATTGTGGCTTTATCACGACGGGGATGGTGGTCTTGACGGATGATGCAGGGGCAGATGCTTTGCGCGCCAACGTGAAGATGCAACAGGAGCAGGGCGTCAACACCAAGCTCATGCGGGGCGACGAATTGAGCGATGTCGCGCCTGGCTATAGTAGCGAGGGCATAGCATTGGCCTGCTACGAGGCTGATGCAGGGGTAGCTGACCCAATGGCAACTACCACTTGCTTTGCTGAGCGGGCGCGAGAACTGGGCGCGACGATTCGTGAGGGTGTTACTGTGACCCATATTTTACAACAAAAAGGTCGTGTTACAGGGGTGAGAACCGTTGAGGGAGATATTCGTGCAGCGAAAGTTGTGCTGGCAGCCAACGTATGGAGCGGACGGCTGGCACAAGGCATTGGTATTGCCTTGCCCGTTACGCCAACGCGACATCCCATGCTGGCTCTGCGCCGTCCCAACGACTTTGGTGGGCGCAACGGGAATCACGCTGTAGGACTTGACTTAACGCGCCAGATCTATTTGCGACCAGACCTGGGTGGTGTGACACTGGTGGGCTCAACTGAAGATGTGTTGACGGCAAGCGATCCTGATCATTATGCGCAAGGATTGTCGGAAGAGGAGATACGCCATTTTCGCACCATGTCTGGTGCGAGTATACCTGCGCTGGCTCGCGCAGTGCCGCGTGGCGGTTGGGCCGGAATCTACGACGATACGCCCGATTATCATCCCATCCTCGATCAATTGGCTGCTTGTGAGGGCCTGTACTGTGCTGTTGGCTTTAGTGGTCATGGATTCAAACTCTCTCCTGTTATAGGGCAATGGATGGCCCAATTCATGCTCACAGGCCAGAAGCCGGTTGACATGGAACACTTTGCCAATGCTCGTTTCTCCGAAGGGAAGGAGATTCGTCCGAGGTATGATTCGGGAGTGTTGGGATAGGGCACTATGCATTCTCTTGTGCTGCAACTGATTGGTTGTGCAGTGAGAGCGGTTGTGATGCGATAGTGTAAGCTGGAAGTTGTACTAGAGAGGAGTTCCGAAGGTAGAGCATTGAATTGGCAGAGAGGCCCCTCAACTTTGAGGGTATAGTCTCCATTGGTTGACGTTTCCGCTGATTGATTTACGTGCGTGCGCACTCAAGGCAGCTTAGAATTTGTTCCACAATTGCTGGTTGGTAACCTCATGATGGTAGATTACTTCAGAGGTCTTAACCTGTGTGCCCAGATCACTGGGGCTACGACTGGCTACCTGTTTTTTGCAAGCCAGATATTTCTGGATATTCTCCGCACCCAGAATCTGCTTCACGAAATCGCCAGACTCAAAAAGCGCGATGGCCTCTTCAATGGTACCTGGCAACAGGGCCGCGGGTCCGTCCTCTGTAGTCGGTGCCGACGAGAGTTCACCATGCATTCCCGTTTTGAAAAGGATGTAGAGGAGCAGGTAGGGATTGGCATCCGGTCCAACAGAACGGACCTCTATACGCGCGGTCTTTGCATTGCCCACCGGAATACGCACCATTGAGCCACGGTCGATAGCCGAGACTTTGATCTGATTCGGTGCTTCAAAATGTGGGTCCAGGCGACGATATGCATTCACACTCGCGTTCAAGACCAGGCAGATTTCTTGCGCATGATTTAGCGTACGGGAAATGAAATCATGTGCAAAGGTCGACAACTTCCCTTTTCCCGTATTATCATGGAAAATATTCTTTCCATGTTTCGCTACCGACATGTTGATGTGCATACCACTGCCATTAATACCCATGACTGGCTTGGGTAGGAAGCACGCTGTCATCCCCATATTGTCAGCAAGCTGGCGGCAGAGCAATTTATAAACCTGGATCATGTCTGCCATGCGTAGAGCTTCGGCATAGGAAAAGTTCATTTCGAACTGCGCCGGAGCCACTTCGGGATGACCTTTCTCGTTTTTAAAACCCATCGCTTGCAGGACACTGGCACAAGCATCGATAAATTGGCGTAGACGGTCAATCGGCAACGCATGGAAATAGCCGCCTGTAGAGATGAGATGAAAACCCTCTCTCTCGTCAAAATGTTGTTCTGCATTGCGCCCATCTACTATAAATCCCTCAACCTCTGCCGCTACTAATGCGCTTATGCCCTCTTTCTCCTTGAGATCTTGCGTAAGATTCTGCAATAAACCACGGAAATCAGAGGCATACTGAGCGCTGTCGCGCGTCAAAATGTTGGCGAACATAATGACTTTGCCAGGTCCGAAAAGATCGGCTGGTACCCAGTAGAAACTGCTCCAGTCGGGCTTGATACGCAAGTCAGATTCATGCTGAGCCGTAAAACCTCGAATGGATGAGCCATCAAATGTCAGATTATCGGCAGAATCGAGCAGAAACTTTTTGTCGTAATCCAACATGTGGAAGCGGCCTTCCAGATCGGAGAAGCAGAGCGTCACCGTTCTGATGCGCCTTTCCCTCTCCAGGTAAGAGCGGTATTCGCTCTCTTGGTCTTCCAGTGAAACCGTGTCGCGCTTATCCCTTGCGGCAACATTTAGCTCTTCAAGCTCATCGTAAGGGATGGTCAAAAAAAGGTCGTTCGGTAACTGATCGTTCATGTTTCTCCGTTCTTGGATTTCCGATAGGAGACGAAAATACAAGGTTCAGCACAACCTAAAGGAAGATTGTACCTATTACAAAGGATGCAGCATAACAAAAAACCCAGGTCTTTATCAAACTTTCGAATGATAGACCTGGGCAGCTTTGCCAAATTTTGTTATCTGAACAGTATTAAGTATAGTGCTGGGAACCAGCTTTGTCAAGGCTTTGGAAATTACGAAATTTCGATAAAGGCAGATATGTTCCATCGCTTTCTGCAATGAAATTATCGTAATCGTATAATTTATTTGGTGGCTCGTACCCTGTTTCACTTCATTTGACTGGCCGCCTTCGGCGGCAGAGGAGGGAGGGAGGGAAGACTAGGGCGCAGCCCTCTATTACCTGTATTACCTGCCCCCCAGGCAGGGTGCGG
>JBBQXY010000142.1:0-15453 GCA_038209195.1 Ktedonobacterales bacterium | reverse complement strand
CCGCATAAAGGCTGAGAGAGAAAAGTAGGTGTAGGTATGGCGAGCACGAAATTTGGCGACAACGGCGTTGCCATAGAGCGGCTTGAGGTCTCAGCCTACACGGTGCCAACCGACTCCCCGGAGTCGGATGGCACCTATGTCTGGGACAAAACAACGATGGTGCTTGTGGAGGTGAGTGCTGGCGGAAAACGTGGTCTTGGCTACACGTATGCCGACCTGTCCACTGCAACACTGGTCAAAACAATGCTTTGCAGTGTAGTACAGGGACATGATGCCATGAATGTCCCTGGTTGCTGGTCTGCAATGGTCGAGTCTATCCGCAATCTCGGACGACCCGGTATTGCATCAATGGCGATTGCGGCAGTTGATACGGCACTGTGGGATTTGAAGGCGCGTCTGCTTGATCTGCCATTGGTGACATTACTTGGTGCAACGCGAGAAGCCGCGCCAATTTATGGCAGTGGTGGGTTCACCTCCTACTCACGTGAGCAATTACAGAAACAGCTAGGCGGCTGGGTAGCTGATGGCATTCCTCGCGTCAAAATGAAAATCGGTCGGCAGCCAGAGCGGGATCCTCAGCGCGTCGCAGAAGCACGTGAGGCGATTGGACCAGATACAGAACTCTTTGTCGATGCCAATGGTGCCTATAGCTGCAAAGATGCACTGGCGATGGCCGATATCTTTGCGACAGAGCATGGCGTCACATGGTTCGAGGAACCAGTCTCTTCAGATGACCTGGAAGGGTTGCACTTAATCCGTGACCGTGCTCCTGCAGGAATGGACATTGCGGCAGGCGAATACGGCTACGATTTGTGGTACTTCCGTCATATGTTAGAGGCCAATGCAGTAGACGTGCTCCAGGCAGATGCAACGCGTTGTGCAGGTATCACAGGCTTTATGGGTGTTGCGGCCCTTTGTGAGTCGCGTTCACTGCAGCTTTCATCGCATTGTGGCCCTGCTCTCCATGTCCATCCCTGCTGTGCCGTTCCTAACTTTCGTCATATGGAATACTTCCATGACCATGTACGGATTGAGCATATGTTTTTCGATGGTGTTGTGACACCAGTTGACGGTACATTACGTCCCGATTTATCACGTCCAGGCATGGGACTTGAGTTCAAACGCTCGGATGCCGCACAGTACGCTGTGTAAGGATACGCGAGGGTGTGATAGTCAGACCCCTACAAAAGAGGATGGATACAGTGAAACGCATAGCAATGCTCAACGAGAACGCGAGCACGTACATAAAGAATAGCAATGTGCATAGTGTACCTATGACCACTATAGCGGTCGATGTAGAGGCATTAGAACAGGAGTTACAGACAAAAACGAGTGGTGAGATCCGTTTTGACGAAGGCAGTAGAGCACTCTATACCACTGACGCCTCTAACTATCGACAGGTGCCAATAGGGGTTGTCATTCCTAAGAATGTAAATGATGTTGTTGAAACGGTTGCACTTTGTCGTAAATATGGTGTTCCTCTGCTTGTACGTGGTGGGGGTACAAGTCTTGCTGGGCAATGTTGTAATGTAGCAATTGTAATAGATATGTCTAAGTACATGAACACTATTGTCGAACTAGATGCGAAGAAACGGCAAGCACGTGTGCAACCCGGTGTCATCCTCGATCATTTACGTGATGCCGCAGAAAAGCATCAGCTTACATTTGGTCCTGACCCGGCCACGCACAACCATTGTACGCTTGGTGGAATGATTGGCAACAATTCCTGTGGAACACATGCGTTAATGGCAGGCAAGACTTCCGATAACATTGATGAACTAGACATCCTAACCTATAATGGTACACGGATGTGCGTTGGCAAAACGAGTGATGAAGACCTTGAGCGTATCATTCGAGAGGGTGGTCGGCGTGGCGAAATCTACGGCAAGCTCAAAGCATTGCGTGATAGATATGCCGATCTTATTCGGAAGTGCTATCCTAAGATTCCACGTCGTGTCTCTGGTTTCAACCTTGATGAACTCCTTCCCGAAAACGGATTCAACGTGGCTGGCGCACTTGTCGGAAGTGAATCCACTTGCGCGGTAGTCCTTGAGGCAACGACGCGCCTTGTCGATAGCCCACCCGCGCGTATCCTTGTTGTACTTGGCTATCCAGATATCTATAGTGGATGTGATCAGATTCCAGAGCTTCTCAAGCATACGCCGATAGGGTTAGAAGGCTTCGACGATGGACTTATCAGCGATTTGCGTAAGAAGGGAATGTATGCCAACGAGATCGCATTATTTCCAGATGGAAGAGGCTGGCTCATCGTTGAGTTCGGAGGAAAGAACAAGGAAGAGGCCAATACGCAAGCACAAGATTTGGTGGATGCACTCAAGAGCAAAAAGGAGCATGTACCAAGCATAAAAGTCTACGATGATCCTGCTCAGCAAGAGAAGATTTGGGCAGTTCGTGAGGCGGCTCTCGGTGTGACCGCTCTTGTACCAGGCGAAAAAGCTCGCTGGGCGGGTTGGGAAGATTCGGCGGTCCCGCCAAACACATTAGGGGATTATTTGCGCGACCTGCGTAAGTTGCTGAACAAATACGAGTACGGTGCCAGTTTTTATGGTCATTTCGGTCAAGGATGCCTCCATACTCGTATTGATTTCGAGCTTGACACAAAGGCAGGAATCGAGAAATTCCGCTCTTTCATCAGTGATGCGGCAGATCTCGTCGTGCATTATGGTGGCTCTCTTTCGGGAGAGCACGGAGATGGTCAAGCTCGCGCTGAATTTACGACAAAGATGTTTGGCAACGAACTCATTGAAGCGTTCCGTGAATTTAAGTCCATCTGGGATCCCGATTGGAAAATGAATCCTGGCAAGATGGTGAACGCATATCGCGTCGATGAAAACCTGCGTCAAGGTACAAACTACAACCCGCTTCCAGTCAAAACACATTTTCAGTTTCCTGATGATGAAGGCAGTTTTGCAAGTGCCACGCTACGGTGTGTTGGCGTAGGCAAGTGTCGTCGTACAGAGGGTGGCACCATGTGTCCCAGTTTTATGGTGACACGCGAAGAAAAGGATACGACACGCGGACGCGCCCACCTACTCTTTGAAATGCTGCAAGGCGATCCTGTAACCAAAACATGGCAGAACGAGCAGATAAAGGAGTCACTTGATCTCTGCCTTGCGTGTAAAGGATGTAAGGGAGATTGCCCCGTCAATGTCGATATGGCAACCTACAAAGCTGAGTTTCTTTCGCATTACTATGAAGGCAAACTCCGACCCACAACAGGGTATGCGATGGGACTCATCTACTGGTGGGCAAGGCTTGCGTCACGTATGCCGGGGGTCGTGAATTTCTTCACTCACACACCTCCATGGAGTAATGTGTTTAAGATGGCAGGGGGCATTGCACAAGGGCGTCAGGTTCCCACCTTTGCCTCTCAGACATTCAAGCGGTGGTTTCAGCAGCGAGGAACGAAAAATGAAGGCATGCCACAGGTGATATTGTGGCCCGATACCTTCAATAACTACCTCAAGCCAGAGACTGCCATCGCTGCCACTGAAGTGCTTGAAGCGGCTGGCTATCAGGTCGTCGTGCCACACCAATCGCTGTGCTGTGGGCGACCGCTCTACGATTATGGTTTCCTCGATCAGGCAGAACAGTTGTTACAGCAAGTTCTTGACACGCTTGCGCCACACATTGAAGCAGGTATTCCAGTCGTTGGACTGGAACCAAGCTGTGCAGCAGTCTTCCGCGATGAGTTGAGGAATCTCTTTCCGCGCAACGAAAATGCGAAGCGACTCAGCCAACAAACGTTTCTATTGAGCGAGTTTCTTGAGCAGAAGGTGAAGGGGTATCAGCCGCCAAAACTGCAAGGCAAAGCCGTCGTGCATGGACATTGCCATCACAAAGCCATTATGAAAATGCATGATGAGGAGTCGGTGCTCTCAAAGCTTGGCCTTGACTTTGATGTGCTTGACTCAGGTTGCTGTGGCATGGCCGGGGCCTTTGGTTTCGAGAAAGAGCATTATGATATCTCCATCAAGGTTGGTGAACGGGTCTTGCTCCCTGCTGTACGTAAAGCAGATGAGGATACCTTCATTATCGCTGATGGCTTCGGTTGTCGCGAACAGATCGAGCAAACCACCAATCGTAAAGCACTACATCTGGCACAAGTCCTCCAGATGGCTCTACATAGGGGAAAACTCGATGGAATAGAGGTTCGACCAGAGGTTCAGTGTGCTCAATTACTACAAAAGGTGCAGACGCAAGTGAACGCCTTACGCATCACGATGCTTGTAGGCGTTGTGAGTGCAGTGACAGCCGCTAGCACACTTCTATGGAAATTGATACAAAAACTCTATGAAAAAAGAGAGGAAAAATAGGTTTATGGCTCTCGCAAAACCATTAGATACCATAAAAAAAGTAGGCGAGCATTCGCTAGAGAATCTTTCCAACGGGAAGCAACGACGTTCAGGTCTCCTGGCCCTTTTGCCGCGTAAAATCACGCATGAAGGTGTTGTACTAGACCAGCATATCCGTGAAGGGCGCTTCCAGCGTAGCCTTTCGTTGATCGCAGCTGCCTCTAGCTTGCTTGCTGGACTAGAGGTGACGTATGAACATTATCGGGGCAGTTATGGACAACAGGTTATGTATACGCCTGTGCTTATTAGTCCCATTCTGGCTGTTGCTGGTATATGGGGCGTATTCAGCCGACGGGCAGCGCGGACGGTGCTCCCTATCGTCTCACTCATAGCGATGCTTGATGGCGTTATTGGCTTCTACTTCCATGTACGCGGCATTGCGCGTAAACCAGGGGGATGGCGTATTCCCGTTTTTAACGTCATTATGGGACCGCCCGTATTCGCGCCTCTCTTGTTTGCAATTAGTGGTTTTCTTGGCTTCATAGCGTCGCTCTTGCGACGCGAGGATGATCCTCAACACACGACATTGCCAGGAATGCCACGTCCACGTTCGGCATGGCTAGGGTGGCTGCCACGCCAAATTACTAGGGAAGGCTTGGTCATTGAGCAAGATGTGCGCGAGGGACGTTTTCAACGTGTGTTAGGCGTTGCCACTGCCGTTTCAGCATTCTTTAGCGGTGTCGAAGCCCTCTATTCACACTATAAAAACAACTTCAGCTATCGCGTACAGTGGACACCTATTCTTCTGACTCCTGCGTTGATGATTGCCGGTATTGGGTCTGTATGGAGTCGTACCATCGCTCGTACTCTTTTGCCAATCGTTTCGGTATTGGCCCTCTTGGACGGTGGCATCGGTTTCCTGTACCATCTTCGTGGTGTGGCGCGTCGTCCAGGAGGACTCAAGAAGCCGTTCTATAATCTGGTCTATGGTCCTCCCATTTTCGCACCTTTGCTTTTTGCCGCCTCTGGCTTCCTGGGCGTACTCGCAAGCCTGTTAAGGAGGGCAAACTGATGACAGTAAGAAACAACAAAGGTACTAAAAAAAGTAGACATAATGGTACAGCTATACAGGGAGATACCAGCCGCTTACCCGTCGATGCTTCAACAGGTCAACCGCTTGCACCGTGTACACAGCCAGGCTACTATCCAGGTTTCGAGACGTTGAGTCAGCGAGCATTTTGGGATGAGGCCACGCGTAAGGTTGTACTCGCTCGTGTTGAGCAGGTGCCAGCTATCCGCTTTTTTACGCCTGATGAGACACCGTTGATGCAGGCCATATGTGACCGTTTGCTCCCGCAAGATGACCGCGATGCGGCGCACAAGATTCCATTGGTGAACTACATTGATGAGCGGCTCTTTAGTGGACGCATTGATGGCTATCGCTTTGAGGATATGCCCACTGACTCAGAGGCTCATCGTCTTGGATTGCAAGCCATCAGTGCCATTGCTCAACACATGTACAAGAAGCCTTTTACACAGCTGGATCAGAGGGAACAGGATGAAGTGCTTCAAACTCTTCACGATTGCAATCCACCTGCTGCCCAAGAAATATGGCAAAAGATGTCCGTCCAGAGGTACTGGCTGTTGCTGATGCAAGATGCGGTTGAAGCGTACTATGCCCATCCCTATGCATGGGACGAGGTTGGCTTTGGCGGCCCTTCCTATCCTCGTGGCTATATGCGATTGGAAGGGGGCAAGCCCGAACCGTGGGAGGTTGAAGAGCAACGCTATGAGTGGAAAGCTCCTGCTGATGCGCTTTCCGATGCCTACAAGCCTGTGGGTGGCTCAGGTGGGCATAAACAGCAGACGCCAGGCCAAGAGGGATCACATTAAAAAGTCCGAAAGAGACACGAGAGAATAGAGAGTTAGTATGAAAAATCCAATTTTGGGAGCTTTTCAAGGTCCGAAAACTGACGAACATATGCTGGGACCTGTGCAGAAAATAGATTTTCCTATGCATCGTTTTCCTCCCCATGAAGAGGTAGATTTCTGTATCGTGGGAGTTGGCTCAGCCGGTGGTGTGCTTTTGCAACGGCTCGCGTGTGCAGGATTTCGGGTCGTAGGGATGGAGGCAGGGCCTTTTTGGGAGACAGAGCGCGATTGGGTGAGTGATGAAGCAGGCTCGTCAAAGCTGTATTGGAACGATTTACGTATCACAGGTGGTGAAGACCCTATTACGCTTGGTGCGAACAATAGTGGTCACGGTGTCGGTGGTGGTTCAGTCCACTGGGCGGGCTTTACACCACGCTTTCATCCCTCGGACTTTCACGTCTTGTCCTCAGATGGTCTGGGTGCAGATTGGCCCATCTCTTATGAGGATATCAAACCTTATTATGAATTACTAGAAAAAGAGATTCCTGTTTCTGGTCCTGCGTACTATCCTTGGGGCTATCCGCATGGCTATACCTATGGACCGCATCCTACAGGTGGAGTGGCCGATGTTCTGGTCAAGGGATGTACGCAACTGGGTATCCCCGTCGTCGCTGGTGGACCAGTCGCCATTCTTGCCGGATCTCATGGGGATCGCCAACACTGTATCTATCGTGGTTTTTGTATTCAGGGCTGCAAAGTAGGGGCAAAGCAAAGCACACTCATCAGTCACGTCCCTGATGCAATCCGTCATGGAGCGGAAATTCGTGCTGATTGTATGGTTTCGCGTATCAACATGAAAGATGGGAAGACAACTGGTGTTAGCTACTTTGATCCTGATGGTAACGAGCGGGAACTCAAGGCAAAGGTAGTCATCGTAAGTGGCTATGCTATTGAGACACCACGTCTACTGCTGAATTCTGCCTGTCCCGGTTTCGAGCACGGGCTGGCTAATTCCAGTGGTACCGTGGGCAAATACTTGATGGTACAGATAGGCAATGTCGTGTTGGGACGTTTCGAGAACCCTATTCGCATGTACAAGGCCCCGCCAGCAAACGGACTCACAGAGGAATTCTATGAAACCAACCCCAAAAACGATTTTATGCGCGGCTTCGCTATTCAAACAGTTGGTCCACTCCCAATCGCCTTCGCCAAGCAAATGATGGTTGCTAAGGGAGCATGGGGCTGGGGCATGCGCCGTATTATGATGGATTACAACCACTGGGCGGCTCTTGGCGTCCTCGGCGAGATTCTGCCGTGGGCAGACAACCGTGTTGAACTAGCGGACGATACCGATCATTTCGGCCTTCGTGTCGCCAAAATCACATTCGGAATGCATGATAATGACAAAAAGATTGCCAAGGCGGGCGTCGAGAAGACGACAGAGGTTATGTACGCGGCAGGTGCTCAGGAAGTAGTACAAGAATCACGCTATGCACACCTCGTGGGTGGCGCACGTATGGGCAAGGACCCTAGCTCATCAGTAACAGATAAATTTGGACGCACCCACGACATTCCAAATCTGTTTATCTGTGATGGCAGTATACTTCCAACACAAGGTTCAGCTAATCCAGGACTCACGATTCAGGCTCTCGCGGCACGAACTGCCGATTACATCATCTCTAACGGTGCAGACCTGTTATCCAACCGTCCAGAAACTGTCTCTGTTTCCAATCCTCTTATTCGCCACAATATGTCTCCTGCTGGAACTGCGAACAAGGGGGTACCGCGCATCAAATATTCAGAGAGAGGTGCAAGATGAATACGCAGCGTCTCGAACATATCAAAGCACTGTTTGCGCGAGAAGGCTATCATGCCCTACTCTGTCGCATTCCACAGCATGTGCTTTTGTTCACGGGCTATCAACCCATCTTGGGCAGTTCTTTTTGCCTTGTCTCGCTCAATACAACGAAAGAGATAGAGATACGTCTCGCTGTTCCTGTTGATGAAAAGGACCTTATCCCCCTAGGAGTAGCCATCGAAGTGAAAACCTTTGCGGAAGAGACGATGGACTATATCAGCAACACGCTTGACGCAGCGCGGGAGGTACTAGGCGAACTACTGCGTTCCGCAGGACTTGGCGGAGGTGCGATTGTTGGCATAGAAGGGGGTCGAACGCTTATTGTACCTGCCTATACTCAGGTAGGTGTGACAGGACCAGAGACTCATGAACTGCTTCACCTGCTCTTACTAGGTGGGGAGTTCCGCGATGCAACTTCTCTCCTCGAAGAGCTTTCCGCTATCAAGACCGAAGAGGAACTAGCGGCAATTAGACGCTGCGAAGCGGTAGCGTGTCAAGGCTTTACGGGAGCGCGTGAAGCGGTTCATGTTGGGGCTACAGAGGCAGATGTCGCAGCCGAGACCTATGCGGCCCTGTTACGTGCGGGGTATGCAGCATCCGGTGTGCATCATGTGCAACCGCATGTTCATGTGATGGCAGGGCCACGAGCAGCACTGGCCTATCGTGCGTTCAACTTGACTTCGAATGCGCCCATCAAGCAAGGTGATACTGTGACGGTGCAGATGGAGATTGGCGTCAACGGCTACTGGGTTGAACTCACACGCACGTTTTTTGCTGGCACGATCAGTGAGGAGTGGCGCAAAGCCTATCAAGCCTGTGTCACGGCACAAGACGCAGCATTGGAACTCATTCGTGATGGGGCGAGCGCACGATCCATGGATGGAGTAGCGCGTCACGTTATGGAGCAAGCGGGATTTGGTGCAGCCTTCAAGCATGGTCTTGGACACGGCTTTGGCTTCCAAGCCATTAATCACGGTGCTGCTCCTGTGTTGCATCCGGCCTCAAATGCCACACTGAAGAGTGGGATGGTTCACAACATGGAGCCTGCGGTCTACCTGGATGGTAAGGGTGGCTTCCGTCTCAATGACAATGTAGCTGTGCGTCAGGATGGGAACGAGGTTCTTTCATCGGCACTTTCGCACGATTTAGAGTGGTTAGTTGTATAAAGAATAGATTTTTTAGCTCTACATAAAGGGAAACGTAAATGAAATCACAAACACCGGAAGTAGTTGTTGTTACGGGTGCCTCCGCAGGTGTTGGTCGTGCCGTTGTACAGGCATTCGCTAAGCGAGGCGCACATATTGGGTTGCTGGCCCGTGGACATGCCGGATTAGAGGGGGCACAGAGAGATGTCGAAGCAGCTGGTGGGAAAGCAATCATTATCCCAACCGATACCGCCGATTCTGATCAGGTCGAGGCCGCCACTGCAAAGGTTGAGGAGACCTTCGGCCCAATCGACGTGTGGGTCAATGTTGCGATGGCCTCAGTCTTCTCGCCCTTCAAAGAGATGAAACCAGAAGAGTTCAAGCGTGTGACCGAGGTCGCTTATCTTGGCTTCGTCTATGGGACGATGGCTGCCCTACATCGTATGCTGCCACGCGACAAAGGGCGCATCATTCAAGTCGGTTCTGCCCTTGCGTATCGGGGCATTCCATTGCAATCGGCCTATTGTGGAGCCAAACACGCGATTCAGGGCTTCACGGAGTCTGTACGTTGCGAGTTGATTCATGATAACAGTAATGTGCAGATCACGATGGTGCAGCTTCCTGCCGTCAATACGCCGCAGTTTAGCTGGGTCAAGAGTCGTCTGCCCGATAAGGCTCAACCTGTGCCACCAATCTATCAACCAGAAGTCATCGCCGACGCCGTGACATGGGTGACAGACCATTACCGCCGAGAACTGTTCATTGGCATGTCTACCGTGATCGCTATTCAGGGTAATAAGGTTTTTCCGGGACTTGGGGATCTCTATCTCGGCAAGACAGGCTACAAATCACAGCAGACAGGGCAACGTGCCGATCCAAACAGTCCTAACAATCTTTGGGAGCCTGTTGATGAGAAGCGCGATCACGGCGCACACGGAGCGTTTGATGATAGAGCGACGAGTTGGAGTTGGCAGTTGTGGGCGGATACTCATGTGGGTCTCCTTGCTCTCGTTGGTGCTGGTATTGCCAGTCTGGTAGGGGCAGCTCTCTTTTGGAGGAAGCAATGAAGCCAGAAGAACTAGGCAGACAGTTACGGCTTGGTTCAGGGCCATTTCTGGCGCAGCGGCGTGGTATCGTCGGTCTGGAGATGGTTGCAATGGGAGCCATGAGCCTGATTACCCTCTACCAGATGGGTATCATCAAACATCTGCCAGAGCCACCATTCCGAGGGCTAGATGCTGACAGGGTAGATGCTTCTGCTGAAGCATACTCGCGCTTTGCAACGCCCGATGGCATTCTTGGTATCGGAAATTACGCAATGACAATGGGATTGGCCGCAATGGGTGGACAGAACCGCGCCCAAGACCAGCCTTGGATTCCTCTCGCTCTTGCGGCGAAAGTCGCCTTCGACACCTCGCAGGCAATTCGGCTGTTCTTTGATCAGAAGACAAAGTACAATGCCTTTTGCTCCTGGTGTCTTCTCGCTGCTAGCACAACGCTTGTTATCGTCCCCTTGGTCATTCCAGAAACGTATGCGGCTCTTCGTCAGCTCATAAAGAAAGTGTAGAAATCTTATGGCCTACCTCCCGATTGGGGATTATGCAGTTATCGGTGACTTGCATACGGTTGCGCTGGTTGGCAAAAATGGCTCCATCGACTGGTGCTGTCTTCCCAAGTTTGACTCACCAAGCCTCTTTGCAGCCCTTCTTGACGAAGGCAAAGGCGGGTTTTTCCGTATCTCACCTGCCGACATGTCAGAGGTGAAATGTCAACAACTCTACTTGCCGGAAACAAACATCCTGCTGACGCGCTTTCTGAGGGAGGATGGGGTCGGTGAGATTACTGAGTTTATGCCCATTAAGGAGGTGGGTACGGCTGAACATCAGCATCAAATCATTCGTTCTGTTTCTGTCGTCCATGGTTCGCTGACGTTCAAACTCGTGTGCCAGCCTGCTTTTAACTACGCACAGGATGCTCATCAGGTTGAGGTATTGCAGGAGGGAGCCATCTTCCTGAGCGACCATTTCAATGTAGCCCTGACCTCTCCTCTGCCTTTAGAGACAGATGAGAAGGGAGGTGTGCAGGCGACATTTACGCTGCATGCTGGTCAAGCAGTTCACTTTCTCCTAGAAAGTACGAAAAAGCGGAAGCACGTTCCACAACCACTTTCTGAGGATCAATACCAGACAGCATTTCAAGATACGTTGAATTATTGGCGCAACTGGCTCTCGCAGTGCCACTATCAGGGACGCTGGCGCGAGATGGTACACCGTTCAGCTCTCGCGTTGAAACTGCTCATCTATGCGCCGACAGGAGCGATTGTCGCGGCACCCACCACTAGTTTACCCGAAACCCTTGGAGGAAAACGCAACTGGGATTACCGCTATAGCTGGGTGCGTGATGCCTCGTTCACTCTTGATAGTTTACTAAGCCTTGGTTTTACCCAGGAAGCTGAAGCATTCATGGTGTGGCTTGATGCCAGATGTCATGAATTGAAAGAGGGTGGCACGATCCAGCCCATGTATGGCATCACGGGTGAACATGAGCTGACGGAGAAGACACTCGATCATTTCGAGGGCTATCAGAAAAGTACACCTGTACGTATTGGGAACGGGGCCTATACGCAGCAACAGCTTGGTATTTATGGAGAGTTGCTGGATGCTATCGCCATCTATAACCGCTATGAACCCATCTCCTATGATCTCTGGGAGAACGTGCAGCACCTGCTCAAGTGGCTGGGTGAGCATTGGCAAGACACAGACGAAGGCATTTGGGAGGTTCGAGGAGGACCAAAACACTTTGTCAATTCGCGCGTGATGGGCTGGGTGGCGTTTGATCGCGCCATTCGTGTGGCACGTCATCGAGGGTGGCCGTCTCCAATGGAGGAATGGGTAAAAATACGCGCTCAAATTTATGAGCAGATCATGAGCAAGGGATGGAATGCCGACAAAAAGAGTTTTGTACAGTATTATGGCAGCGATGCGGTAGATGCCAGTTCCTTGTTGATGACGATCACCAAGTTTATCGGCCCGAAGGAACCACATATGCTTTCCACCATTGATTGTATTGAAAAGGAGTTAGCCAATGGAGCATTAGTACGCCGCTATAACCCAAAGGACGCAGCCAGTGATGGTCTGGGCAGCGTGGAAGGGACCTTTGGCGCATGCAGTTTCTGGCTGGTGCAGAACCTTGCGCGTGCAGGTCGCCTAGACAAGGCTCGCTTGATGTTAGAGAAACTGCTCGCGTACAGCAATCACGTCGGGCTGTATGCTGAGGAGATCAGCCCAACGGGTGAGGCACTAGGAAACTTTCCGCAAGCTTTCACCCATCTTGCGCTTATTACAGCTTGTACAACATTGGATCAGGCACTGGGGAAGCATCATGAAGCTCCTTTTCATTCGCCTGAGACGCACTATTAGGAGAGCGCATGAATACCGAAATTAAAGTTGGACCACCAGTCATTACCATTAGCCAAGGCCGCACCTTTATGATCACGACGCGTAGTGGGATGATTCAGGCTGAGAGCGATGAAGGTCTCTATGCAGTCGATACACGTTTCATAAGCTTCTACCAGCTCTATATCAACCACGCGCCCTTAAACCCGGTGAATTCGAGCCAGTTGACGTTCTATGCCTCACGTTTCCATTTGACCAATCCCTCCATCAAGACGCAGGGAGGGACAATAGAGAAGAGCACTATTAACGTTACCATCAATCGTACTGTAAGTGATAGCTTGCACGAAGAGTTTGAGGTCATCAACTACACGGGAAAAAAGGTCCAATTTGTACTAGAACTGGCAATACGCTCCGACTTTGCGGACATCTTTGAGGTAAAATCTCATGATATCATCCAACGGGGTCAAACCGAAACCGTTTGGCACAAGGGAGCGAAAAAACTTGTCACAATCTATGACCACAAAGATTTTCACCGCGCGGTTTCCTATCAGATTACCCATACTCATGCCCCTGTTGGCTATGCGAATGGGCGTATCTTCTTTGAGATTGGACTCGAACAGAATGAGTCATGGCAGATGTGTGCGGACCTGATTTTGGAACATGGGCAAGAGGTGAAAAAGCCTAGTCCTGGCTCGTGTAGCTTTGGGCAACGAGGCACGGCGTCACAAGGAGCAACTCCTTCACCAAATGCAGAGCCAACAAATGACTTCGATGCACGACAAGCACACTGGCAAGCCCGTTGCACTGCCATGACCACATCTGATAACACCCTATACCGAACATATCAACAGGCAATTCTGGATATGGGCGCACTACGCATTTATGATATGGATGTTTCCGAGGATGCCTGGGTTCCCGCAGCTGGCGTTCCCTGGTTTGTGACGCTCTTCGGGCGTGACAGCTTGACGGTTTCCTACCAAAACATGCTCGTCTCGCCCGATTTTGCACGCGGTGCGCTCAAACGCTTAGCGGAGCATCAGGCTGAAAAACGTGATGACTGGCTTGATGCTCAGCCTGGCAAAATCTTGCATGAACTGCGCTCAGGAGAACTCGCCCATTTCCATACCATTCCTTTTTATCCCTATTATGGGACGGCTGATGCGACCATCCTGTATCTGATTGTCCTCTCCGAGACCTATCGCTGGACAGGCGATGTGGGTCTCCTCAAAGAGTTCCGTCAGGTCGCTGAGAACTGTCTGGATTGGATTGACCACTATGGCGACCTCGACGGTGATGGATTCCAGGAGTACAAAACCTTCTCAACGCCGGGCTATGAGAATATGGCATGGAAGGATGCTGGCGAATCGGTTGTGTATGCTGATGGGAGCCAGGTGAAGCAACCCAAAGGTACCTGCGAACTGCAAGGCTATGTCTATGATGCGAAAATCCGTATGGTAGAAGTCTTCCAGGCACTGGGAGATGATGCACGCGCAAAGGCGTTGCAAGAACAAGCTGAGACCTTGAAACGGAACTTCAATGAGACTTTTTGGATGCCGGATGAGGGCTGCTACGCCTTTGCCCTTGATCCACACAAAAAGCTTGCAACCTCCATTGCCTCGAATGCTGGGCAGTGCTTGTGGGGCGGGATCGCCGACCAGGACAAAGCGGAACGTAGCGCCAAGCGGCTTTTGCAAGAAGATATGTTTAGCGGTTGGGGTATCCGCACGCTTTCTAGCAAGAATCCTGCCTATAACCCCTATTCGTACCAGCGTGGTGCCATCTGGCCGCATGACAACGGCATCATCGCGGCGGGTTTCAAACGCTATGGGTTGGTACAGGAAGCCAATCAGGTCATTCGCGCCATGTTCGACGCGATTGGGCGTTTCGAGGCAGATCGGCCTCCAGAGGTATTCGCAGGTCTCACGCGGGAAGGGGATATGGATTTTCCGGTCCTTTATCCCGGGGGCGCGAATATTCCGCAGGCGTGGGCCACTGGCAGCATTTTTATGATGGTGAAAACGATACTTGGTATACGTGCTGTTGCTCCGCATAAGCGACTCTACGTCAATCCTACACTTCCTGAATGGTTGCCAGAGATTACGTTAGAGCATATGCGAGTTGGCCCCTGCTCGATGACGCTCCGTTTCTGGCGCAAAGGCGAGGAATCACACTGGGAAGTACGTGAGATGCAAGCAGATAAAGTCACTGCAAAAGGGGATCTGATTTCCGTTGTCCACTCCGCATAACAGACATGTGGGGTGGAAGGCAAAGAATAGAAAAGAGGTCATCTTATGTTTCAATCGCTGTCGCTGCCAATTTTGCTGCTGATCTTTGTTGCCGGTGGTGTTGCAATCTGGTTTGCGGGTATCCAACTTTCCAATACCACTGATGTCCTTGCCTCGCGCTTCGGCCTCGGTCAAGCTCTTGGTGGGCTAATCCTGCTCGCCGTCGCGACTAATTTGCCTGAAATCGCTATTACCGTAAGTGCTGCTCTCTCGCAGCATCTGGGGCTTGCTATCGGCAACATCCTGGGTGGCATCGGTATTCAGACGGTGGTGCTGGTCCTCTTGGATATCTTTGGCCTGGGGAAGCGGGCTGCGCTGACCTACGCAGCAGCGTCTCTCCAACTGGTGCTAGAAGGAGTGCTCGTGGTTGCTATCCTTACGCTCTCAATCATGGGCACTCAACTACCAAAGTCGCTCATCTTCGCACGCCTCACTCCTGGCGCCCTCTTGATTGCTATCGTGTGGCTCATCGGTATGTGGCTTCTGAGCAAGGCAGGCAAGGATCTCCCCTGGCAAGAAAAGGGACGTGCGCCAGGTGCTGCACAGAGTCAGCGAGGCGATAAGACGAAAGAGACGGCACAG
>JBBQXY010000141.1:0-15536 GCA_038209195.1 Ktedonobacterales bacterium | reverse complement strand
AGTGCTTGAACTGCAAGGAAGAGATTCTTCGCCCTTCGCTTCGCTCGAGGGCTTCGGCTACTGCGGCCTCAGAATGACAAACCGGGCGGACTCAGAATGACAAACTGCAAGGAAGAGATTCTTCGCCCTTCGCTTCGCTCGAGGGCTTCGGCTACTGCGGCCTCAGAATGACAAACCGGGCGGACTCAGAATGACAAACTGCGATGAAAGGAACCACAATGAAATTGAACGCTAAAGGCTTGAGCCATATAGGTCTGAGAGTTACCAATCTAGCGCGGGCGAAACAGTTCTATGTTGACACCCTTGGTTGTGAATTGGTCAGGGAAATAGATGAAGCACTGTTAATTAACATGTATGGAACGCTGTTCGCACTGTATGGCTCCAATACACCCTCATCAAACAATACGCGCTTCGATCCGTTTCGCGTCGGCCTGGACCATCTCGCTCTAGTCGTAGAAGACGCGAGTATCCTGGAAGACCTGCAACGGGATTTAGACACAGCAGGTATACGCAACTATGGAGTTGAGGAAGATCCAGAGACCCACGACAAGTACATCAGCTTCTATGATCCCGATGGCATCGCGTGGGAACTCTATGCAGCCTCAACTCCTTATGATGTGTAAACCAAGTTAGCGCAATGATTTACAGTTACACCTGGCCTAGCCAGTGCTGATCGGCTCGCTGCTCCCAGAGCGCACGAATAGCGTTGAATTCATCTGCCGCGAGGTTGCCCACGTTTAGCATAGCGATGTTTTGGCGCATATGCTCGCTACTTCTGGTGCCGAGAATGGCTACGTCCACACTGGGCACGCTCAAAGTGAAGCGTAATGCCGTCGCAATGGAAGTTGCGGAACCGCTTTCTAAAAAGTCGTATTTCAGTGTTTGGAGGCGTTCCCAGTAGGGGTAAGCATAGTCGTTCTTCTCCAGATGCTCTCGCAGCCAGACAGCCTCTGCAATGGGTCGCTTGGCAATGACGCCCATGTCTTTCTCACGAGCGGCGGGTATGGTAAAGTCGATCTCTTGTTGATCGGCGATGCTAACAGAAGTTTGCAGCGCATCAAAAACACCTGTATGAATCGCGTAGCGCGCATCTTCGTTATCGCCACTATAGCCGATATAGCGTGTCTTACCTTCGCGTTTTGCCTTCTCTAACACCTTAATTACGTCGCCCTTACGCAAGACATCGAGCGAGCAACTATGCAGTTGGAGCAGATCAACGTGGTCTGTACGCAGGCGTCGTAGACTGCGCTCAATGCTGGCTGTAAGCAAGCGCGGGTCCCAATCAGGATAATCGGGTAGTTCATCGCCAGCCGCGTGACCGCATTTAGTGAAGAGGTAATAGTCACTCCGGCGGCTTGCTACCGCTCGACCAATTAAGTCTTCGCTATCGCCATAACACTCGGCTGTATCAATCACATTGATACCCGCGTCGAGTGCGCTGCCTAATAATTGCTCCACATCTGCAAGCGATGCACCATCTATCTCTACTCCACCAAAGCCCAGCACGCTCACCTGCATATCAGTTTTCCCCAATTGACGCGTTTCCATTTTTTATACTCCTCATAATTTTTGTCTCTACCTTGTCAGTACGATTTACGCGTGGAAAACGTGTCAAGGTGATATTTCCGCCTTTCTCTACTATTCAGTTCCAAATCCGCTGAATACGCGGCGTTTTAAGGGTGGTACTGCGCCCGCTAGGAAAATGCTTGGGATTTGTGATGGCTGGGACAACGAAAACTATAGATGGTTGAGATGTTTAGGACATTTGTGACTTGGGACATTTGCGACCTTACTTTTTTGTTGGTTGAGATGAGAATTTGGGATGTTTAGGACATTTGTGACTTGAGACATTTGCGACCCTGCTTTTTTGTTGGTTGAAGTGTCAGGGGATGATGAGAGAGAGACCTCGGAGGATGCTTCGGGTTCTAATGAAGGATACCTTGTGGTACTTCTAGGAAGAGTATAGCATATTTCGGAGAAGCAAGCAAGAGGCGAAAGAGTGTGACAGGGGTATGACTTCTGCTTGGTGCAACTTTTGAGAAGCCCTGGATGTGTCAAGGATGGAACTTGACTCCCTCCGTTGCCCTTGGATATAATCAGGTCAATACAGGGAGATGGCGCCTTTACAAGCTTTAGCCCTACCCTCAATAGTGATTGCGAGGTATGATCAATGGCCCAAGAAAAACAGGAGACACGCGCAGAAGAGGTTAAGCGCGTTCGCGGTTATCTGACAAGTCAAGCCATGCGTCGAACACCAGCGCAGCTTGTCGAAACACTGCGCGAGGCCCAACAGCAGTTCATAGCAGCCATTGCTGCGGTTCCCGATGCCGCCTTTCGCACCATTCCAAAAGAAGGAGAATGGTCAACGGCAGATGTCCTGGCGCATGTTCGGACCATTGCTGCTATTGACGAACGGTCGATCTGCGGCGTGATTGAACGGGGCGAACAGCCAGCGAATATAGAGGATGCGCTTGAGCACGCTCTCACCAATGCCACACGAGAGCAACTGCTCGCCGATATCGCCGCCCTTCGAGAAGGGTTGATCGCGGTCGTGCTTCAGGCAGACCCCCAGGCTCACCTCGACATCGTCTGGGGACACAATGAGTTCGGCACCATGAACTGGCGCGAATGGCTACTTTTCGCCCGTGTCCACACCCTCGATCACGCTCAACAGACCCAGGCAATTGCAAAAGTATTGTCATCAACAACGTAGCAGCCATAGCGAAACGAGAAGCGAGAAGCACATGAAGCTGGCAATACACTTTGGCACCTCTCCCTATGCCTCCTCTCGCGAAGATTGGCAGTCGGCACTCACCTATGCCATCGAAGCTGAGCGTTTAGGGGTTGATTCGGCCTGGACAGCGGAAACATGGGGCTTTGACGGGGCAACGCCTTTAGCCTATCTCGCGGCAAAAACTTCCCGGCTACGGCTCGGCACTGGCATTCTACAGGTTGGCACCCGAACTCCCGCCCTCACTGCCATGACAGCTCTGTCTCTTGCATCCCTCTCTGGCGACCGTTTTCTCCTGGGTTTAGGCGTCAGTGGGCCGCAGGTGATCGAAGGCTGGCATGGTGTGCGTTTTGCTCGTCCACTCCAGCGTTTGCGCGAAACTGTGGAGATCGTGCGTCGCATAACCCGCGGCGAACGCCTTGTCTATCACAGGGAAATATATCAAGTCCCTCTCCCTGATGGTGAGGGCAAAGCACTGACCTCAAGTGCCTCCCCGCGACCAAACCTCCCTATTTACCTGGCAACGCTCGGCCCCAAAAGCCTGGAGCTCACCGGGGAGTTAGCCGCCGGCTGGCTCGGCACGTCCTTCATGCCCGAACACGCCTCTATGTTTTTCGACCCCATCGCTGCCGGAGCCACACGAGTAGGCCGCTCCCTCACTGACCTTGATCTCCAGGTCGCCGCCGGAGTGGTTGCCTTCTCTGACGACGTTGACAGCCTGATCGCTCCCCGCAAGCCAGGTCTCGCCTTCACCCTCGGCGCCATGGGTTCGCGCCAGCACAACTTTTATAACGACGTCTATCAACGCGCCGGCTATGCCGATATCGCACTTGAAGTGCAAGACCTCTGGCTCAAGAAGCAGCGCGAAGCCGCAGCCGCCCGTATCCCCGATGAACTCGTCCTCAAAACCAATCTCATCGGCACCGAAGCCATGGTCCGAGATCGTCTCCGCGTCTATCAACAGGTTGGCGTAAACACCCTACAGGTGAATCCTGACGGGGAAACGTTGGATGAGCGATTGGCCAATCTTGCAAGGTTGATAGAGTTGGTCAGAGCATTGTAAATATCGCTGGCGGATGCCATTATTCACCCGTGAATTTTTATACACTGTCCCAAAAATGCTATGATACCCTCAAAACCATTTCCGCTTTTCCGTCCAGCAACGAGAACGGCTATATAACAGCGGAAGAGTTCTACATAAAGAAAGTGAGCGATTTCATGAGAAAAATCATTGTCTTTGAAAACGTCACGCTTGAAGGTTTCATGTCCGGGCCAAACGGAGAATTTGATTGGGCGATCCAGGACGATGAAATTACGCAAAATAGCAGAGATGGCAACTATTCGGTCGATATGTTTTTGTTCGGACGCGTGACCTATGACATCATGGCAAGTTTCTGGCCGACCCCAGTCGCGCAGTCCATTAACCCAGTTTTTGCCAATGCCCTCAACAATGCCCCCAAAATTGTTTTTTCAAGAACACTGGCAAAGGCTGACTGGCAAAATACCAGGGTGGTAAAGGAACTTACAAAAGAGGAAATCCTGGCATTGAAGCAAGAGCCCGGCAAAAATATGATGATCTTCGGTAGTGGCACGCTTGTAGAGCAGCTTACCAATCTGGGCTTGATTGACGAATATGATCTGATGGTCAATCCGATCCTCTTGGGCAAAGGCAAGCCCCTATTCCAAGGCATCAACGACAGGCTGAAGCTGAAGTTGGCAAACACTAAAACCTTTAACAATGGGGTTGTTTTACTCCAGTATCAATCAGTCTGACATGTAGGGACGTTCTCTCGTGGCACGGAGATTCTTCGCTGCGCTCAGAATGACAAGGTTGCGCTCAGAATGACAAGGTTGCGCTCAGAATGACAGAGGGCGACGCTCAGAATGACAGACCGCGACGGTCAGCATGACAAGGCGAGGAACCAGGCGTTGCAAAACCTACCTGTGTAAGCCCTAGTGGGAGTCCGGCCCCACCTCTTGCCAACGGAAACACTCCACGATATGATCGTTAACCATACCTACCGCTTGCATGAAGGCATAGCAGATCGTCGTTCCCACAAAAGTGAAACCGTGGCGTTTCAACTCTTTACTCATGGCGTCCGATTCCTCTGTACGTGTGGGCAGCTCCTGCAAGGTTTGCCGGGCGTTCTGACGGGGCTGCCCATCCACAAATTGCCAGAGAAACGTATCGAAACTGTCATAGCGAGCTTGCAGCGCGAGCAACGCACGAGCGTTCTGAATAGTTGCCTGAACCTTCAATCTGTTTCTCACGATCTCAGGATTCGCCAGTAACTCCTGGACTTTCTGGTCATCGTAGAGCGCGATTGTGTGCGCATCAAAGCCATCAAACGCCTGGCGATATCCGGCTCGCTTTTTCAGGATCGTCGACCAACTCAAGCCTGCCTGTGCTCCCTCGAGGATCAACATTTCAAAAAGTTGACGATCATCGTGGACGGGTACGCCCCATTCTCTATCATGATAATCAATGTATTGTTGGCTGGACAGGGCCCACGTACACCTCTTCAATGCCAGCATCTCACTCATCTATTCGCACTCTCCAAATAAAGTTCACTCAACACCTCAATAATTATATGGCCTCGCTTATGAAATAGCTAATGAACCTCTAGCTGTAACTGAGTATCTTCAATTACAGCCCAAACTCCGCCAAGGCCCTCAAGCTCGTTTGAGGGCCGCGGGATTGGCGACATTCACTATATCCCCGGCGTTAAAGGCGAGGAGTTGGTCGAAGGCGGCTCCGAATAGCATCTCGTAGCTGTCCTTCTCAACATAACCCAGGTGTGGAGTGCAGACAACGTTGTTCATATGCAGCAATGGATGGTCCAAGACCGGTTCGTTCTCGTACACATCGACCGCCGCATACCCTGGACGCCCAGCGCGCAGTGCTTCCTCCAGAGCACCTGCTTCAATTAAAGCAGCTCGACTGGTGTTGACGAGCAAGGCCGACGATTTCATCTGCGCCAGATCCCTTGCCGCAACGATGCCTCGTGTCTCTTCCGTCAGCGTGATATGCAGACTTAGCACATCGGCATCGCTAAATAATGCGTCCTTGCTGGCGGCAACTTCAATGCCGTCCGCATGGGCGCGTGTGCGTGAACCTTCTCGCCCCCATACCTGCACCTTCATGCCGAATGCCTGCCCGTAGGAGGCGACCAGGCTCCCGATTTTTCCATAGCCAAAGATGCCCAGCGTGCGACCGTTGAGGACTCGCCCAAGCGTGCTCTGCCAGTGACCAGCCTTCAAGGATGCAACTTCCTGGGGAATGGAGCGCATCGCGGATAGGATCAGACCCCATGCCAGTTCTGCCGTCGCGTACTGTCGGATTGCAACTGTTGGTGCTGCATAGACGACAGCGACGCCATGGCGGGTACAGGCCGCAAGATCAATGTGTGGGGCTCGTTTGCCCGTTTGAACGATGAAGCACAGATCTGGCAAGAACGCCAGGAGCGAGGCGGTGATGGGAGTGCGTTCGCGAATGAGGACAAGTGCCTCCGCTCCCTGTAAGCGTGCCGCCAGTGCTTCAGGGTCGCTGACGTGCTCTCGTATGATGCTGACTTGATGTCCATTGAGCTTTTGAAAACAACTGAGCGTTCTCACAGCATCTTGGTAGTCGTCGGGGATCGCAATCTTCATACTCTTTTGCCCTTCTGCTAAATAGGTGGTAGACAGATTATATCTTATCCGGTAAAAACAACAACGGCTGCTTTTCCATTCCAACATAGGCCGTTAACCTGTAAGACCATCCTCCTCCCACCATAATATTTTTGCCGGTAAAAATTAAACTTCCCATCCCTGCCTAAAAGTCACCATCTAATATATTTGACTGGTGACTATTTTTCGTGTATACTTCCTTCAGAACGCAACACCGAGGATTTCATAACCTTCTAAACACATGGCTCTGGAGGATTTGTCATGGGAAAGAGTGTCCCTTCGAAATGGCTTACACTGCTTGCCGCTTGCTTTGGACTGTTCATGCTTTATATAGACCTATTTATTGTCAATGTTGCTCTGCCTACCATTGCGCATGGCTTTCACGCCCCGCTCAGTACCGTCTCCTGGACCATATCGGGTTATGTGCTGATGATCGGTGTGCTGCCCATGGGCATGGGACGCCTTGGCGATCTTTGGGGGCAGCGGAGGCTGTATCTGCAGGTTTAGGACTCTTCAGTGTTGCATCATTGCTCTGTGGTCTGGCCCCAAATATCATAGCCTTAATCGTCTTTCGCGTGATACAGGGCATTGGTGCGGCTGTCATGACGCCTGGCACGCTCGCCATCATCATTCGCGCATTTCCGCCACGCCAGCATGGATTGGCAATTGGCATCTACGGGTGCATTTCCGGCCTGGGCCTCATCGCTGGTCCGGTCCTCGGTGGCTTGCTGGTGCAGGGTGAGAACTGGCACTGGATCTTCTTTGTGAATGTTCCATTGGGAGTATTTGCGCTCGTCATGGCAGTGCTGTTCGTCCCACAGTCAAACGACGAAACCGATTCTGTCCCCGTAGACTGGCTGGGCCTACTGCTCTTGTCCTTCGGCTTCCTCTGCCTGCTGTTCGGTTTCACCCGTGCTGGCGAAGAAGGTTGGACCAGCTTTGTTGTCATTGGGAGCTTTCTACTTGGTATCGTTCTGCTGGTACTCTTCGTCATCACAGAACGGTGTATCCGTTGGCCACTCATTGACCTCGCTTTGGTGCGTAATCTTCCCTTTGTCATGGGCGGCCTGAGTTTCTTCCTATTCTCAGCGGCACTATTTGGCTCGCAACCCTATTGGAGCCTGTTCATGCAAAACACCTGGGGCTATTCTCCACTCCAGGGTGGTCTTGCCTTCTTACCGGCCACCGGCTTGATTGCTCTCTTTACACCCCTTACCGGTCTGCTTGCACAATGGGCTGGACCTCGTCTGTACGCCCTCATCGTCATTGCATTGCTGGCAATGGGCTTGAACTTTCTCTATATCGTGCTCTTTCTGACCCCTCAGAGCGATTATGTCAGCGGATTACTGCCCACTTTCCTCGTGCGTGATCTGCCATTCCTCTTTTCAGTTCTTGCGCGACCTTCGCAGTGATCAGTGCTGTCTCGGCAAAGCAGGCTGGATTGGCCTCTGGCACGCTCGGCATGGTGCGCAATATCGGCACCGCTTTTGGCGTCGCGATACTGAGCCAGGTCTACCTCTTCCATATTAATACGACCTTACCTCCTAGCCTCACCGTAAGCCGAGCCGCCGCCGATCAGTTCCTCGTCGCTGGCATAGGTGTGAGCCGCGCAGTTGCCGCAGGGGTTATTCTCCAGGGCTTTAAACTCACCGCCCTTGCTGGCCTTGTTTTCTGTATCACCGCAGCAATCTTCGCCTTCTTCATGCGTACCCGACTGAGCAAAAAAGACATCAAACAGTCCGTCACCGCCATTGTAAGTGATGGCGATCCCTTGACAATCTGACAAATTTGGCTATATTTTAAAAAAGACCGTTCAGTCTTAAATTTATTGCCAACAAAACAGAGCAACGCGATTTGACAGCGAAACTGCATTGAAAGGAACACTCGATGACCGATCTTCAAACAAAACGAACCCGCGAGATTACGTGGGAAGACCCCACCTTAGCAGTGCAAACGGGGAGGACGATTAGTGGTATTGCCTACCTCAAAGCTCTGCAAACAGGGGAGTTGCCGCCGCCCCCAATCGCTGTTTTGATGGGGATGTGGCTCACAGAGGTGAGCGAGGGCCGCGTTGTATTTGCCGCCGAGCCTGCGGAGTATCATTATAATCCGCTCGGCACGGTACATGGCGGTGTCATGGCGACGCTACTGGACTCGGCCCTCGGTTGCGCCGTACAATCCATGCTCCCTGCCGGAACAAGCTATACCACGCTCGAACTCAAGGTCAACTACCTGCGACCCATTACGGCAAACACCGGAACGCTCTACTGCGAAGGGAAGATCATTCACTTGGGAGGTCGCATAGCGACCGCGGAGGGCCGCTTGACCGACGCTGGCGGCAAACTGTACGCTCATGGGACGACCACCTGCATCGTTTTGCGCCCATCTTCTTCCTCTGCCCACAATCAGGGGTAGATTTCATTATCTGTTAGGTGGCTGACAATTAATAATGAACTCGCTTTGAGGGCGGGTTGCAGAGAGGAGTATAAAGCTGCTTATTGCACCACGATATTCAGCAGTACCACCCAGTATTGGATCGATTGGAGAATCAAGCCAACATAATGGTTATCCCTTCCAATTTATGCCTCACCAGCCAGTGATTTGAAACCCTGCCCAGTAGTACGGATCGGCATAGGGGCAAATATCCGCTGCCAGTTCTTCCGCGTCGGCCTGAACGATATCCTGCGCTTGCGCAGCATCAAAGCGATTGGCGCGTCCACGTACAGCCACAAGACGGGCTGATCTCACCAGCGCGTATCCATCTTCTGATGCTTCTGGTTCTTGCTCTCCCACTGGCACAGGCAATACCAGCGATTGCCAGCTCTGCAATTCGCGGTTCGTGACCGTTCGTAACCAGTGTTGGGCATTTGCTAACGCTCTGGCAGGAGGCTCATCGTTCATTCTGGGGAACCACTCCAACGCGAAGCGCACCATCAGCAGGTACGTTGCCCTATCGTCCACTGCCCACAACGAGGCCAGAATAGCTGCCGCCCCCGCTTGCAGCATACCTGCTGCCAGGCTGCGCACTTCGTCACGCGCCCCCCGTAGATCAAGCATAGCCGTCTGACATGCCGAGAGGATCAGTAAGCGCAGTCCACGCAGATCCGCCTGATAACTCAACATATCGCCCAGCGTCAACTCTTCTTCTTGCGCGAGTAGTAGCCGCGAGCGCATAAAGTCGTGGCTATCGAAAATGCCGTGACACGACGCATTCACCACCAGACCAGTTTGTAGTACTTCAACCAGCCAGTGGCGTGTGGCTTGCCATTGCACCTTGACACTCGCAAAGCGTTGCAGGTTATTCCCCAGTTCAGCTAGCGCGAAGGCCTCAGCCTCGCCCCAGCGCAGATTTTGCTGTGTTGGATAGGGATTTCCCAGCGCGTAGATACCTGTGCGCGGGGCAATGGCACGTTCCTCGTGCAACAATGCGCGTGCGCCAGGCGCGATGCTCGTAGGAAGTGTCTCGCCCAGCGTTCTTCCGTCGTCAAGCAGTGTTCCTTCGAGCGGAAAGGCCGCCAGTGAGCCACATGGAACGAGCGTCAGACTGCGTATACCCGCTTCATTCAGCCACGCAACCAGTGGAGCTAGCGCGGCCTCGCGCAGTCCCCGTTGGCAGCGTTGCAACTCGCGTTGCAGTACCGCGTGGTTCAGGGTACTCTCCAGCAGCGAACGGCTCCCCTCGCTCAACGTAGTGAGAGCTTGATCGGCGAGCGGCGTCAATTCCGCTACAGAAAGTACGAATTGCGCCGCCTCGTCAAGTGTGCTTGTATGCTTCTGAGTTATGCATGCTCCATGAAGCGTATCAGCCTGCTCACGAAACGTCGTACCTGACCAACCCTGTAGCAACTGGTAGCAATTCCCCCGCTGAGCGCAGTCGAAACCACCAGTGACATCGTCTGTTTCAGCGAAACGCGTTTCAATTAATGCCCGCACAACCGCTTCTGTTAAAGCAGGCAAAGCGAGTGCCGCGAAATTGGCTGTCACAGGCATCTCTGGCAGCATAGGATGGGAGGTAGAGAGTGGAGCAAATACGCCAATTGCCAGACCGCCCTCTGGCGTAGCCGCGAGATATACCAGGGCATGCCCATCTCCGCAACGTTGCGCCGCTTTCACAATCATGCTGGCATCAAGTGTGTCTTGCAGGAAGTCGGCAGGGTCCCGTGCCACGCGTATTTCCTCAATCACGCTATAAAAAGCCCCTCGTGCCGCGCGATAACTCGCGGTGCGTTCCAGCATGATGTGTCGCTGCTCATCTTCACCTGCATCACGGGGAAGCGCGGATTGCAAGCTTGCTTGTGCGGCGACGAAAGCGCGCCGCGTCTCCACGTAGCGTTCGCGGAGTTCAGCGTTGCTTATCCGGCCTGGATCGGCGGCATTGAACTGCATAGCCTCCGCCAGTCCGCTCGCTCGTCCGCGCTCGATAGTGACCGCCGCCTCTTCAACTCGTCCCAGGCACGATAGCGCAAAACCATCGCGGATAGCGGCATCGCGGCCCTCTTTCAGCACTGCATCCCGCCCGACCGCTCCCGCGCCCAGCGCCACGAGCAGATCTTCAGCTTTGCGCGCAGCAACATAGGCACTATGCGCGGCCTCCCAATCTTCGCGTAAAGCTTGCGTTTCGGCACAATCAAGCTGCAACTGGCGATGCTCGCTGGGGAAGGCATCCAGCGTGTAGATACGCAGCGCCTCTTGATGTGAGGCCAGCGCGAGCGCGAGATTCTGTTGGCGTTCTCCCACCATACGAAGCTGGTAGGTCGCGCCAAGATTGCGTTGCGCCATGGCGTAATCCTGCGGCAGAGCCTCAAATGTCCAGATACGCAGCGTCTCACGAAAGCAGGTAATAGCCTGCTCAAGATTAGCGCGTCGCACCCCCGCCAAACGATGTTGATACGCTTCCCCCAGGTTATTTTGCACTTTGGCGTGCTGGTAAGGGTGAGCCTCTAGCGTCCAGACCTGTAACGCCTCCCGGTAACAGGCAATGGCCTGTTCCTGGTTGTCGCGCCGCTCGCCCACAACGCGCATGAGGTAAACCGCCCCTAGATTGTTCTGTAGCATAGCGTATTGAAAAGGGGAAGTTCCCAGAGTCCAAACTTGGAGTCCAGCGCGACAACAGGCAATAGCTTGCTCCAGATTGTCGCGTCGTGCTCCCGCGATTCGTTGCCAGTAAGCAATGCCCAAATTATTCTGCACTTTGGCGTACTCTGCTGGTAAGGTATCCAGCGTATAGACTTGCAGCGCCTCGTGATAGTAAGTAATGGCCTGTTCCAGATTGTCCCGTTGCTCTCCGCTAATGCGTTGTGAGTAGGAAGCTGCCAGGTTATTCTGTTCCTGCGCATACTCTACCGGAAAGGCTTCTAGCGTAAAAACAGTGGCGGCGCGGCGAAAATAATCGATGGCCTGTTCCAGGTTATCGCGCCGTTCTCCTGCCACACGTCGCACATAAGCCGTTCCCAGCACGTGCAATGTCTGAGCATACTCAAAAGGAAATACTTCTAAGGTGCGCACGCCTAATGCCGCGTGACAACACGTAATAGCCTGTTCTAGATTGTCCTGCCGATCCCCTTCAATGCGCAATTGATACGTTTGCCCAAGACCGTGGTGGGCTAGCGCATACTCGTAAGGAAAATCTGCCAGCGTGAAAAGAGACAAGGATGCACGAAAACAGCTAACCGACCGCTCAAAGTTGTCGCGTTGCGTTCCCAAAACGCGCTCCCGATAGATATTGCCCAGTGTAATCTGCACCCACGCGTACTGATATGGGTAAAGCTCCAACGTATAGACCTGCAAAGCTTCTGCGCACGCCACAAGTGCTGCTTCCATCTGCTGAGATCGATCACCATCGAGACGCTGCTGGTATGCGATTGCCAATCTGCCTTGCAGCGCTGCTCGCAACTCCGCTGAAAAATCTGGCTTATGCTGTTGCTTTATAGCAGCGAGTGCCTTTTGTAACAAAGCTATACGTGCCACCGCTGTTACACTCGGCCCAACCCCGCGCTGCATCTCGACCAGTTGTTGTCTGATCGGCTCCATCGCGGGCAGCACAGTCGGCATAAACCCACCATACGACCTCTCATCGGGCTGAATATATCTATATATGGGATGTTCAGGATACTCCATACTCATTTGCACCTTCCATCCCTACAGTATACCAGATAGCCAGGCTTTCTCTTTAATGTAGCAGTCTTTCATTTTTTTGTTATGAACGGCCTGTAGGGGCCGCTTTAGCGCGCCCACCGCCGATAAAGCGCGCCCTACGGTTGCTTGCTATACCCTTATTTGAAATGTATTGGCCGCAAGGGATCGCCTTGGCAATCATTCACAAGCCCAGCACCCACATGTTTGTGGCTTACACGAAGGGCATAAGTAAGGTATGCTTGCAGAGTAAAAGAAGGAGCGAATGTATGGAAACACACGAGACTCCAGCGGGAGGCTGGAACTTGTTTGCCAGAGTACTTCAGGAGATACTCGCATCACACGGGTTAGGCTTGGGCCACCTCGATGATCGTGCAAATATTCACCGTGAGAAAGTGCGCCGCCTAAAGCTCTCCCTCAAGGTACCTAAAAGTTTTCCTGTGCTCAATATAGATGAGATGGAGCAGGTCATCACGGCTTTCCAACTGAACCGCACAGAGAAGACCCGCCTACGGGCAGCCGTCCTCGCCACCTCAATCGAAGAAACCTTGATGGATCGCATTGGTCCTCGTGATGCTTTGAAAGCTGCCGAGCAAATATTGGGCATCATCGAGCAAGCTCTACATGAACATGCGCACGACCTCGTAGGTATCGGCGTAATGAAGGGAGGAAGTTCCATGCTGTCCGAAGAGAGCGAGATTGATCGCAAGCTAGGAAACGCGCTCACCGCCATCGATCACGCCACGATTGCGCTCCACCTTAGCCGCAACGCCGATTCCCAGGTGGAGCGCATCGAGTGCGCCCAGCAAGCGCGCGCAAGTTTCACAGCGGCACTCACCGAACTCAATAAAGCTACTCCCATGCTCAAAATCAGTGATGCCTGGCTTGTCTGGCACAACGAAGCGCAAAACGGCCTCACCGCTGCTCAAAGCCGCCTGACTTCCCTTGGCGCATAGCACCGTCACTACTCACATACATCATCCATGGCCACTATCGAAAGGTAAATTACCATGTCACAATCTACTACGCATTCCTGCACGAATTGCAGAAATTCCTACCCTGACACCATGCGTTTCTGCCCCAACTGCGGCACACCAGCATCCAATCCTCAAGCCGCAGCCGCCTATCCTCCGCAGAACAACCAACCAACCTATCGCACACCGCCAGCACAACAAGGCTATCAGCCACCGTTACAGAGCTATCAGTCACCCCCACCTTTTGCCCAACCGCAGAAGAAGGCTTCGCGTGGCGTGCTGCGAGTAGCCCTGATCTTGCTTGTGCTGCTACTCCTGCTTGGCGCGGGTGGTTACTTTGCCCTTCACTTTTTAACAAACAAAGGTGGCACCACCACCACTAGCGGCGCAAATGGTCAGCTCACACCAACCCAGGCTCCCCTTACAACAACGCCAATCAATGCCACCTTCACCTATGCCAGCGTCACTATCACCATTCTTAATGCACAGCAGGCAACGAGCTTTGCCAACGATAGCGGGACACTAACCCAAGGGGTAGTGCGCCTCAATCTGCACTCGGTCCAAACGGATGTGAGTGATGTGAACTTTACGAGTGCTCCCGTTTTTGCCTACCCTGAGCGTTTTACGCTCCTCTTACCTGGCGGAAGCAAGGTCGCCGTAGGAGGGTATAAAGACCTCACCGCGCCACCTCGTAAGGGCGATCAAGTGACCTGGATCGATTTTCCCGCTTCCACTAGCCTGAAGGTGAACCAGATGATCTTGCAAATTGGCAAAGATACGGAAGAGCAACTACTCGTTCCTTTAACAGGAACCGCCGATCTGAGCCAGTATCAACCCAAACAGAGCACCCCCAATCTGCGTGTCGCGTTTGGCAGCATGTTTTGGACCCTGAAAACGGTTACTTTCAAACTCAGCGATAGCGGAACTCAGGTTGATAAAGGCAAGCGGTTTCTTGTTCTCACCTTCTCACTTGATAACCCCAGCACAGGCAACGACAACAGTTATCCCCCTGATTACATTCGTCTGCAATATGGTGCGACAACCATTACGCTCGAGCAAGCCTCGGTTGGCAATGCTGCTCCCTCCACCACCAATGTTCCAGGGGTCGTTTCCTTTATAGTGCCGCAAGATACCACGGCAGCGACATTCATTCTACTCCCAGGGCATCTCACTCCCGGCTCAACTGACTCAACCACCCAGGCAACCATCCCATTTCAGATCCCATAGCGACCGATTTCCTGTCCCGGCAGGTCTATAAAATGCAGGAATGACTTTGTGCGAGGCACAAAGTCATTCCTGCATTTTATAGACCTAAAGAAATTCTGTTACTTCCAGCATTTACTCCCGTTTTATTGTGAGTAAGAGAAATCATTCATTATCAAAGAAAGACCGCAAATGGACAATTCTAACCAATCTCAAATCGAGCAGCAAGCCAATACTTCAATAGAAACAACTCCGTTATCGTGGGGCCATACCTACCTCATGTGCCCTCCCGATTACTTTGGCGTATATTACGAGATCAACCCCTGGATGCACCAGGAAAATCGTCCGAATTTCGACCTTGCCATGGAGCAGTGGCACAACCTTGTCTCCAACCTCCGGCAAGCTGGGGCCAAAGTCGAAATTATCAAGCCAGTAAAAGAACTGCCTGATATGGTCTTCGTCGCCAACGCGGGCCTCGTTGACGGGCAGCGCCTTATCTTGAGCAGATTTCGCCATCCAGAGCGACAACCCGAATCCATCTACACCGCGCAATGGTTCCAAGCTCACGGCAGTGAAGTAGCAGAACTGCCTGACGATAACTCCTTCGAGGGGTGTGGTGATGCCTTCCCATTTGGCGGCAGCCTGCTAGCTGGTTATGGCTTCCGTTCGGACAAATCCTCCCATGCCGATCTCTCTCGGCTACTAGGTGTCCCAGTGCATTCCATCAAGCTTGTCGATCCGCGTTTCTACCATTTCGACATCAGCTTCTCCCCGCTTGATAGTCGGCATGCCATCATCAACCCTGCCGCCTGGGATCGAGCCAGTAA
>JBBQXY010000140.1:0-15600 GCA_038209195.1 Ktedonobacterales bacterium | reverse complement strand
GTGTAGGGACAACACCCTGCCTGGGGGGCAGGTAATAAGGACGCGGCGGTCGATGGGGGGCCTTGTGCTTGTCCTCGTCCTGTGGGATGTCCAGACCCCCCACCAGGACAGGCACAAGGCCCCCGATACCTGTCCCCCAGAAGGGTGTCCTCATCCCCTCATCCCCCTGTCCCTACACACGGTGTCGCCGTTCATTCTTATTTGAATGGTATTGCGATTTATCGGCCCGTGACCTTGTCCGATTCGCGCCGATAAATCGGCGGTGGCGGCGCACCCTGTCCGCACCCTGTCCGGGGGACAGGTAATAACAGGTAATAACAGGTAATAATTGCGCCTTACAGTATAAGTAGCAATTATCTGTGACGCACAAAAGGCAAAAAACTATGCCACACACCATCGGATTCATTGGGCTGGGCATCATGGGCAGGCCCATGGCCCATAACTTACGCCGGGCAGGTTTCCCGCTTGTCGTGTACAACCGTCATCAGGAGGTGACGGATGAACTAATGGCAGTGGGGGCAACCTCATATAATCGACCGCGAGAGATCGCCGCTGCTTGCGATGTGTTGATCACTATGTTACCCACCTCTGCCCATGTAGAGGAGGTACTGCTGGGGCCTGATGGCGTCAGCGAGGGCGCGCATAAAGGGCTCATCGTGATCGACATGAGTACCATTTCTCCTATCGTAACCAGCACGATAGCGACTCGTCTGGCAGAACAAGGCGTAATCATGCTCGACGCTCCAGTAAGCGGTGGCGATAAAGGAGCTATCGAAGGCACGCTCTCCATTATGGTCGGTGGGGACGAAGCTGCTTTTGAGCGGTGCCTACCCATCTTTCAGGCACTGGGCAAAACGATTGTCCGTGTTGGAGAGAGCGGTGCGGGTCAGGTGGTCAAAGCGTGCAATCAGATCGTCGTTGCTTTGACCTATGAAGCGCTCAGCGAGGCCCTCGTGCTCGGCTCAAAAGCGGGAGTCGATCCCGCCAAAATCGTGCAAGTGCTGGGCGGAGGTCTCGCGGGCAGCCGTGTGCTGGAACTGCGCGGAGCCACGATGCTCGCCCATGATTTCACACCGGGCGGTCGCCTTAGCCTCCATCATAAGGACCTCGGCATTGCTTTGGAAACAGGGCGCAGAAATGGTGTGCCGTTGCCAGTGACTGCCATCGTAGACCAGATGTTTGCCGCTCTGGAAGCCAAAGGGTTGGAAGGTCTCGACCATTCCGCTCTACTGCTGCATCTTGAAGAACTTGCTAACCATCGGATCGGGCAAACTTCCTCGTGAAGGCTTATTGGGAAAGGAGAATATTCTATGGCTGCTACCCTCAGCTTTGAGCAGCTCAGCGCATTACGCCGCATTGATAGCCCAACTATCTCCAACGCCATTGAAACGTTCAATCTGCGTCCGCGTGTTAGCGGCTACGTGGGCTACGATATCCGCTGCATCTTTCCCGCATTGCCGCCTACAGTCGGCTACGCCGTTACCTGCACGGTGGATAGTACGACAGAGGGACGTCAGGGCATCGGCTTCCAAAAGCTCTACGAACTGCTCGCGACCGCTCCCAAACCAGCACTTGTGGTCATGCAGGATGTCGGGTCGGATCGTCTTCATTCGTGCCATGCCGGTGAGGTGATGTCTACACAGATGAAGCGACTGGGAGCCGTCGGCATCCTCACCGATGGTGGCTTGCGCGATGTCAAAGAGGTAGGTGTGCTCGGCGGTTTCCAGTACTTCTGTGCCGGACTGGTTGTCGCCCATGGCAATCCCACCTGCGTCAGCGTCGGAGGCGAGGTGACGATCTCCGGTATGCGCGTCAGTATGGGCGATCTGCTGCATGGAGATATCAACGGCGTCGTGTCTATTCCGGCAGAATGCGCGGAGCAGGTCGCCGAGGCCGCTTACCGCGTCTGGGCCGAGGAAGGTGAGACCCTGCGTCGCATCGCTAGCCCAGAGTTCGTCACCTACTCCGGCCCCGAGATCAAACATTAAGAGCTTATCCGGAAACCTGAATGCCCGCCGGTTTCAATATGTAGTGATGCCCCTTGTGGGCATCAGGGGGGTGGGGCATCAGGTCGGTTTTCGGATAAACATTCAAGGAAAAGGAGATCCAAGCAAGTTATTTACAGACCTGCTTTGGTCAGTTCCTCCTTTAATGCACGCAAAGCGCGGTTCTGTTCACGCAACGTGGTCACGTACTTCGTCCAGGCCTCGCTTTCACCAAGTTTTTCGTACAAAGTGCGCATCTTAGCGAGAAACGTGCAGGCTTGCTGATAACTCTGGCGACCGCGCTTGGCGATCAGTCGTTCGGCATGCTGTCGGTACAGCTCGATTGCTTCATACGGTCGCGCCTCTTCGGCAGCTTGGGCAACCTTAAGAGCGATGTCGCTGGAGCCATAATACCCATAACTATCAGTATAGGTGTAGCCGTAGATGTCCTTTGTTGCCGTGCTCTTGAGCAGGTGTAAAGCGTGGTCGATATCACCTTCATCCAGGGCAATCTCGATCAAGAGCGTCGTGTTTTTCGTCTGTTCAAGGAATGTGAGCAACTCTGGCTTTAGCGTCTCCCAGCGACCAAGTTGTGCAGCGAGAGCGTGGAGCTCTTGGTATCGCTTGAGAAAAGGTTGCTCGCGGAATAACGTTTCGACTATCTCCAATTCGGCGGCTGGATTGCCTGTTTTCTGATAGTATGTCTGAAGCCATTGCAAGAGATGCAGGGCTGGTTTCTCTGTAAGGCGTGTTTTCACCAGTTGCTCAGCCACAGAATCCTGTCCATGCCGAATGAAGAGATCGACGAGCGAGAGGAGTGCATGTCCGTCTACCTGTTGTGTTTCTCTGGCCGCTTCGTCGACGCGTCCCAGTGTCAAGAGCCGCTCAATCAGATCGGAGGTACGCCCTGTCTCACGGCAAATGCGCAGGTAGCTTTCATCGTCGAGGGTATCTTCTTGCAGGTTTAGCAAGAACCCACCATACGCTCTACGCAAGGAGCCAGAAAGCTTCTCATTTTCGCCAACCATGGCAGCGCGAATCCACTCGACGAGTGTCTGTCGTTCCAGCGGCGTCGCGTATTGCAGGAGTTGGTACTCTGAGATGGAGTCAAACCCGAGACTGTTGTCCGCGTGTAGGTCGCGTTGGTAGATTGCAAACAGCACCTCGATGATCTTATTACGCGCAACCCGATCTGCCTGCTCGTCAGCCAAACAGTTGCCTAAGGCTTCGATACACTCTTCGACGAAATCCTCCAATCCCTCTTCTTCGGGATAGTAGCTTTCTTCTTCAAAATAGTCATCGTACTCGTCATCTTCGTCAACATAGAGGTGAGATTGCTCCAATATCTCCATCACCAGAGTTTCATAGATCGTTGCCGCACCCAGATAGTCTTGTTGTTGTGCCAGCCGATCAGCCGTTGCTTTAACTTCTTGCAGGTCCTGCGTTATGCGCGGTGTATCGCGTTGAAGTATGTCGGCAATCTGACGCTGATAAGTTGCCGGGTTCACGGAAAGAATTCTCTGCGCTGGGCGTATAAGGTAGCCGTCAGGATGGCGTACCCAGAACTGGCGCATGTGCCAGGGATACTCGGCGAGGGCGCGTACAATATCTGCATGGGCCTGTTGGGCCTGGCGATAGATAGCGTCTACATCCTCGACAAGGAGCACGATCTCAACGCCGCTCCCACGCTGTCCCGACGGGAGCAGGTGTGGACGCTCAGATTCCCAGTATGGCGCATCATCTGCTGCCAGTTGAATAAAGGTTTCCCCGCGAGCCAATTCAGCATACTCGTTCGCTTCGCGGGCTACCACACGAAAGCCCAAGACATGCTCAAACCAGCCAATAGATTGCTCGAAATCGCTCACACAAATTTCAACCCAGCTCGTTCTGGTCATAGCTCAAATCCCTTTTCTTACTTCTCTACTGTTTGCTTCTTATCATTATAGTATACGGCTTGAGGCTTCTCAATGAGTTAGGACATATTACTTCAGGGCTTCTCACAAGTTGCACCAAGCAGGAGAATCCTGGTCGAACTATTTCGCCCCTTGCTTGCTCCGCAAGAATATGTTATACTCTACCTAAGTCAAGATAAGATACTCCTTTGTCAGGACTTGCAGTATCATCATACTACTTCGCGTGAACCCAATTCCCCTCCCCACTAGCATCTCCTTACCAAGGTTCGCGCAACAAATCCACGAGAGAGATGCGCAATGAGTTTTTATCTCATCACTATCCTTTAGGATGCAATACCACTGAAGATTTGAGGTCACAAATGTCCTATCCATCACAAGGTCCCGAGCAGGCTAACCCTGCCGCAGTGGGCAGCACAAAGACGTTTGAGAAACCCTGCATATCACTTTTGCTCACAAATTCCCTTGACACGCGCCAAAATTTGTTTATACTTAAAATAAGACCAATTGGTCTGTTTTTCTTGCTTTATGTTTGAGACCGATTAGTCTCAAAAATCCAGATAGATTGCTGTGATGAGTACCTGAGAAAGTGAGCTGTCCAATGGTACAAACGTATTCTTTGCCCATCGCCCATGGCACCACTGTAAAACCGTATAAGAGAACGTTCTGGAGAGCAGCTACGCAGCTTTACTTGCAGGACTTTTGTAGTACATCCTTTGTTGAAGCCCTCAAGCCGGATGTGGGGTTACGTGCCTTTGCTCGTACTCCTGAACGAGAACACCAACTGTTACGTACCATTGCTGCGCGACCGGATAGTATGCTCACACTGGCCTATACTGAGCAGAAAACCATCATTGGGCAGGTATCGTTGGTGCCGGTGGAGGGTTTCTGGGAGGGACTGGCAAATACCTATGAAATTGCGGTCGAAGTCAGTGCCGAGTGGCGAGGGTATGGTATCGCGCAGCAGTTGATGGGGCTGGTGTTCGAGCAAGATTGGCTGGAGGATACGATCATTATTGGTATGGGCCTTTCCTGGCATTGGGATACAGCAGGACTGGGACTGACAAGCTTCGCCTATCGCGCCATGATTGAGCAGCTATTCGCCCACTACAGCTTCGCGGAATACCTTACTTCCGAGGGAAACATTCGCATGGATCCAGCGAACATCCTCCTGGCACGGCTCGGACGTCGTATCGAGACAGAGCATCTTTCGCGTTTCTACGACCGCTTGCTGCAATGCAATAGCCTACCAGGGATGTAAACTCTGGCTTGTTGACAGCGTCTGCTACACTGCATAAGATTAAGTAGAGCAAGCGAAGCGATATAAGAAAGATGGAGGACAAAGACATGAGCAAAGGGGAACAAACACGGGCGATGATTCTGGCGCGGGTGGCTCCGCTTTTCAACGAGCAGGGTTACTTTGGCGCATCGCTCTCAGACATTATGCGGCAAACCGGACTGGAAAAGGGGGGCATTTATAACCACTTCAAGAGTAAGGAACAGCTCGCACTCGAAGCATTCGATTACGCTGTTGCCCTGCTCGATCAACGGATTCGGGCGGGATTAGCCGATAAAAAACATGCGATTGAGCGTCTCTACGCTATGCTTACCTACTTTCAGGAGCTCATTGATGATCCACCGATCGCGGGTGGTTGCCCCATCCTCAACACTGCCATCGAGACGGACGACGCTGAGCCTGCGCTCCGTGATCGCGCACGCGGCGCGATGGACGAGTTGAGGAGCACTTTCCGACATATTATCTCTAAGGGCATCGAACGTGGGGAGATTCGTCCCGGCGTCGATGGAGAGATGTGGGCCAGTGTGATGATCGCGACTCTCGAAGGTGCTGTTATGATGAGCAAGTTGTACCAGGATGCCGTCCACATGCGTCGTGCCGTTGCATACATGCGGCATTGCATCGAACGTGACCTTGTTCTACGGTAATTCTAGTCTCCACCCTCAGCATTGCAATCTAAGGAAGGTTGAACTGTTATATTTTCGATCTCTACACGATCGAACACCTGCAATAAAGCAGTAGAATCCTGGTCAAACCCCTTCACCTCTTGCTTGCTTGGCAAAAATATGCTATACTCTTCCTAAGTCAAGTCAAGGTCCCCCTTAGTCAGGACTTGCACGGTTATCACACTCCTGTGCGTGAATCCAATACCCCTACCCACTAGCATCTCCTTCCCATGTTGAAAGATAGGTCACAAATGTCTCAACCATCACCAAGTCTCAGGTTTTTTTCTACATCAGACGCAAGACGACTGAGAATTGGGAGTCACAAACGTCCCAACTCCCCCCTCTGCGTTGAGCCAGTCAACGCGCATCGTTATGAGCTAGCAGTCGTTTGCACCGGGGAAGGGACAAGGAACATCTATTGGACTTATCAATATAGGTATGCCATACTCTTTAAGAGATGGCTGTTCGCATTGTTGCGAGATCGCGAGACAGGTTGTTTTCCAACTGGTCAGTAGGTGAGAAACCTCCTGTTATACAATTTACTTGAGAGGATGATAGGTATGGCTCAACTCGGTTTTATTGGACTTGGCAAAATGGGGGGACGTGTCGCTAAGCGCCTCTTGGATGCTGGACATACTGTTATTGGCTATAACCGTACAAAATCAAAGGCCCAGTGGTTGCTGGACGCGGGAATGCAGTGGGGAGAGTCCCCACGCCAGGTTGCGGAAAGTGCTGATGTGACATTCAGCATGGTGACGAATACCGCCGCCTTGCACGAGGTCCTGAATGGGAGCGATGGCATCTTGGCAGGACTGGCAGCAGGCAAAGTCTATATTGACATGAGTACGATAAGCGTCAGCACCTCACGCGAGATCGCGAAGCAGGTGGCGGCAAAGGGTGCATTCATGCTCGATGCGCCTGTTTCTGGCAATGTGCTCCACGTGGAAGAAGGAGCGGTATCCATGATCGTCGGTGGTGAGCAGACCATCTTTGAAAAGGTTAAGCCCATCTTACAGGACATTACGCAGAAATTGAGCTACGTGGGTGGCAATGGCCAGGCAATCCTGATGAAAATTGCCATCAATCTCAGTTTGCCTGTGCAATTTCTCGGCTTTTGCGAGGGGATATTGTTAGCTGAGAAGAATGGTATCCCGCGAGAACAGGCCGTTGAAGCGTGGCGCAATAGTGCTCTGGCTTCGCCTGCCACCTGGCATCGCGCCCCATTTATCCTCGAAAAGCCAGAAGAGGTCTGGTTCGATGTGAATATGATGCAGAAAGATCTGCTCCTGGCCCTGGAACTGGGCAGAACGTCGGACGTCCCGCTGCTATCGGTTGCCCTCTCCAACGAACTTCTAACTACAGCGCGCGCTATGGGTATGGCCGCGGAAGATTTTTCCGTGATGTTCGATGTACTGGCCCAGATGTCCGGGGTGAATAAAGAGTGAGAGATAGTAAAGTTCAACCACGGGTAGGCTATCAGCTTGTAATGAAAGGAGATTTTAATGCATCATGTAGCGAATTATGATAAAGCGCCTTTCCAGGTGCCACCTGCTTACGAGAAACATAGTCAGGGATATACTCGGCAAACGTTAGTTGACCATACCATTGCTGCTGCGGTTCATACCGGGCTAGGAGTCGGCAAACTCGACGCGAATGGCGCATTGGAGCCGCATGTTCACTTCTACGAGGAGGCATTCTTTATTTTAGAGGGGCAGGTTTTAGAGCGTATCGATGGGCACGATTACCAACTTGGCGCGGGTGATTACGGCATTATCCAGGCTGGCGTACCACATGCCTTACGCAACGTGGGCGACCAGCCGGTACGCTGGTTAGAGATGCTCTCACCACAACCAAAGGCACCCGACAAAGAACGCGATACTTTCTTCTTCAAGGCTGAAACTGCCCCTAGCAAAGGTACTCCTCCCGATTTCCGAGACCCGATGACGCGCTATCTTGGTCATTTTGACGATTCACAGATGCCGCCACCCAGCCAGTTGCAAATGCAGGGATATCGAGGTAGCAGCATACACGGTATCTCCTTGAAAATGCTGGTGGATCATATGTTGGGAGCACAACACCTGACCCTGTTTATGGTGGAGTTCCAGCCTGGCGGCGAGGGCAATATCCATGACCATCCCTTTGAAGAGTCATATTTTCTAGTGAGCGGCGAGGCTGAAGCAATCCTGGATGGCAAAACGTATCATGTGAAGGCGGGTGACTACGTCTGGACTGGAGTAGGCGGTACGCATGGCTTCTTCAATAAGGGTGTGGTGCCAGTGCGCTGGATAGAAACCCAGACACCGCAGCCGCCAAATCAGCAAGGATTCCGCTTCCCAGCCGATTGGGCCTATCTCGCAGAAAAATTGGATAGTGAGGATGCCAGGTAGCGACAATAAAGAAGAAGGGGGCTTGCTGCTCAATTGCTTTTTCATCGCCTGTTACTGCATCTCCTATAAGTTACAGGAAGGATTTTTAGTTATTCATTATTGCCAAGCTCTGATTCTGGTATATCCTCTGCCTCAACTTCTTGCACTGCTGCGGGAATTGATAAACGTCGGTACAATTGGCGTAACTCAATTTCAATGTCCAGGCTTGTCAGGAAAAAGCTTTGCCCTGTCCCGTATTGTTGATAGATCCAGCCGGTAGTAGAGCGCGTAAAGACTTCGACGCGCTGAATGATCTGGCTAATAAAGATGATTTCCTGGATGCTCTCTTTTGCCTGATAGAGTGCCAACTTCACAAAGCGATCTGTCATCTCTATTGATCTTGAGAGCACCTCGACGACGAGGACAGGTGAATCGATGATTTGTGCTTCTCCGTGATCTGCGGGATCACAGGAGACAACGACATCAGGTATTAGTGTCTTTATAGGGGCTACCCGTACCAATTTATCAGTGACATATGGGCGACAAACTACGTCATCCCCCAGTGCCTGGTCAAGTGCTACCCCACAGTTAAGCGAGATCGTGGCATGATTGGATGTACCACCTGCCATGAGGCGTACCTCTCCATCGTAGTATTCATAGCGTCGGTCAGAGTTGTTGACGAGCAGCAGGTACTGCTCAAATGCCATGTACTGCCGCGCCGGTTGCCTTGCCATAGAGCACCTCATTGATACACAGACAGGAATGAGACCATTACCGTTTTTATTATAGCATGTCCTGGTCAAGCTCATCCGGCAAATTCTGCCGCGAGCAGCTTAGCTGGCAAGATGTGGCAGCTTGCTTTTCCTCTTGCTGGGTATATCGTTTGTGATTGTATAATAACAGGGAATACGTTCGGCAATGCGAAAGGAGAAAGACTATGCAACTTGCTTGGAAGGTGGACGAAGGCAGCAAAATCAGGTTGAAGGATTACGATCCCGATTTTGTTGACGCGTACACGGATCGCGCACTGGCGGCGGCGGAGATAGAAAAGCTCAGCGAAGAACTCGGCGAGCTACAGCAGTTGTTGGCGGCGGCGCGGCACCACAGCCTGCTGATAGTACTCCAGGGGATGGATACAAGTGGCAAAGATGGGACGATTCGCCAGGTCATGGCGCAAGTCAATCCGTTGGGATGCGAGGTGCGTTCGTTTAAGGGACCTACGTCAAGGGAACAGGCGCGTGATTTCCTCTGGCGTATTCACCGGGTCGTTCCAGGCAGGGGCATGATTAGTATTTTCAACCGTTCGCACTACGAGGACGTGCTGGTGGTGCGCGTGCATGACCTGGTGCCAGAAAAGGTGTGGCGACGACGATACGAAGCCATTAATGACTTTGAGCGTTTGCTGAGCCAGAATGACACGATTATTTTGAAGTTCTATCTGCATATTAGCTACAAGGAGCAGGAAAAACGCTTACTGGCTCGTCAAGAGGATAGGAACAAAGCCTGGAAACTCTCGTCTGCCGACTGGGCGGAACGCAAATACTGGAACGATTATCAACAAGCCTATGGGGATGCGCTCGCCAGGTGCAGTACGGATGAAGCTCCCTGGTATATCGTGCCAGCGAATCGGAAATGGTATCGCAATTTGCTCGTAGCTCGTACGCTCGTTTCTACTTTGCGTCCTTATAAGAAGGAGTGGCAAGCCAAATTGGTGAGGCGAGGAGAGCAGGAACTGGCGCGTATAGAGCAGTTGCAGCAGGTGGGAGATAATCCCGTTGCTGCAAAGCCCCTGCTACTGAGCTAGCCAGGGTTCTCCCAAAGTCGCCATCGAGAAAGGAGTAAGATGATGCAACTTGCATGGAAAGTTGAAGCAGGTAGCAACGTCAGGTTACAGGACTATGATCCCGCCTATGTTGATGAGCATACGGATCCCGCATTAGGGAGGGCAGAACTCGACCAACTCGGCAAAGAACTGGGTGAGTTACAGGAGTTGATGGCAGCGGCCCACCATCAAAGCTTGCTCGTTGTGTTGCAGGGGATGGATACCAGTGGCAAGGCTGATACGATTCACCAGGTTCTCTCCCGTGTCAATCCGCAGGGATGCGAGGTGCGTTCGTTTAAAATCCCTACCGCGCGGGAATTGGACCATGACTTCCTCTGGCGTGTGCATCGGGTCACACCAGGCAGAGGCATGATTGGCATTTTCAACCGCTCCCATTACGAGGACGTGCTGGTGGTGCGCGTGCATAATCTGGTGCCACAAGAAGCCTGGAGCCGTCGCTACGACGCCATTAACAATTTTGAGCACTTGCTGGCTCAGCATGACATGATTATTCTGAAGCTCTACCTGCATATGAGCTACGAGGAGCAGGAAAAACGCCTATTGGCCCAGCAGGAGAATCAAACGGACGCGTGGAAAGTCACGACGGCTGATTGGGCTGAGCGGAAATACTGGGACGAGTATCAAGATGCCTATGAGATGGCTCTCTCCAAGTGCAGTTCTGATGAAGCGCCCTGGTATATTGTGCCTGCTAACCAGAAGTGGTATCGCAATTTGCTCGTGGCGCGCACACTTGTTTCTACCTTACGTCAGTATAAGGATGAGTGGGAGGCGCAATTAGTGGAGCGTGGAGCACGAGAGCTTCTCTTGCTAGCGCAGCTCGGACATCTAGGGCAGAGCGAAAACCGTGAAACTAAGCGCACAAAGAAAGCCCACGGTATTACATAGCTAGCGCATCCTTTTAGTGCAGTGATCAGAGGTCATGCAGGGAGTGAGCAAACAAGGAGATTTGCTCACTCTCGATTTTTCTCAATGAATGTTCAGAGTAATCGACATAGGTTTCTAGCGTCTGGTTGGCTTTCTTATGTGTTCCATTTGTGCTGCCAATGGCACACCGTGTATGAGTGTAATTAGGGTGATCAGCAAGAGGATATGTTTGCTAACGTCTCCATCCTGGTAGGGAAATTGCAGGATTGTACAGGCAAAAGCTGTCCCCAAGACGATAAGGATGAGGATACGGTCGATCCAAGTGAAGGGGCGTGCCAACCAGAATAGCGCAGCGATGGCAGCTAGGGCTAATCCAACGGTGAATACTATATTAAGGCTGACTATTTGTAATACATTGGTCATTGCTAATTGTAAATCGGGTGACGCTTGGATGAGAAAAGCTATTCCCGCTACTAGGGCAGCAAGCGCAACGACGAACAAAATGCTCCATGCGAAGGTGCGGCGCAGGAGGGTAGCCGCACCTATCGCTACAACGAGCAGGAGCATTGATAAGCCAAACTCGACGATGTGATCTGAGCCGATAATGAAATTAAAGGCCCATGTGCTGCCACCGATGGTAAGTACAAATAAGAGCCCCAACAGCGTGATAAATGGCATGGTCCATAGAGAGGCAGAGTGAGCAATGCTCGTTCCTTGAGTGAGCAATGGTGGTGGGTTTGTTGTATTGAAGAAGGGAGGGGCAACGTTGACATTGAGCGTTGGAGCGATTGGTGGTGCATTGTTTTGAATAGGGGCGGGTTGCGTATAGTTCGTTGCGGCAAAAGTGGGATATATCTGCATTGTATGCTCTGCTGCATGCTGATGAATCTTGCTCAACTCGTGATGCACCGTCAGCGCACTTGTAGGGCGCTGTTGTTCATCCATGGCTAGTAAGCGTTGAATAAGCTGATTAAGTTCAACGGGAACTTGCGGATTGTACTCTCTCACAGATGGAAAGGCGAATTGATAGCCGGAAGAAAAGGGATCTTTCCCTGTAAGACAGAAGTGGAGCGTTGCGCCAAGAGCATAGAGGTCCGAGCGTTGATTCGTTTGCGCTATACCATGTTGTTCGGGAGGCGCATAGCCGAGTGAACCGAGCAAAGCTGTGTCTTGTTGTTGGCCTTCTTTGAAAAGACGGGCAATCCCAAAGTCAATAAGATAGATATGTCCGGTTTCAGTCACCATTACATTGGAGGGTTTGAGATCGCGAAAGATGATCGGTGGACGCTGCTGGTGAAGGTAGGCCAGGACATCACAGAGTTGAAGTGCGTACGCCACAGCCTGTGCAATAGGAATGGGACGCCCATCATTCTCTCTGAGGATTTGTAGCAAGCTTTTCCCATCAAGGTATTCCATGACAAGATACCAACGTCCCTGTGTGTTAAAGGAGTCGTAGACACGAGGAAGGTTTGGATGTTGGAGCGAACCAAGCATATTAGCTTCAAGTTGAAAACGTTCAGCCGCATGCGCAAGCTCCTGATCGCTCAAATGGCCTTGGCTCATCTCTTTAATGGCAACCCGTCGATTACCGATGCGTGTATCGAGGGCCTGGTAGACTGCGCCCATGCCGCCTCGTCCTGCTAGCCCAACAATGAGATAACGGTTTTGAAGCAGTGATTGAGGAGAGAGCCTACCGGTTTGATTCTCGTAGGTGGACATAATGCACCTCGCAACTCATGATTGGATTTCTATTGTTATTTTACCCCATAAACGCAGAGTTTGCTGTGAATTAGTTCACTTCTGTCAATCTTCACGCCCAGCAACGTGTTGGGTTACATCGCTAGTTGGCCTGTTCTAAAGCGGATAGTAATGTCTCGAATTGTGCGCCGCTGCTCCAAGCTGCTTTGTGCTTGAGGGCGTCTTGTGCCCAGCTCGCGATAAACTGTCGTTCTTCTAGTGAGGTGTTGCCACCAAGCAAACCGGCTATATCCTCATTAAAGTATCCCTACCCGTTTCCCTAATATGATGGCTCTATTTTACTATAGGTGGCTAGTTTGAACAGGCCTCTCAAAAGTTACACCAAGCAGCAATCATTCCCCGGTCGCACCCTCACTCTCTTACACACCTTCACCCCTTGCTTGCTTCCCCGAAATATGCTATACTCTTCCTAGAGGTCCCACAAGGTACCCTTCGTTCGAACCCGTAGCATCCTCCGAGGTCTCTCTCTCATCATCCCCTGACACTTCAACCCACAAAAAAGCAGAGTCGCAAATGTCCTACTCATCCCAAGTACTCATCTCAACCCACAAAAAAGCAGAGTCGCAAATGTCCGAAGTCGCAAATGTCCTACTCATCCCAACCATCCATCACAAAATCCCAAACATTTTCCTATCGGACGCCATACCAGTGAGAATTGAGGGTCACAAATGTCCCCATCATCCCAACCATCACAAAATCCCAAGCAAGAGAACGCTAGCGCACAAGGCTACAAGACTTTTGAGAAACCCTGCTAGATTGAACTGCTATGCTTCTCTTTTTGCTGCCCATATTATATGCTAGGATTGTGTAACTCATAGAGCATGGGCAAGCAAGAGAAGAGGAAGTATATGGCAAGACAGACTTCAAAGGGAATATGTACTTTTTGTCAGGGCGAGTTTAGTAAGTTGGTTATGACGAGGCATCTGGAGACGTGTGAGCAGAGGGTAAGCGTTGAAACGAAGGCGGGGAGCAAACCGAAAGCACAGCAAATCAGGAAATTCCACCTGGTGGTGGAAGGGCGTGGCCTTCCTGTGTATTGGATGCATGTGGAAGCTACGGCTAGTACGACACTGGCAACGTTGGATCAGTTTCTGAGGAATACATGGCTGGAGTGTTGTGGGCATCTGAGTGCTTTTGAGATTGGCGGCATGCGCTATGCTAACGATGCAGGGATGTACGATGATGGGGATATGGGCGAGAAAAGTATGCGGGTGCGCCTGGACAAGGTTTTCAGTCCAGGGCAAAGCAGCTCTTACGAGTATGATTATGGCACGACGACGGAACTGAAGCTGAAGGTGATATCAGAACGGCAAGTGGCAGTGAAGGGGAATGCCGTCCAGGTGCTGGCCAGGAATGTTCCACCGCTGATCTTGTGCGATGTCTGTGGCAAAACGGCGACGGAGGTATGCTCCCAATGCATCTTTGACGGGAAAGGCTGGCTGTGCGATGACTGCGCGGTGGAGCACGAATGTGGGGAAGACATGCTTTTGCCGGTGGTTAATTCGCCGCGTGTGGGGATGTGCGCTTATGGTGGGTAGGATGGGGTGGGTAGGGGTGGAACCGACTGGCACCGAAACTTCGGTGATGTGTATTCCGATCCAGCAGTGAATCTTCCACGAGGCAATGCAGCGTCTCGCCACTGATGGACTGATTGCTATGACTCCTCAACGGGGCGTACGTGTCGCACCTCTTTCGCTGCGTGCGGCGAAGGAGATCTATGAATTGCGCTGCCTCCTTGAGCCGCTGGGGTTGCAAAAATCGCTGGAGAGAGTTGACGAGGCGTGGCGTACACGTGTGCAGTTGACTTATGAACGGCTCGTCGCTGTGGTGAGTGATGAACAGCATGAGGTGGTGGATGCCGAAGATGCCAACGGGGCTTTTCATCAGGCACTCCTTTCCTGCTGCGAATCGCGCTGGCTGCTGAATATCGTCAGTATGCTCTTTAATCATTGTATCCGCTATCGCTTTCTTTCTTTCATTCCGCGTGGGGGCAGAGAAGGACTGGAGGAAGAACACAGAGCTATCTACGAGGCGTGTATGTGTGGAGATAAGGAGGCGGCAACGCAGGCTCTGGAGCGTCATATCAGGAATACGCTTGAAAGCCTCATAGCTGTCTTGCAGGCAGCGGGAGTGCAAGAAGAGGACTAGCTCTTTTCTAAGCACGTTCACTCTTAGTGCGACCACGGTGAGAAATTTGTCCAATGGAGGATAGTATGCTGGAAGTTTTCGAAGCCGATCATAAGCGCATCACGCTCATCGACCTTAGCGATTGCTTGGAGAATGCGACTGCTTCTTTTGAACCGAACGCCCATAAGATTGAATACATAACGCCCGAGCAGAGCGTTGTGATGGCCGAACAGAAATTTGGCCTGGATCCCGCGTACTGGGCTGATGGACTGGGCTGGGCGGTCGAGCAGGTCACGCTCACCACGCATTCCGGCACTCACGTTGACGCACCCGCGCACTACGGGCCGGCCCGTCATGGTGAGGCACGTACAATAGACCAGGTTCCCCTACGCTGGTGCTTCAGCGACGGTGTGCTATTGAACATGACGCACAAAGGCAGCGGCGAAGGGATCACGCGCGAGGATACTCAGAGCGAACTGGCACGCATTGGCTATACGCTCAAGCCCTACGATATTGTCCTTCTGCGCACCGACACCAGCAAATATTTCAAACAACCTGGCTACGATATGAAACATCCCGGGTTGAGCAGGGAAGCGACCGAGTGGATGGTGGATCAAGGTGTGCGCTTGATCGGAATTGATGCCTGGGGTCTGGATCGCCCTTTCAATGTCATGATCCCAGAGGCGAAAAATCATGTCTCGCAATTCTGGGAGGCCCATCTGCTTGGACGCGAGAAGGAATATTGCCAGATCGAGAAACTGGCTAACCTGGATCAGATTCCCCAT
>JBBQXY010000139.1:0-15619 GCA_038209195.1 Ktedonobacterales bacterium | reverse complement strand
CTTTGCAAAGCGGCTCGCAGAGCCGCCTCGGGTATAGTAGGGGCGACCCTTGCGGTCGCCCTGGCGGGGAATTGAAGTGCTTATCAATCCTTAACTTAATGCGTATGGGCGGCGATAAATCGCGCCCTACGGTTGGTTGCTTCTCGTGGGTACCCTGTGGCGGGGTCTGGTATGGCGCTGCGTGGTATTTGTTGGCTTACCCTAAGTACCTAATATCACTGATAATTTCCTATCTTACGCTTGATACGGTATACTTATACCGATCTTATGTATCGAATACAGCTCAATAATCTTGCGATGTGGGTATATAGTAGGCGTATACCGCTGAATAATCTTGCGATGTGGGTTTATAGTAGGCATGATGTGGGTTTATAGTTGGCGTTTAGTAAGGAGATGTGGCTGATGAAGCCTGAGGAAGAGGCGCGGCAGCAGATTGATGCGTTATTGGTGCTGGCTGGCTGGGTGGTACAGGATTATAGGCGTCTCAATCTTAGGGCGGGGTTGGGGGTTGCTGTTCGTGAATTTCCTCTTTCTATGGGTGAGGCTGACTATTTGCTTTTTGTGAATGGGGCGGCGGTGGGCACTATTGAGGCTAAAAAGGTGGGGGTGACGCTTACGGGGGTGGAGGAACAGAGTGCGAAGTACCGCACGGGTGTTCCTGAGGGATTACCTGTGGCTCGCTTGCCTTTGCCCTTCTCTTATGAAAGCACGGGTATTGAGACACGTTTCACTAGCTATCTGGACCCTATTGCTCGTAGCCGCCCGGTTTTTGCCTTTCATCAGCCGGCGACGTTTGTTGAGTGGCTGGCGCAGGCTCCGCTGGATAGCTCGCACGAGGAAAATACTACGTTGCGGGCACGGTTGCGCCGTCTGCCGCAGTTGCCGTCACAGGGGTTGCGCGACTGCCAGATCGAGGCTATCAGCAACCTTGAACATTCATTTGCTGAGAACCGACCGCGTGCGTTGATCCAGATGGCTACTGGTAGCGGCAAAACTTTCACCGCCGTGAGCAGCATTTATCGGCTGATCAAATATGGGGGCGCGAAACGTGTGCTGTTTCTTGTTGACCGCTCCAACCTGGCTAAGCAGACCCTCAACGAATTTCAGCAGTATGAGACACCAGACGATGGGCGCAAATTTACCGAACTGTACAACGTGCAGCGCCTCCAGCACAACAGCATCGATAGCGTCGCGAAAGTCTGTGTCACTACTATTCAGCGTCTCTACTCGATCCTTTCGGGCGAGCCATCGTTTAATGCTGAGGATGAGGAACCCTCTTTGTTCGAACTTGAAACGCAGGGTGAAAATCAGGCTCCTAAAGAGGTACAGTACAATCCTGCCATTCCTATCGAGACGTTTGACATCATCATTACTGACGAGTGCCACCGCAGTATTTATAACAAGTGGCGTGGCGTGCTCGAATACTTTGATGCCTACCTTGTCGGCCTTACGGCTACGCCCAACAAACAAACTTTTGGCTTCTTCAATAAAAATCTCGTCATGGAATACGGTCATGAACGCGCCGTAGCCGATGGCGTCAACGTTGATTATCAGGTCTATCGCATCCGTACCGCCATCTCCGATCAGGGCAGCACGGTTGAGCGCGGCTACTTCGTGGGCAAACGCAATCGCCAGACGCGTGCCAAACGCTGGGAACAACTCGATAGCGAGCTGAGCTACGCCCCCAATCAGCTTGATCGCGACGTGGTGGCCCCTGACCAGATCCGCACTGTGATTACCGCCTTCAAAGACGCGCTTTTCAGCGACCTCTTCCCCGGACGCACAGAGGTGCCGAAAACGCTGGTCTTTGCCAAAGACGATAATCACGCCGACGAAATTGTGCAGATGCTGCGTGAAGTCTTCGGCAAGGGCAACGATTTCGCCCAGAAGATCACCTACAAAACTACGGGCGTGAAACCTGAAGACCTCATCGCCTCCTTCCGCAACAGTTACGATCCGCGTATTGCCGTCACCGTCGATATGATCTCCACTGGCACTGATATCAAACCGCTGGAAGTGCTGCTCTTTATGCGTTCAGTGCAGAGCCAGGGCTTCTTCGAGCAGATGAAGGGGCGTGGCACGCGTACCATCTCCGACGATGAATTTCAATCCGTCACCTCCGATGCCCACAGCAAAACCCATTTTGTCCTCGTTGATGCCGTTGGCGTCGTTGAGCGGTTGAAGAACGACGACCCCTCGCTCGAACGCAAACGCTCCCTGCCGCTCAAAAAAGTTCTGCTCGAAGTTTCACAAGACAGGTGGAAGAAGGATGCGGATTTGCTTCCCACGCTGGCTGGTCGCCTGGGACGACTGGCAAAACGCGTCACACCGCTCGAGGAAGAACAGATCATGAGAGAATCCGGTGGCTACAGCGTCAAGCAGTTAGCGCGGCGTCTCATCGATGCCTTCGACCCTGATTTCCAGCTCGCGGCGGCCCAGCAAGCCACGGGCCAGCTCTACCTGCATTTCGAAGACCCAGCCGTCAAAGCAGTGGCGCAGCAGCTTATCATGGATGCCGCCGCCCCTTTCGACAATCCTGACTTGCGTGATGCGCTGGTACAGGCGCAGCAGCGTGACGAGCAGACGATAGACGAGGTGAGCCAGGATACATTGCTCACAGCGGCCTGGGATATCCAGGCCGAGGACAAGGCGCGTCAGCTCGTCACCAGCTTCCGCCACTTTATCGAGCAACACCATGACGAGATCACCGCCCTGCAAGTTCTCTACAATCGGCCTCATCATGCGCCCTTGCAGTTGAAGGATATCAAGCAACTGGCAGAGGCCATCAAAGCGCCGCCGCTGGGCCTCTCCACCGATAAGCTCTGGCAAGCCTACGAGACGCTCGACCGTGCGCGTGTCCGTAGCGATCGACACAATGCCCAGCACATACTGACCGACCTCGTCTCGCTCGTGCGCTATACGATAGCGCAAGATACGGATGAAGATGCCGTGCTCGAACCCTACAGCCAGACCGTGCAACGCCGTTTCGCCGCGTGGCTCGAGGAACAAGAGCGCCTGCGCGGTCAACCCTTCAGCGCGGAACAACGGCAATGGCTCGAATTCATTCGCGACAACGTCAGCACATCGCTAACCATCGAAAAGGAAGATTTTGAATTTGAGCCATTTACCCAACTCGGCGGCTGGGGCAAAGCCTACCGACTATTCGGCCCAGAACTGCCCACAATCCTGCAACAATTAAATGAAAGGCTAGCAGCGTGATAGAGGAAAATGAGTTACCTGAGGGGTGGGTAAGGACAACTCTCGGTGCTATATCTGCAATAAATCCTGGTGTCGATACTTCTGCAATATCCGATTCGACTGTTGTATCATTTATTCCAATGGCCGCCGTGGAAGCAGGAACGGGACGTATGGACAGTTCCATTCAACGTAGACTTGACGAAGTAAGGCGTGGATACACAGCTTTTCGGGAAGGCGATGTTCTTTTTGCAAAAATCACTCCTTGTATGGAGAATGGGAAATCTGCTGTTGCTCTTTCTCTTTCATCTGAAATAGGATTTGGCTCTACAGAATTTCATGTGTTGCGACCACATAAAGATATTGACGCACAATTTCTCTATTACTATGTAGCACAAAAATCATTTAGGCAATTTGCACGTACCTTTATGACCGGCACAGCAGGTCAACTTCGTGTGCCAGCAGCCTTTTTAACGAAAGTTTCTTGTCCCCTACCTCCCACAGCAGAACAGCATCGCATCGTAGCAGCCATCGAACAACAATTCACCCGCCTTGATGCAGGTGTGGCGGCACTACAACGTGCCAGGGCAAAGCTCAAAAGCTATCGTGCCGCCGTCCTCAAAGCCGCCGTCGAGGGCAAACTCACCGAAACATGGCGCGCAGAGCATCCAACCACCGAGCCAGCCTCTGTTCTACTAGAACGCATCCTCCAAGAACGTCGCGCAAAGTGGGAAGCTGACTTGAAAGCCAAAGGCAAAGATCCTACGAAGGTGAAGTATGTTGAGCCTGCTGGTCCTAAGATTGATAATTTGCCGAAATTACCAGAAGAGTGGTGTTGGGCAACTTTCGAGCAAATCAGTCAACGCGTAACGGTTGGTTTTGTCGGTTCTATGAAAGATGAATATATAGACAAGGGAATACCCTTTCTGCGTGGTCAGAATGTACGTCCGAATTATTTTGACTCGACAGGACTTCAGTTCATCTCTGAAAAGTTCCACCATACACTAGCAAAATCTGCCCTAGAATATAAGGATATTCTTGTTGTAAGGTCAGGAGCGGTAGGCACTGCCTGTGTAATGCCCGATACTTACAAAGCAGCTAATTGCTCTGATTTGGTAATTGTGAAGCAACCGATACAAGTTAACCCTTATTTTGCTGCTTACTACATGAATTCAACAGCCCAAAATTTAGTAAAAGTTCAGCAAGTGGGTATAGCCCTTACGCATTTTAATACACGATCTATGGCATTTATGCCTCTTCCTCTTCCTCCCTTTGCCGAACAAGAACAAATCGTATTGGAAGTCGAACGACGCCTATCAATCATAACACAGCTAGAAGTAATAGTTGCCGCAAATCTCAAACGTGCGGAGCGGCTACGGCAGAGTATCCTGCGCGAAGCATTCGCGGGTCGGCTTGTACCCCAGGACCCGAACGATGAACCTGCTAGCGTCCTGCTGGAGCGCATTCGCAGTCAGCGCGATAAGCAGAAAAATGGTGTAAACCACAAAAGCCGTTTCTCGCAACCTTCGGAAGCTGTAGCGATAGATGTAACGCGCACCGAGCAGGTCGCATTATGGGGCGGCAACGGCAATTGAAGATAAGAAGACAGTCCAGGAGAAATTATCTATGAGTACAGCAGCACAAGCCATCGTTCAGCGTCTGTGGAATTATTGTAACTTGCTGCGTGATGACGGCATGTCCTATGGCGATTATGTGGAGCAGTTGACCTACCTGCTCTTCCTCAAAATGGAGTTTGAACGCACGCAACCGCCCTACGATCAACCCTCGCGCATTCCGCAGGATTTCGGCTGGGAAAGTTTGCTCAGTCGCGACGGAGACGCGCTGGAGATACACTATCGCCACCTCTTAGAAGAATTGGGCAAGCAGCCAGGGCTGCTCGGTATTATCTTCCGCAAGGCGCAGAATAAAATCCAGGACCCCGCCAAATTGCGTCGTCTCATCGTCGACCTGATCAATCGCGAAACCTGGACCACCCTCGAAACTGATGTCAAAGGCGATGCCTACGAAGGCCTTTTGCAAAAGAACGCCGAAGACACCAAGAGTGGCGCGGGCCAGTATTTCACGCCCCGTCCGCTCATCAAGGCCATCGTCGATGTCATGCAGCCAGCACCTGACAAGCGTATCTGTGACCCGGCCTGTGGTACGGGCGGCTTCCTGCTTGCCGCGCACGACTACATCACCGCACACTACGAGCTGGATCGCGACCAGAAACGCTTTCTCAAATTCAACGCCCTGCACGGCTGGGAGATCGTCGACAACACAGCCCGTCTCTGCGTGATGAACCTCTTCCTGCACGGCATCAGTAGCGAGGAAAACGGCACGCCCCCTATTCGCGTCGCCGATAGTCTGCGCGGTCACTCCAACGAATATTTTGATATGGTGCTCACCAATCCGCCCTTTGGTCGCAAGAGCAGCGTCACCTTTGTCAACGAGGAGGGCGGCGAGGAGCGCGAGGCCAGCGTCATTGTGCGCGACGACTTCTGGGCCAGCACCAGCAACAAGCAGCTCAACTTCGTGCAACACATCAAATCCCTGCTCAAAATACACGGTCGTGCCGCCGTCGTCGTGCCCGATAACGTACTCTTCGAGGGCGGTGCCGGTGAAACCATTCGCCGCAAACTCTTGCAAGAGTGCGACGTCCACACCTTGTTGCGGCTCCCCACGGGGATATTCTACGCCCAGGGTGTCAAAGCCAACGTGCTCTTCTTCGACAAGAAACCCGCCAGCCCCAATCACTGGACCGAACGCCTGTGTGTCTACGACCTGCGCACCAACCAGAACTTTACCCTGCGCACGAACCCGCTCAGTCGCTCCCACCTCGACGACTTCGTGACCTGCTACCATCCCGAAAATCGCCACCAACGCCAGGAAAGCGATCACTTCCACTCCTTTAGCTACGACGACTTGCTCAAACGCGACAAAGTCAGCCTCGACCTCTTCTGGCTGCGCGACGAAAGCCTGGAAGACGCCAATACCCTCGCTACGCCCGAAATCCTCGCCGCCTCCATCGTCGAAGACCTGCAAACCGCGCTCGAACAATTCATGGCTATTGCTGAAGATGTGGGGGGAAATGTTGGTGTGGGGGGGAAGTAAACTCTACAAGTCCTTCTCATACAAAATCACTTCAAGCCCTTGATACACATCTCTCCCTACTTCGTGATAGCCGTTCTTCTCGTACAGCCTTTGCGCGGGTATCTGCAAAATCGAGGTATCGAGGTGCAGGGTCTTATAGCCTAGAGCGCGAGCGCGGCCTTCGAGTTCGTTCAGTATCAACTGTCCCAGGCCGCGCCCATGGTAATCAGGATGGACGCGCATGCGTTTAATTTCCGCCCGTTCCGCGTTCGTGCGGTGCAACGCTCCCATTGCCACGAACACGCCATCCCACTCACCAACCAAAAATTCTCCCTTGTTGTGCAGATACGCCTCTTCAATCGCGTAGACATCATCGTCCCACGGCCCACGTCCCAGATAGGCTCCTGTCTGCTGAATGGCATGTACATGCAAATATTCGACCGCCTCCATGTCGGCAGACTTGTAACGACGCAGGCTAAACATACAACTTATCCTCACCTTTTTTCGTGTAGCGCGACTGTGTATTCTCTTCCATGAAAATGATAAACGCTTGGGCGAAAGTGTGTCAAGGGTTGGCAAGGGTATGGTGGATTACATTAAGAGTAGGGCGCGATTTAGCGGCAAACGGGACGGGCCGATTATTACCTGTCCCCCGGACAGGGTGCGGCGGTGGCGGCGATAAATCGCGCCCTACGGTTGGTTGCTACATCCTAATGTGAGGTGTATTGGGCCTTGTGCCTGTCTTGGCGAGGGTTCTGGTCTATAGCTACAACCAGGGGAACACGTTCAAAATATTGAGGCCCCAGCGCCAGTTGCTTACTCCGTAGGCCCAGTCAGGCGTTAGTCCTATCTCGATAAACGAGCCAGAATAGCCCAGTAAGGTACCATCGGCTACGTGCTGACCCACGTGGACGTTGCTGGTGCGGATTTGCACGTACATATATGGCGATCCGCCTGCGTGGCTGGGATAGTCCAGCTTCCAGGTGATGTCCATCACGCATTCGCCACTCCAACATTCCTCCTGGGCAAAGGTGATTGTGCCTGAGCGCAGAGCCGTAATGGGCAAGCCCTGCGTCCATAAATCGACGCCATGTTCCTCGTTTTGCCCGTATTGTTGCGTTACCTGGCAATGGTACCACTCTGTACACGAGCTGGCATGCGCCCGAAAAAGCGTGATACCCACGAAAAGCGTGATAAGTAGCACAGTGAGTAAAACGAGCATCCGCAAACGAATTAGCGTTGTAAGTAGTTTGTTCATAATGTTTCCTCCTGTTTCTCTGTATACCACAACTACTCATATTGCTACGCTTGCATGTGTTGATTCATAGGAGATATAGGCTATGTGGTGGTTAAGAAAAAAGAGGTTTGGAGGAGGGGGTCAGCGCACTAGCGAACCTAGTTAATCGCTGGTAGGCCGAGGACGTAGAAAACCATCAGCATCGCTTGTAGCATCGCGGAAAGGATCACGATCAGCAAGCGGCGATTGCCATGCTCCACCCTCTTACTCCAGAGGGCCAGCAGTATAAAGGCCGGAAAGACGATGAGGTAATAACGAGAGAGACTGTTCAATCGACTACTTGATAATGGAACGAGCACCATCACGAGCGTGTAAAGCGCATACATCATGGGCAACTTCCACAAAGCCCACACCGTGAAGCCAAGGAAAAGCAGTGCAACACAGATGTTGGCTATCCAGAAGTTCCAATCCATCGGGTTCGCTTTTTCAGGGTGGGTCAGGGATATGTAGAGGAGCTGTACAGGATTTTCGAGCGTGTGTCCCCAGGCCCATTTCTCATTATCGAACGGGGCCAGGAAATGCCCGGTCTTCATTTTTCCATAGATCAGGAACGCCAGCAAACCTGCTGGGATAAGCCCAAGCGCGCAGAGGGAAAGCCAGTTCCGCAGTGCTCTCGCAGCCAGCAGTGGCCCAAGCACACGCGACGTCAGCCATGCGCGTAGCCATGCGTACAGCCGCGCATAAAAGTGGTCATGTGCCGAATTGTTGATAGGGGCGTAGCGATCACTGATGACCTGCCAGAATTCCCAGGCCACGGGTAGCAGCAAGAACACCCCTTGTACTCGTGCGAGTGCTGCCAGACCACCGCACAGACTAGACAGCCACCAGCGCTGTCCACGGGCGTAGTATAGACAAGCCACCGCACAAGCCAGGAAGAGCGATTCTGAATAGATGGCGGAGAGATAGAAAGCCGTCGGAAAAAGCGCCAGGTAGATCACGCAAAGGGAGGCCGTTTTTGCCCCAAATTCGCGTTGGACGAGTTTGTAGAGGTAAAACACTGCGATTAGTGCCGCGACATTGGAGATCAGCAGCCCCGCCAGGGAAAAGGCGACGGTACTTCCCCCAAAGAGGTGAGCCACCAGAAAGATCATGAGAGGATAGAGCGGGTAAAAGACCCAATTCGAGTAGGTATGCAGGGTGCTGGCCGGCCAGTATCCAGACCTGGCAAGATCGAGATAGAAACCGCTATCGAAACGCTGCCACATCAGCCAGAGCAGGTCGGGGAAATGCGTATTCGCCGCGAGTGACGGAAGAATGGCAGTGTGTTTCAGCAGTGGCAAAATATAAAAGTCAGCCAGTAATCCCACCACGACGAGGCCCAGGCGCGTCACCAGGTAAGGAAGAAACGCGTCACGCCAGATCGAACCATCCCTTTTAGGGGGCTCGCTCTCACCCGGCTGACCAAGCTGGGTATGCAAAGGTTTTGTAATCATACTGGTGCCTATTTCGCTCTAGGTATTTGTACTGATATCCCATTATAAAAACGTCTCTGGGCACCAAAGTGTAACAAACTAGGTCCGTCACTTTCACCCAAAAAACCAGCATGGCCGCTCAATTGAGCGACCATGCTGGTTTTTTTTGGAAAACTCTTGCTTTACCTGTTCTTTGTGCGACCGAGATTGCCTGGAATATCCTCATTCAAGCCAATGTGGTTGACTACGACCTTTACGCCAGGAATACCCACCAGTTCGCGCTCAAGCAGGTACTTCATCGCGCTATTCGGTGTCTCACCATACAAGCTAACGATGTAGTTCTCGACGAGGATATTGATATCTTTCGCGCCTTCCAGTTTGCCCGCGGCCCTCAACTTATCGACCGCCGCGTTAGCTGCGTTGAGAATAGTATCTTCCGCCACGAGGAAATTCTTCACGTCGATCACCCCTGGCAAGCGGAGCAACTGTTCCTCCAGGCTCTTGCGCTGGGCCTCCAACTCGACTTTCCCGTACAGTGCCAGGACGACACCCTCGCTCTCAATCTCCACGTTTATGGGATGCGCGCTCCATTCGGTGCTTCTCACGGTTACAACGCGATCAGCCACATCCTGGGCATCCTGCAAGACGGCCTCGGCCAGTAGCGTTGGACGACCCATGGCAGCGGCCTCGGCATAATTTGTCGGTACCCCGCTCGCCCGTTTCTGCCCCCCCAAGGGAGCAAATGGATCCTCTAAGGCCCACCCTAAAATAAAAATCAGGATAAAGGGTGTCGCAATAATAGAGATCCATGGGTTTGTATTAATGAACAGAAATCCCGCCATGGTTACAATAATTGCTGCACTAAGCAGCAGTGGCCATAGGCTGCCATTGGGCATATGAATATGCGCGTGGCCTTCTTCCCCTGGCCCATGTTCCATATCAGCCGGCGCGGTCAACTCGTCCGCGGTCAAATGAGTGCTTTGAAGAGGACTATTCATACGTACTCGCTTTCCTCCAACAATGATGAACAATCTGCTGGAATCCCGCTGCGCACAGTAATCCCATTAGTAGTAAGCATACCAGGAATATGGCGCTCTTGCAAGCGTTTCTGCCCCACGAACCAGGGCTACAATCAACCCTTCAGCAAAATCTGTAGATCGGCGGTCAATTGTGCCGACGTGAAATCATCGCCGAGGAAAACGCGTTCACGACCTTGTTGATCGATGACATACAACGCTGTTGTATGCGAAACAGAGCTATTAACCGTCGCGGGCGCGGCAAACTCCGCGTAACTAGACCATACTGGCGCAAGCTCGGCCTGTGTTCCCAACAAATAGTGCAAATACCCTTGCAACTGATGGGCCTTGATAAAACTGAGGGCTGTCGTCGGCGTATCCCCTTTAGGATCGACGCTGACTGCGATGACCCCCACCTTCTGCGCACTGCTGCCTAGTTGCATCATCGTCTGGTGCAGCTTCTCTGCCGCGAGAGGACACGCGTCAGGACAGTGCGTATAGAAGAAGGTCAAAACCACTGGCATCCCCTTAAACTGCGCCAACGAAACAGCCTGTCCCGCCTGATCCGTCAAATGAAAGCCAGGGGCAGCAATAGAACCGAGATACGTACCCTGCAAACCAGATGGATCAGTCGTCTGCCCGCTATTGCCGACGGTAGAGATTGTAGAAGCTGATTTTCCTACCCGTGTACCCACAACGGCCACAATTAAGACCACCAGTACCGCTAATGTCACCACAGAAAGGCGTGATGCTAATCTCCAGTTCATAAACGCTGCCCATGCTTTCTAAACAAGATCAATGAATCACTCGATCAATCACCATCACCGCGAAAATCAGCGCCAGATAACAGTTCGAGTACCAGAAAAGCGTTTTCGCCCAGCCTTTAGTCTTCTCGCGCAAGAGCCGTATCGACATGTAAATCAGAATACCACCCAGGATAAGGGAAGCCACGAGATAGAAATAGCCCATGGCATGCATGCCAAACAGCACCAGCGTTACTGCCAACAACAGCAACGAGTAGAGGAAAATCTGCCGCCGTGTCTCATTCTCGCCCATGACCACGGGCAGCATCGGAATATGCGCCTTCTCGTAGTCCTTCTGAATCAAAAGTGAAAGTGCCCAGAAATGCGGGGGCGTCCAGTAGAAAATGATGGCAAAGAGCCAGATCGCTGGCAGCGTCAGCGAATTCGTCGCCGCCGCCCAACCGACCAGCACTGGTACCGCGCCAGCCGCCCCGCCAATGACAATATTCTGTGCCGACGTGCGCTTCAATCCCAGCGTATAGACAAAGACATAGAACAGAATCGCCGAACTAGCCAGGCAAGCGCTGAGCACGTTCACAAACACTGACAGCACGATAAACGCACCGATACCCAGCACAACGCCAAAGATGAGGGCCTGCCGGGGCTGCACTCTCCCCGCTGGCAGCGAACGCCGCTGCGTGCGTCCCATAATCTGGTCGATGTCGCGATCAATATAGCAATTGATGCAGTTAGCACTACCCGCCGCCATCGCACCGCCCACTAATGTTGGCAACACCAGCCACCACGGCGGCAAGCCCTTGTCAGCAATGGCCATCGCGGCGGCAGTCGTGCCTAACAGGAGCACGGTAACATGCGGCTTCATCAGGTCAAGATAGCTGGAGAGGGTCTGCTGCACTCGCCCCATCTCTTTCTTTGGTTCACCAAGGGCGGCTTCCCCCTCTGCCTTTTCCGCTCCTTCAATATCCGCTGCGTGTGGCGCAACGCGTAATTGGTTCGCCGCCATTGCCGCCAACACCACCAGCGAGCCCCATACCGCCGTTGCCAGTGCCAGGTGCAGACCCGCTACAAACTCTGGCTTATCCAGCAAAACAATCAGTCCACCTACAATGGATTGTGCGATGAAGAGCACACCTGCCACTACGGCCATCCAGGCTTGCCCAGGCGCAACTTTATAGCGGCGCAGCGCGGAAATCAGCGTCCAGATCAGTACCAAGCCCACAATCGTCGCGATCACGCGGTGCAGAACATTGATATCAGCCAGGTGGTTTGTCACCGCCCACGTCTGCGCCGTGCAGAGCGGCCATCCTGTACAGGCCAGTGAAGCTCCACTCCCCACGACATAAGAACCGCTCAACATCAAGCCATACACGAGCAGCGCGTTCGTGACCGCCAGACGCGCAAACTTCCGCGTCTTGTCGGGATGCTCTTTAATCGCTTCAGGCTTGCTTGCCATCACCGCGATAGTAATCACCAGCGCGAAAATAGCCAGGGCTGTTCCAAGGTGCGCGGTAATGATCTCCGGCGGCAATTTCCACAACACCGTCAGCCCACCCAACACAATCTGGATTACCAGCAATACGGGCGCAATCAAGGCCGGAACGATGATATGCCGCTCTTGCCGCGCCCACATAAAAGCACTGATGGCCAGCGCGACCACCAGCACACTCACAATAGCAGCCACGTACCGATGGAACTGCTCCAGAAACGTATGGTAGTTCAGGTCAGCAAACGCTTGCCCATAGCACAGCGGCCAATCCGGACAACTCAGCCCCGAATCGGTAGCACGCACCGTGCCGCCCAATGCCACCAAAAAATATGTGAATCCAACCGCAGTCCACGCAATACGGCGTATTAATTTCATAGATAACTCCAGTATCTTTTTATCGGTAGGGTGATGATACGTTGATACGACACCTGTTATTGTCGTCGAAGTTCCTGTTACCTCCCTTGCAAGCATCCAACCCGACCTTACAAACACCTGAACAGATGGGGTCTGGGCACACGACGATACACCGTAGGGCGCGATTTAGCGCCGCCACTGCCGATGTATCGGCAAACGGGACGGGCCGATACATCGGCAGTGGGCGCGCTAAAGCGGCCCCTATACGCATTAAGTTAAGGATTGATAAGCACTTCAATTCCCCGCCAGGGCGACCGCAAGGGTCGCCCCTACTATACCCGAGGCGGCTCAGCGAGCCGCTTTGCAAAGACAACGCCCAATGGTATATCTTAGGGGCTACCCTTGCGGTCGCCCTGGAAACTGCGATCTTTGGCTTAACTTAATGCGTATGGGGGCGCGCTAAAGCGGCCCCTACGGCCCGTTCATATGCTATTACGAGGGTAGTTTAAATGCGTATACGGTTCCTTGGGCGTCTTGGGAGGCGAGGTAGACCATTCCGTTGGCTACCGATGGTGTCGTGAAAAGCTGGTTGTTCGTAGGAGGTGATTTCCAGAGGGTTTGTCCTGTTGCTGCATCGAGTGCGTGGACACTGTTGTCTCCTGCTGAAGAAACATAGATCACGCCGTTGGCTACGATGGTTGAATCGGAGTTGAACGCCCCCACGTTTTCTGATACCCAGAGGGGAACACCCGTTATTGCGTCAAAGGCGTACACCTGGTCCCTGGTATGATACACTTTCCCGTGCGCCACTGCTGGTGAGGACCCCGTACTGCCTAGTGTTGGCGCGGTGAGCCAGCGCTTCTTCCCTGTGGCGGCATCAAAGGCTACCAATCCGCCATCTCCCGAGCCGATGTAGACCAGGCCATTGGCCACAGTTGGCGAAGAGTTGTCATCAATACCATCCGTGATGAGGTCAGAGATCCAGTGTGTTTGACCGCTCGTGGCATCCAGGGCATACACCCGACCTTGACCCGCACCATTGCTTGCCACCGTGACATAGAGCAGATTATTCGCTACGGCGACCGGCGAGTTTCCAGCCGATACCGAGGAAACCCAGCGCAGGTTGCCGCTGGCGGCATCAAAGGCGTACACGGCCTCTTCACTCGTCGCATAAACAACCCCTTTGACAACGGTGGGCGAGGACCGTATCGCCTGGCTAGCAGGGGAGACCCAAAGCGATGTACCTGTAACAGCATCAAAGGCGTACAGTCTTTCATCCTCTAGAGAGATATACACAATGCCGTTGGCGACGGCGGGCGTGGAAGAGTTCCCTGTGGTGGTAGTGCTATGCGGATTCGTGCTCCAACGCGTCTTGCCCGTAGCCGCATCTAAGGCAAACAAACTGCCACTAAAGGTGCCAACATAGACCATGCCCCCGCTTACCGTGGGCGAAGAGAAGTAGTTCTCTCCAATTGGCTCTGAGCGCCACGTCACCTGCAAGTGGGATACATTGCTCGGTTTCAGGAGTGTCTCAGCAGCATTGAAGCCAGTGTGCTGTGCATCGAAGCCAAACATCACATCGGCTCCAAATTGTACTGCCGGAGGTTTTGTGACCGGGTGAGGCTTGACCGGGAGCAGTTTTATAGGCTGTTTGGGCTGAATGGCGAGCAGACCTCCTACTCCTGTTGCCAAAACGACACCTGTCAGCAGACCGCCAATGAGCAGTTTGCGCCGCGTAATGTGTACGGGCGGCACCATTTCCTGGTGCTCCCGCTCTTGCATGCGCATCCGCTCCTGCCTGGGGCGTTCTTGTTCGGCTCGTCTGCTGCGCCGCTCCTCTTGTGGTGGCTTTGCTGGCTCAATGTCCACCCGCTCTGCTGTACTACGTGCCACTAGCAACTGCAATGCCGTTTGCACTTCGGTGACGCTCGTGGGGCGTTGCGCTGCATCCATGGCTGTCATGCGCGTTATCAGGGCTTCCATCTCCGTCATTGCAGGCCCGTACAAGCGCAGTGGGGCCAGGAAAAATGGCTTCTCGGCTGGGTCCAGACCCGTCAGCAAGTGGTGGAGCAGGACACCCAGGCTGTAGATATCGCTCTGCTGCGTGGTCTGGGCCTTTCCATATTGTTCTGGTGCCGCGTAGCCTGGCGAGCCTAGCGGCATGGTATCTTTCGTCTGTCCCAGCTTGAAATGGCGTGCAATACCAAAGTCGATCAGATAGAGATGCTGCGGAGAACCCGGCCCTCTGATAATATTGGCTGGTTTGAGGTCGCGGAAGATGATGGGGGGGCGACGCGTATGCAGGTAATCAAGCACGGAGCAGACCTGTAGTCCAATGTCCAGCGTTTCTTGCAGCGAGAGGCGCTGATCTGCCTGGAGCGAGAGGGAATGTTCCAATGTTTCCCCCTCGATAAAGTCCATCACGAGGTACCAGCGCCCTCTTTCGCTGAAGTAATCATAAATTCGCGGCAGATTGGGGTGCTGTAGGCCAGCGAGCAACTGCGCCTCGTGCTGAAACGCTTCGATGGCTTCGCTCAATTCCTGCGTACTCAGCCCACTTTGGCTCATCTCCTTGACAGCGACGCGCCGGCCTCTGAGACGTATATCTTCGGCCTTATAGACAGCAGCGAAGCCGCCACGCCCAATCTGTTCGAGGATACGGTAGTGCTCTTTGAGGAGCTGATCTTGTAATAGCAATCCAGTCAGGTTCCTTGCAGCCCCAGCACCGACCGCACCAGTTGTACTAGCTCCCACTGGTTCGCCACACGTCATACAGAAGGTGGCTTGCGACGGGATATCATTGCCGCAAACATGGCAGAAAAGCGAAGATGTCGTCATATTCATACCCTTTTTAAAGCGTTTTTACGTGAACGAGCCAGAAAGCCCCTGTCTTTTAAGCAGGGGATGAATGGCTCTCCCTTGTGGGGCGTGATGGGTGGAATACCGTGAAGTACCACCTTGCCCTTGACAAATGTTGTGATTAAGTATATAATCTGAGTATG
>JBBQXY010000138.1:0-15779 GCA_038209195.1 Ktedonobacterales bacterium | reverse complement strand
GAGGCATAGCGCACACCAAGTTCCTGTTCGATCTTCGGATCGACGGCATGGTGGGCTATGTACTGCAATCGTGATCCAAAGGGTGCCAATCGTTTAGCCACAGCACGACCGATATTGCCAAACCCGATCAGTCCAACTGTCGCGTTAGCTAGATCACCCAGCCCAGCCTCGTATAGCTCCATCGTCGGCCAGCCTCCCTGTCGCGTTTTCGACTCGGCAGCCACAATCCGCTTGAGCAATGCTAGCATCAACAAAATCGTATGCTCTGCGACTGCCACTGCATTGGCTCCCGGAGTATATGCTGCCACTATTCCCGCTGCCTTGAGTGCGCCGAGATCAAGGTTATCGTAGCCAACGCCAACACGCTGGATGAAACGCACACGCGGCAAGAAGGTGAGCAGATGAGCATCCACTTTGCGATGGATCACGAGCACAACCTCGACCTCAGCCCCATACCTGGCAAGGTCCTCCTCACTATAGGAAGGTACCATTTCCAGCGGCGCACTTGGAGGAAAGAATGGGCGCAGACGCTCGATAAGGGATGGGGCGGTTGGGTCGATCAAGAGTACGCCTGGCATGAGAAAACCTCCTTCTTAAGCGACTAACGTTACAAAGCCAAGTATAGTATACATCAAAGCACTCTGACGCCAGTGATGAGTCGCTGGTAAAATCTCCTCGGCGTACCTCAATTGCATCTTTTGGTTAACCGTATACGTGAAAAAAGTATCTATTAGTTAGGGCACTTAGAAGAGTTCGCAAATACCTTATGGAAGGAGAAAAGTCATGGCGGAAAGTGATAATTCAACCATCGTAGGCCTCTTTGAAGACGAGGTACAAGCCGATAAAGCCGTAAATGACCTGCACTCAGCAGGATTCAGCGACGACCAGATCGATCTGGTAATTCGCAGCACAGGTGCGGGCGACGAAGACATCCTAGCTGACAAGCAAAGTACCGGGACAGATGGATACACAACAGGAGGGGCGATCCCTACTGTCATTGGCAGAAAACCTGAAGTGACGCGTATTGTCGTCACCGTTCGTGCCGTAGGCCGGGAACAGGAAGCCGTCAGCATCTTGCATCGCAATGGAGCAAACAACGCGAATATTCCCCTTGCCCTCGAATCGGATCTCGCCCCCATTCTTGGCACTGAAACAGACAATAGGATTCCCTAGCAGAAGTGGTGTTCGTATCGTAGAAGAAAGCATCGCGCCTCTTAATGCTGCGTTTCCATTCATTGTTCAAGTTGTCTGACCACGTAGCATAAAGGGACGGCTCACCATTCTCCTAACAATTCAATATTCAACGCGAGATGAATGCCTTGATGGGCCAGGACCTCTTGGTGTACTTCCACTATGAGTGCTGCAATATCAGATGCCTTGGCTCCCCCTAGATTCACGATGTAGTTCGCGTTGCGCTCAGAAATTTGTGCGTTGCCGCGCCTTCTTCCTGCTACGCCAGCTTGCGCAAGCACAGTCTTGGCGGAGCTTCCGGCAGGGTCCTTAAAAATCGAACCAAGATGTCCTTGTGCCGGATCGTTCTGTTTGCGTTCCTGGCTATGTTGCGCAAGCAGGGCTGCTAAAGCAGCAGGGTCGCGTTGCTGGAGGCGCAAGGCGAGTGTTACAATCAGTTCGGCTGGCTCGATCAGACCCCGGGGCGGGAAAACTAACTGACCATGCGCATCAATGTGGGTCAATCGCTGCTCACGAAAGCGACTGTGACGATACCCTAGGTCCAATTGGTCGCTTTGGTAGCGTGAAAACACGGTCACGGGGAAAACAGGAGGTTCCTCCATCTCACGATTAAAGGCACGAGCATCAAGTTCTTCGATCCACTCTAATGCCTGCCCTAATTCCTGGTTGTGCGCTCCTACATTACTGATGATACCTGCACCCAGTGTGCCGGGAATGCCAATGCCGAATTCTAGCCCACCCCAACCAAGCGGAATGATCTCCTTGAGCACGTTTGCCCAGCGAACACCTGGTTCAGCAATGAGTAGGGCTGAGCCATCAGGCTGCTTTTCGATGTGATACTGCTGTAGCGAAATACTCGCCACAATTCCGCGCACACCGCTATCGGCGTAGAGAATATTGGTACCTGCACCTACGAGCAGCAACGGCCAACGTTGTTGCCCACAGAGGTTAATCAAGTCATTGAGTTCTTCTCGTGTTTCAAGCGAGAGCCATAGATCGGCGGGACCACCAACGCCAAACCCACTATGCTGCGCAAGTGGTTCATTATAAAGCACTCGCTGCTGAAAGTAAGGATGCAACGTCGTGTAAGCAGGAGTACTCTCAAAGGTCATCGGTTTTTCCTTTCTCATTATCCGCAGTATGCCTTTGAAGAGAGCCTGTCTGAAGCGGGTGTACCACCAGCATCGGCAAATTAGTAGCCTGTAGGACGCGTTCGGTCACACTTCCCATGACCCAACGTGCTACTCCACCGCGACCATGCGTTGCCATGCCGAGAAGGTCGCAGTTGTTCTCCTGTGTGCTTCCCAGTTTCTCTTCTGCCGTAGTTACCAGGGTCTCTGCAACATCCTGAGCACGTGTAATGGACCATGTCACTAGGAGATTGAGGTCGCTCGTCTGCTCCAGCAAGTGCTCCCGCACCCCCTTCAAATACTCTTGTGCCCGTTCCGCCACCTCAGCTTCGTGATGGGGAGATATACCCTCGTCAGCAGCGGAGGTTTGGGGCCGAATCACATTGATGAGATGCACTACCCCTTGAGCAGGTTGGGCCAGCACGGCGACTAGATATGCGGCGGGAAGCAAGGCCGTCTCTGCCAACGGAGAGCCATCAAGTGCGACCATGCTACAGAGCGGGCGAGCAGCATCCGCGTGGACAACGGGTAGCGATGCTCCTCCTTCGCGCAAGACCAGCACAGGCACATGGCTGTCATGGATGACTCGGTGGGCCACACTTCCCAAGGCCCAACGCTTGAACCCGGTCCATCCGTGACTGCACAGGACGACAAGGTCAACCGCCTGCGACTCGACCACGCCCATAATCTGCTCACCCGCTAGGCCAAATTGAACCTCTGTCCGGACATGAAGTCCCTTCAAGCTCTCGGACTTAGCAAGTGTAGCGAGGTAGCTCCTCGCTTCAACCAGTTCCTGTTCGATCGACTCATCCGTTATCATTGGGGCGAGTGCAAAACTACTAAGATATTCCATGGGCAGACTGACCACCTGGAGTAACACGACCGTGCCGTTCGTAGCGTGTGCGATGCGAGCTGCTGTCGGCACAGCACGCTCAGCCCGCTGCGATCCGTCCAGCGGGACTAATATACTTTGAAACATTAGGAGTGCTCCTTCTAGTCATTATGTGTTTAGAGGTCTGTTGTTGTGAACTGATCTTCTCCACGCAACGATATGTGTACCCTCATAGCATAGTAACCGCACAGCGTTAAAAAAAGCGTTAAAACGTGCTGCAAAGGAACAGAGAATGTCATCAACGTAGCATTGGTGGAGGGGTAGCAGTTCACTGCCCGCTTCGGCACCAGGTCACATGATGTATGAACAAGCACACAGCAATCTGGTGCTTGTGCCTACGTGACCAAAGTGGCGCACTTTCTGTGACCTTGTCTGTGCGGCATAATTCGCCCATTTAACGCTCCTTATAACGCTCCGCTGCTACTATACAATCAGTAATGGTAGCAGCAGAAGAGGATTGACTCACTTTACTAACAAAATAACTACTTTATGAGGAACAGAAGGATACTTGCTATGAATCCAGTGGCGTTGCTTGTAATTGGCACTATCGTGCTTGTGCTGTTGATCCTCGCACTCTCCGCCATTCGCGTGGTGCAGCAGTACGAGCGCGGCGTAATCTTCGTGCTGGGACGCTTGACCGGGGCGAAGGGCCCAGGTCTCTTCCTGGTACCCCCGCTCATTTCACACATGGTCAAAGTCGATCTGCGTATCGTCACGCTTACTGTGCCTCCGCAAGAGGTGATTACACGCGATAACGTCACAATCAAGGTGACTGCTGTCCTCTACTTCTACGTCACCGACCCGGTTGCAGCAGTGGTCAATGTGGTGAACTTCAACCAGGCAACTACGCAGATTGGTCAGACCACACTGCGCAACGTGCTGGGACAGTCGGAACTGGATGAACTGCTGGCTGAACGCAAGAAGATCAACGGTGATCTACAGATAATCATCGACGAGCAGACGGAACGCTGGGGCGTGAAAGTGACAGCGGTCGAGATCAAGGACGTAGAGCTACCGACGTCCATGCAGCGTGCCATGGCCAAACAGGCGGAGGCCGAGCGCGAGAAGCGCGCCAAAGTGATCCATGCTCAGGGCGAACTGCTCGCCTCGACCCAGTTGGCGCAGGCCGCGGCAGTCATCGGCTCCCAGCCCGCTGCCCTGCAACTGCGCTACTTGCAAACGCTGACCGAGATCGCGGTGGAGAAGAATTCGACCATCATCTTCCCTCTGCCCCTCGACCTGCTGGCACCACTGATCCAGCTCATGCAACGCGAGATCAGCGTACCCGTCCATGAGCCACTAAACGGCTCTCACCTCAATGAACCGTCCCTGCCTCGCTAATCAGTCGAGGCACTACTCATTAGCACTCGAACGTGACTGCCTACTCTACGCATGGTGAGGGAAGGGCAAAAGAGTCAAAGGATAGGCGGGCGACCTCAACTCAAGGGTCGTCCCTACGAGACGATGGAGGCAAAGAGCTATGGAACGAACCTGGGTCACTGTGGAGGGCAACGAGGCGGTAGCATACGTTGCTCATGCACTAAGTGAAGTCATTGCAATTTATCCAATCACACCTTCAACACCCATGGGAGAACTGGCGGATAGCTGGTCTGCTCTAGGACGCCCTAATCTGTGGGGAACAGTACCACTCGTCATGGAAATGCAATCGGAAGGAGGTGCCGCCGGAGCTATTCATGGCGCACTACAGACGGGTTCACTGGCAACCACCTTCACGGCGTCGCAGGGCTTGTTGCTGATGATCCCCAATATGTATAAAATTGCCGGTGAACTAACGCCAGTGGTATTTCACGTGGCGGCTCGCTCACTGGCAACGCAGGGGCTCTCGATCTTCGGCGATCACGCGGATGTGATGGCGACACGCGCTACTGGCTTTGCCATGCTGTCCTCCAACTCGGTACAGGAGGCGCAAGACCTGGCACTGATCGCGCATGCTGCCACGCTAGAGGCGCGTGTGCCTTTCCTGCACTTCTTCGATGGCTTTCGCACGTCACACGAAATTGATAAAATTGAGCAAGTAACCCATGAAGACTTGCGCGCAATGATCGATGATTCACTCGTGCAGGCCCACCGCACACGGGGCCTTTCACCCGATCACCCCTTTATTCGCGGCACCGCCCAGAATCCCGACGTGTACTTTCAGGCGCGCGAAAGCGTTAACCCCTATTACCAGGCTTGTCCGGCGATTGTACAGAAGGCGATGGATACCTTCGCCAGCCTGATCGGGCGACAGTATCACCTCTTTGATTACGTCGGAGCACCAGACGCGGAGCGCGTGGTTGTAGTGATGGGGTCGGGCGCTGAAACCGTTCAGGCGACGGTGGAGTATTTGATGGAGCGGGGCGAGAAGGTGGGAGTGCTGAAAGTGCGTTTGTTCCGCCCCTTCTCGGTGGAACATTTCTTACAGGCACTGCCGCGCACCGTCAAGGTGATCGCTACGTTGGATCGCACCAAGGAACCGGGGAGCATCGGGGAGCCACTCTACCAGGATGTCGTAACTGCCCTGAGCGAGGGCTGGAGCAGGGGCAATGGCCACTCGTTCCCACGGAGTATCGGCGGACGCTATGGGCTTTCCTCGAAGGAATTTACGCCTGGCATGGTCAAGGGCATTTTTGACGAGATGCGCAAGGCTGATCCGAAACAGCACTTTACCATTGGTATCAACGATGATGTGACTCATAGCAGCCTGGACTTTGACCCTACCTTCTCTACCGAGCCAGAGGGTACGGTGCAGTGCGTATTCTGGGGTTTGGGCTCGGATGGCACGGTGGGGGCCAATAAAAACTCGATCAAGATTATCGGAGAGGAGACGGACAACTTTGCACAGGGCTACTTTGTCTACGACTCCAAGAAATCGGGATCGATGACCATCTCTCACCTCCGCTTCGGGCCGCTCCCCATCCATGCTCCCTATCTGGTCGGGACCGATCAGGCCAATTTCGTCGCCTGCCACCAGTTCACGTTCCTGGAACGCTTCGATGTCCTCAAGTATGCAAAGCCAGGTGCTGTCTTCCTGCTCGATAGTATCTATGGACCTGAGGTGATATGGGATCATTTGCCCATCGAGGTACAGCAGGGAATCCTTGACAAGGGGCTGCGCTTCTTTGTGATTAATGCCCACAAGGTAGCCAGCGACACTGGCATGGGTGGGCGCATCAATACGGTCATGCAGACCTGCTTCTTCGCCATCAGTGGTATCCTTCCCAAGGAAGAGGCTATCGAGCAGATCAAGAAAAGCATCAAGAAGACCTACGGCAAACGCGGTGAAGCGGTGGTACAGCAAAACTTCAGGGCTGTCGATGAGACGTTGGCCCATCTCCATGAGGTGAAAATCCTCGTAGGGGTAGGGGCAGGTCAAACAAGAGGAACAGCGGTGGGGGCTACAGGTGCAGTGGACGCTGTAGCGCAACCGCGTGTACCCATTCTTCTCCAGATGTTGACGCGACGCCCACCTGTTCCAGCGCAAGCACCAGAATTTGTGCGTAAGGTGCTGGGGCCAATGATCGCTGGTGACGGCGATGCTTTGCCGGTCAGTGCCTTGCCAGTCGACGGCACCTATCCCTCTGGTTCAGCCCGCTGGGAAAAGCGCAATATTGCCCTGGAGATGCCTGTCTGGGACGCTGATATATGTATCCAATGTGGCAAGTGTGTCATGGTCTGCCCACACGCGGTTATTCGCCAGAAGGTGTATAGCGCGAGCGAACTGGCAGGAGCCCCTGGGTCATTCCTCTCAGTGGATGCACACTATAAAGAGTTCCCCGATACGAAATATACGCTTCAAGTATCACCCGAAGACTGCACTGGCTGCGGGTTGTGCGTAGACGCGTGCCCCGTCAAAGATAAACGGCAGGGGGGACGAAAAGCCATCAATATGGCCGACCAGCCGCCTATTCGTGAACGTGAGTCTGTGAACTGGGAGTTTTTCCTCACGCTGCCCGATGTAGAGGCTGCGAATTTGAACCTGGCTGCCGTTAAGAACACACAACTATTGACACCCTTATTCGAGTTTTCTGGTGCCTGTTCAGGCTGTGGCGAGACGCCCTATATCAAGCTGGCTACCCAATTGTTTGGCGATCGCATGATCGTCGCCAACGCCACTGGTTGCTCATCAATCTATGGCGGGAACTTGCCCACTACCCCCTGGACTACCAATCGCGAGGGTAGAGGGCCAGCTTGGTCGAACTCGCTGTTCGAGGACAATGCCGAGTTCGGCCTGGGCATGCGCCTGACTGTCGATAAACAGCAGGAGTTCGCCCGGGAGTTGCTCACCCAGTGTACCGATATCGTGGGTGAGGAAGCGGTGAATGCACTCCTAAATGCTGACCAATCCAGCGACGCGGGGATCAAAGCGCAACGTGAGCGTGTGATGGCACTCAGAGAACGCTTACAAGATGCTGACGGCACGCAAGTTCGCGTACGACATTTGTTAAGTGTGGCAGATGCCCTGGTGAATAAAAGTGTATGGATCATCGGTGGCGATGGTTGGGGCTACGATATTGGTTTTGGCGGCTTAGACCATGTACTGGCATCGGGTCGCAATGTGAATATCCTTTTGCTTGATACGGAGGTGTATTCAAACACTGGGGGACAGGCGTCAAAGTCCACTCCACGCGGAGCTGTAGCTAAATTCGCCGCGAATGGCAAGTCTACGCCAAAGAAGGACCTGGGCTTGCTGGCGATGGCCTACGGCAATGTGTATGTTGCCCACGTCGCAATGGGTGCCAATGATCAGCAAACGCTGCACGCTTTCCTAGAAGCCGAAGCCTATAATGGCCCTTCATTGATCATCGCCTACAGCCACTGTATTGCACATGGCATTGATATGAGTAAGGGGTTGAAACAACAAAAGCTGGCAGTGCAGTCGGGATATTGGCCACTCTATCGCTACAATCCAGCACTACATGCACAGGGGAAAAACCCGCTGCTTCTCGACTCGAAAGAGCCCACCATTCCGCTAGAGCAGTTTGCCTACAATGAAACACGCTTCCGCATGCTTTTGCAGAGTAACGAGCAACGTGCAGGGGCTCTCATGAAGTTAGCGCAACAAGATGTACGCGACCGCTGGTTCCATTATCAGGAATTGGCTGCCGAGCAAGAGCTAACAGGTGCTGCTGTTCCCACTACTGCTACTGCTAACATTCCCGCCGCACATGAGAAAGGAGTATGAATATGCCCGATTTGACAACAACGTACCTAGGCCTACATCTGAAAAATCCATTGGTGGCATCGGCTTCACCACTTTCCAAGAGTTTGGATACCGTGCGGAGATTAGAGGACGCTGGAGCTTCTGCCATCGTGATGTATTCATTGTTCGAGGAGCAGATCACCCATGAGAGCCAAGAACTAGATCATTACCTGGAGCGCGGCACCAATTCGTTTGCCGAATCTCTGAGCTACTTCCCCGATCTGGACAGCTATAATCTCGGCCCTGAGCCATACGTGGAACATGTACGTAAGATCAAGCAGGCGGTAAATATACCGGTGATTGGCAGTCTGAACGGGATTTCGTCGGGCGGTTGGTTAGAGTATGCCCGAAAGATAGAGCAGGCAGGTGCCGATGCATTGGAGCTAAACATCTATTACCTGCCGACAGACCTTGAATTAAGCGCAGCGGAACTGGAAAACGACTACGTGCAGCTTGTGAAAGATGTGCGCGCAAAGGTACAGCTTCCCATTGCCGTCAAGCTCAGTCCGTACTTCACGGCACTGCCCAACATGGCAAAGCGCATTGTAGGAGCGGGAGCAGATGCCCTCGTACTGTTCAATCGGTTTTACCAACCCGACTTTGACCTAGAAGAATTGGAGGTTATCCCCAATCTGGTCTTGAGCATGTCCCACGAACTGCGTTTACCACTGCGCTGGATTGCTATTCTCTATGGGCGTATCAAGACCGATTTCGCTCTTACCAGCGGTGTACACACCGCGCAGGATGTGCTTAAAGCGATGATGGCAGGGGCTAATGTTGCGATGATGACGTCCACGCTCTTGGAAAGCGGTGTTGGCAGGATTACGCATATTCTGAACGACCTGCAAGAGTGGATGGAAGAACACGAGTACGCTTCGATTGAACAAATGCGGGGCAGCATGAGCCAGCGTGCCGTAGCAGACCCGGCAGCCTTCGAGCGCGCAAATTATCTGAAGGCACTCAACTCGTTTGACCAGTACGTGCGCTAAGGGGGAAACTGCATTTAACACTTGTATAACGCTTTTTATAACGCACACTGGATACTCTTGGAGCAGAGTATTGTTTATCTCCCCCAGTCGAGCAGGTCTACAAGGAGAGATAGCAAACGTGGAGAATCAAACTTCGAGTTCAAGGAAAGGACGTAATCATGACCCTTGCAACATTTCTGCTTAGTACTCTTACTCTTAATCTGTCCAATGTGCTCTGGTGGCTGGTTGTTGGGTTGGTGGCAGGCTTTCTCGCCAGTCGCGTGATGCGCGGGGGAGGCTATGGGCTGATTGGCGATATTATCGTTGGCCTGATCGGAGCCTTCATTGGTGGCTGGCTGGCTGGCTTCCTGGGCATAGGAGTCGGCTCCTCTAGCCTGATCATAAGTATTGTGATTGCCTTTATTGGAGCCTGTATTCTCATCGCCATCTTACACGCTGTCAGCGGCAGAGGATCATCCAGGAGAAGGCGATAACTACTAGGTAAGGCTAGGATGCCTGCAAAAATCGTTCACAGCAAACAAAATTTCGCTACAGTTTCGCGGCGGTGAAATCTGCTACGAGAATACTTCCGTTAAGGGGAAAGTAATTCTATGTCACGTCAATTGAATGGACCGTTCAGGTGGGGTATGCCGATTGTTGTCCTCGCAGGAATATGGACGATTGTTCATATTATCTTGACTGTTGCTGGTGTCACGGCGAATGACTATTGGAATGTGGCTTTGCTCATTCTGTTTGTCCTCGCCCTGGTTTTGGCTTTCGTTCAATATGCGCAGGAGCGGTCAGCTTTAGTGGCTGTTCCTTCCACTGAAAAGTTTCCTGAACCGTCGCTCGCGAAGTTTTTCCTTGCGTCAGAGGGCTCTTCCGTGCTCTGGTTTGTCGTCCGCATGTACGTTGGTGTGGAATGGCTGCTTGCCGGATGGGAAAAGGTTATCTCTCCTTCTTGGGGCATAAGCGGAAAATCTCTGGCGGGATTTGCCACTGGTGCGTTAGCAAAAAGTTCTGGCGCGAATCCATCAGTCCAAGGGTGGTACGCGTGGTTTTTACAGCATGCTGTGCTTCCTAATGCCGGCTTATTCTCGGTCATGGTGAGCTGGGGAGAATTTGCGGTAGGACTAGGTCTCCTCTTAGGCATACTGACAGGGTTCGCGGCAGGTTTCGGGGTGTTGATGAACCTGAATTACCTTCTCGCTGGCACAGTCAGTGTGAATCCTATTCTGGGGACGCTTGGCTTATTCCTGATCCTCTCCTGGAGAGTCTGCGGATGGATCGGTTTGGATAATTGGCTACTGCCCGCATTAGGTCTGCCTTGGAAGCCGGGAACTTGGTTCCATGCTGAGCCACCAGCTAAACCAACCATAGCTCAACCAGTGCCAGCACCTATTCCGCTACCATAATCTCGTGCGTCGTTTTGCGCTCATAATGAAAATGTCTCTTGTTGCTTCAAGCAACAAGAGACATTTTCATTATGAGCGCAAAAAAACATCCCATCCTTGCTGCTCTCCTTCCTTGTTAGCTGAATTGGAAAGGTCTGTTCAGATGGTTCAATTAACAGCTACGTAACGCTTTCTATAACGCTTCATGAATATCATTGCATAGACGAGGGAACTGGTCTCATCCGAGGTTAGTTTTCCCCACTTTTTGAAAATATAGGAAAGGAAAGACCGTTCATGAAAGCAGCAGTCGTACATAGTTTCAAAGAACCGCTTATTATTGAGGATGTACCCAAGCCGACGCCAGGCCCTGAGCAAATTGTCGTCAAGATAGAAGCATCCGGATTATGCCATACAGATATCCACGCGGCCCATGGAGACTGGCCAATCAAGCCCAAACTTCCACTCATCCCTGGCCACGAAGGCGTAGGCATTGTAGCAATGGTGGGGCCAGGCGTGACGAGGGTCAAAGAGGGGGACCGGGTCGCCATACCTTGGCTCGGCTATGCCTGCGGGCACTGCGAGTACTGCATGTCTGGCTGGTCGACACTGTGCGAGCAACAACTCGACACCGGGTATTTCATCGACGGAGCGTACGCCGAATATGCCCTGGCTTTTGCGAAATACGTGGTTCAAATCCCCAAACACATGAATCCCCTGGAAGCAGCTCCGTTGGCCTGCGCAGGCGTCACTACCTATAAGGCAGTGAAGGTGAGCGGCGCACGGTCTTCAGACCTGGTCGTCATCTTCGGTATTGGCGGTCTGGGGCACCTGGCTGTGCAATATGCCAAGATTGCCGGTGCTACTGTGGTGGCCGTGGACCTGGTTGACGAGAAGTTGGAAATGGCAAAGAAGCTCGGCGCAGACTACACCATTAACGGCAAGAAAGAAGACGCGGTTGCGGCCATCAAGAAACTCGGTGGAGCTGACGCAGTCATCTGTGTGGCAGTTGGGGCACAGGTCTACGAGCAGGCATTTAAGTCACTGCGGCGCGGCGGCACCCTGGTCTTTGTCGCGATGCCGGCAGGAAACTTCATGCAACTGCCGATCTTCGAAACAGTGCTCAACGGGATTAAGATCGTCGGCTCGATTGTCGGCACCTCGTTGGATCTAGCGGAAGTATACCAACTGCATGTTGCGGGTAAGACAAAAGTGATGTATGAGACGCGACACCTCGAACAGGTCAATGAGGCTATGGAGGAAGTTGAGCACGGTCTCGTCGCGGCTCGGCTGGTCTTCGATATGTACTAGACGAACAAGAGTTTTTGTCTGTCTTGCAACCAATGGGTCACGCCTGCCGTAGCAGGCGTGACCTCACCCGAAAAAATATGCTGGGTAGTACAGCGAGTTAGTTACATGAAAGGAACTGGAAACGTATGGCTACAAGTAAAACGCGAGGACCATTAGCCGCCAGCCCTGGACGCTGCCCGACGGCACCTTGATCACGCTTCGTCCTATCCGCCCTGAGGATGAGCCGCTCATGGTCAAGTTTCATGAGACACTTTCGGACCGCAGCGTCTATTTCCGCTGGCTGCACATGCTCGGCCTTAGCCAACGGATCGCCCACGAGCAGTTGGTCGGCATGTGTTTTATTGACTACGACCGGGAAATGGCTCTCGTCACCGACTACCACAACCCACAGACCGAGCAGAATGAAATTATTGGTGTAGGCCGCTTACTCAAAGTCCATGGTACCAATGAGGCCGAGTTTGCCGTTCTCGTCACCGATCAGTTCCAGCGCAAGGGCTTGGGTACCGAATTGCTGCGTCGGCTGATCCAGTATGGTCACGACGAAAAACTCCAACGTCTCACTGGAAACATCCTTTCGGAAAACCAGGGGATGCAAGAGATTTGTAAGAAACTCGGCTTCCACCTCCAGTATTCGTCAGAAGAAAAGTTGATGAGCGCCGAACTTGAGCTGTGATACTCGTTGTCCTACATGCTTATAACGCTTTCCTTAACGCTTCTTGGTTAAGATAGAAGTAGTTTGAATAACGTATTTCATTAGGGAGGGTAAGATGGACATTCACCGAATTGGCATTATCGGGGCCGGGCTGATGGGCTCTGGCATTGCCGAGATCTGCACCCGTGCTGGGTACGACACCATTGTACGTGAAGTGAACGAAGAGTTTATGGCGAAAGGCCTCAAACGCATCGAGACATCCATGCTGAAGTCGGTGCAGCGTGGCAAGATGACCCCGGCCGAGCTGGATACCGCGCATAATCTGCTGCGAGGAACGATATCCCTCGAAGACTTTTCCGATTGCGATCTGGTGATTGAAGCAGCGACCGAGGACATGCAGGTCAAGATAGACACCTTTGCGCAGCTCGATAAGATCTGTCCGCCGCACGCGATTTTGGCCAGCAATACCAGTTCCATCCCCATCATTCACATGGCGGCTGCCACTCGTCGCCCCGACAAGGTGCTGGGCATGCACTTCTTCAACCCCGTGCCGACCATGAAGTTGATCGAAGTGGTGCGTGCGCTCACTACCTCCGACGAGACACTCGAGACCACACGCGCTCTGGGTGAACGTCTGGGAAAGCGGATGATTGTAAGCAAGGACCGTCCGGGATTTATCGTCAATTACCTGCTCGTTCCGTACTTGCTTGACGCGATACACATGCTGGAGCAAGAGTTCGCGACCAAGGAAGACATTGATGTGGGCATGATATTAGGAACGAACTATCCTATGGGGCCGTTAGCCCTACTCGACTTCGTTGGGCTTGATACCACCCTGCACATTGCCGATGTGCTCTTCGATGGGTTCAAAGAGCCGCGCTTTGCCGCTCCCACGCTCCTACGCCAGATGGTGGCTGCTGGCTGGTACGGTCGGAAGAGTGGACGTGGCTTCTATAACTATGAGGCCGGCGAGCGACCACCCCAGTAGGAGAAAGGAGTTCTCACAGTTCCCGTTTGGGGAGGTAAAAGTAGCCCTCTGAAGATCAACAGAGCAATAGAGAATGTAACGCAGGTGACTGTGTGAAAGATGAAAAGAGAAATAATGACAGAAAATACAACCAATGAAGCCGCATGGGCACTGGTCAAATCCTTTCAAGAGACAAACCAGGCCGTCGTCAATAGTATTGTTGCCGCCACCGAGCACAACACGAAGTTTGCGCAACGCTTCTTCAGCGAAGGCATGGAAATCCTCAAGGCAAATCAGGCCGCAGCAGAAGATATCATTGCCGCTCAGCAGCGTACTACACATTTTATGCAGAACTTCTTTAGCGAGGAAATGGACGTACTCAAGACAAATCAGGCCATCGCAAGCAACATTGCCTCCGTCCAGAAGCGCAACACAGAGTTTGTCCAACGCTTTTTTACCGAGGGCGTGGATACCCTGAAGAACCAGGCAGAGCGCGCGCGCGCCCTCGTCGGGGATTTGCAAGAGAAAGTCCAAGCACAGCAAGAAGCGTTCCAGCGACTCACCCAAGAGTCGATGCAGACCTACTTGAACGCGTTCCGTGATCCTTTCTCCAGCTATCAGCAGACGGTAGAAGCCGCTCAGGCTGCGAGTCAGCAAGGACTGGAGAGTCTTCAAAAGGCGACGCAGCAAACAGTGGATACCGCTCAAGCAGCGAGTCGACAAGGAATGGAGAACATTCAAAAGACAACGCAGCAAACAGCGGATACCGCCCACAAAGCGACGCAGCATCCAGTGGTCGCTCACAAAGCGGCAAAGCCATCACATCACTAATTACCTTGCTGAATACCACTGCGCGGGTGGAAGGTCTGGGTGCGCAACAGTTGCGCACCCAGACCTTCCACCCGCGCTAGTTCCTGCATGCCATCAACCCGATCTACGTATCCTTCACCATCCCCTCCTCTCCTAGCGAAAGAGGCCAAGGCGATCTTCTTCGCCACCATCAAACAGTGAGACAGAAAGCATTATGAAACAACAAATCACTTTTCAGGAAACCTTACACACCTTGCATTTCATTTGGCAGGATAAGACTTCTTTTGAAATCTTTGGTTCGAAAGCGAAAAAGACCAGAAAACAGATCTATCACGACATTTTTGGCAAGAAAGCCAGGAAACGCTACGCTAAGCAGTACTCTTTCCTCACAAAGAAGGAAATAAACCAGATTGTCAAAACTCATGTCGAACGTTTAAAGACAGCTACCATCGTCATGCATGTTGCCTCACTGCTCGATGGGGATTTCGCCCGCGCAAACGTTGCAGCCAGAAGCTCGACAAATTCGAGCAAGCAATTTCACATTTAATACACAAGAAAAATATATTTAAAGTTCATCCTTATGAATTATTATTATATCCTGCACTTGACAAATATTACATACTATGTTATAATACTAATAAGATAAAGAGCAGTTACACTGTTCTCCATCTTATAGGAACAGCTTCGGCACTTCTCTGCTTCTGTATTTTCATCAGTAATGCCACCTAAAATCCCCTCGATCGATTTGACGAGGAGCCAGGATGACGAACACGGTACCTGATATTTCAGAGATCGCACACTTGTCCTAACTTAGCTAAAGATTAAGGATCAATACATTTTGACAACAACAGAAAAAACCACGGCAAACACCGCAGTTGAAGTAAAAGAACAGTACGCCAAAACCGCCCAGACGATGGCACAGCATCTTGTTGCCGCTCAGGCGCGCCACGTAAAGTACACCCAACATATAGTTGAGAGTACGATTGCGTTGCTGAAAAGCGACATGGAAGAAACACGCTCCCTGATGGAGCAGTGGGGACATCAAGGGAATGCTAAGGCCTCCGAGCCTTATAAAAACCTCTTCAGTGCTCCATTCACCGCTTATCAACAGATGTTTGATGGCGTAGAAGCCGCCTATCGGCAGATGTTTGATGGCGTAGAAACCGCTTCAAAGCAGTTGCTCGATGGCGTGGAGAAAGCCACGAAACAGAGCTTAGAGAGCTTTGATAAAGCTACGCATGCCAAAAAGTAGTTCCTAACAAAG
>JBBQXY010000137.1:0-15908 GCA_038209195.1 Ktedonobacterales bacterium | reverse complement strand
AAAAATCTGGCATGCGCTGGACTCCTGATGGCTTGGATGCGGTCCTCGCTTTGCGCACTTCCGTTCTCAACCAGTCCTACAACTCATTCTGGAAACTCGAATATGCTGCTTGATTGCCTACAACTTTTTCATACACCCAAGAGGAGGAAAAAGAGCCCACAAGAGTGGGTGTGCTTTGATATGAGTAGTTATTTCTACTGATATGGCATCCTATTTTTACAATTTGTTAACAAAAGGGGTCACAAAGGGGTCACAAACGCGGCAATCTGTGCTATATTGAGTAAAATTCCACAGCATCATTGAAGACGAGGAGGAACTATGTTTTTATTCAAGTTTCTGTATCGTAACCTGAAAGGGTATCGTTTTCTGGTTGTGCTTGCGATAGTGGTGGCTGTTGCGCAGGTTAGCTGCGATATCATTGCGATTCAGCCGCTCAAATGGATTCCGAGTAAGGCCCAAAATCCCGGTAATGATCCTGCCTGTAACTTTCCTTTTCTTGGCTTGAATAATCAACCTGGGCTCCTTGATTTCTTCGACACCCCTGCACTTGACCCATCACTAAAGCCGCCAGCGGGAAGTAATGTGGCCCTGCCCCCGCCAACGTCACCCTGCCCGGTTAATCCGTCGGACCCAAGGACGCTGCTGACCCCTGATACCACTCATCATAGTGTGATTGGGGTGATTGTCTTTGCCGTGATCGTGCTGATCGTCTTTTCTATATTGAGCGCGGTATTGGTGTACCTTGACCTCTACCTCGCGTCGTATATTGCGCAGCAGTTGAGTTCCAGGTTGCGGAAGCAACTCTTTGAACACCTGCAACGCATCTCGTTAGACTGGCATGGCAAGCAGAAGAAGGGCGATCTCGTCCAGCGCATCACTGGCAACATTGCCGATATTGAGAAGTTCGTCATCGATGGCGTGGTCGACTTGCTGGTTGGTGTCTTGACACTCGGTGGTGTCATCTCCATTATGATGCTTTACAGCGTACCATACACTGTTCTCTCGCTCGCTATCGCTCCCATCCTCTTCGTGGTCGTCCTTTACTACACGCGGAATATCAAAGTCGCGGCCAAAAGACTGGCGAAGTCCGCCGGACAGGTGGCGGATGTAGCGACCGAGGATATCAATGCTCTCACGGTAATCAAAGTTTTTACACGCGAGGAACGTGAGGATATACGTTTTGGTGGGCGCGTTAATGAGAACAAGTCAGCGGGCTTACGTTCTGGAAGCCTACAAGCGCAATTCGCGCCACTCGTCGCCGTTTTGCTTGCGATTGGCACGGCGACCATTGTCGGTGTAGGAGGATATGTCGCCGCGGGGAATCCTTTTGCCGCTGGTCCCTTTCAGATCCTTCCTGGAACTATTGACGCTGGCTTAATTGTCTCCTTTCTCTTCTACTTCAAATTGCTTTATCAGCCCTTTCGCGACCTCTCCAAGTTGACTACCCTGGCGAATGCCGCCTCGGCTGGTGCGGATCGCATTCAGGAAGTACTGGATCAAGCGCCAGAGGTGGTTGAGAACACGGCACCGTACTTCGGCCCAAGAAAGCTGCACGGAGACATTTTCTTTGAGAACGTCTACTTCGGGTATTCACCAGAGCGGCCTATCATCAAGGGCATAAACCTGCACATTCCGGCGGGGAAAAAGGTGGCGTTGGTGGGCTTGTCCGGCGGCGGCAAAACCACGCTAGTCAAGTTGATTCCGCGCTTCTATGAGATTCAGCAAGGCACGGTGAAAGTTGACGGGGTTGATAACCGCATGTACCCGCTCAATGTCTTGCGCCAGAATGTAAGTATGGTATTACAGGACTCGGTACTGTTTGAAGGTACGATCCGTGAAAACATCGAGATTGGGCGACCGGGAGCTAGCGAAGTGGAGATTATTGATGCCGCGAAAAAAGCGCAGATGCACGAGACAATCATGGGGTTGCCAGATAGGTATGATACCCTGGTACGTGAACAAGGGAAGAACTTTTCCGGCGGTCAACGGCAACGTCTAGCTATTGCGCGTGCCATCCTGCGTGATGCACCACTGCTAATCATGGACGAGCCTACGGCGTCACTGGATGTCGAGGCTGAGGCCGAGGTGATGCGTGCGCTGGATACGCTCGTCGTCGGACGAACGGTGATCGTGATTTCCCATAGACTTAGCACGCTGGGCAACGTTGACGAGATCATTGTGCTGAGCAACGGACGGGTCGCTGAGAAAGGGACGTATAAAGAGTTGAAGCGCATGGGTGGGATATTTGCCGGTCTGCTGGAAGAGCAGAACCGCTACAGTGCGGAGCGGGCTGGCGATCGCTCCATCCTACGTTCGGCTTATGTGCCGCTACCAGTTGGGGATCAACAGTGGCAGATGCAACCCGGTCCTAGTCCTATTCCTGGTCCCGTTGTGCCACAGAACCAGCTTGCGTCTCCAGCTTTCAGTCCGGTGCCGCAACCAGTACCAGTGGCATCGGGCATCGCTGCTTCCCCCCAAAGTGGTCGAAATGGAGCTAATCAAGCTCCTCGGCGTGCTCAAGTACGTATCGAGGTTGATGGAAAGATGGTCGCTCACTATCAACTCGATAGGCCTGTAATGGCCATTGGTCGCCTTGGTGGTAACGATGTACAGGTGCCATCGCAAAACGTCTCACGCATGCATGCTAAGCTGCGTTGGGAGAATAGCTCCTGGGTGATCGAGGATGCCAATAGCTTGAACGGCATTGTCTATCAAGGCAATCGTGTCGACCGCCATGTCCTTGCTAATGGCGACCAGGTATTCCTTGCTCCAAAGGTGATCCTGCACTATGAGTCTATGTGACAGATGTAACGGATGTAACGGATGTGACTGCTGGTGTGAAATGCTGGACGGACGAAGGAGAAAAGACTGATGGCTCAACAATCTATGGCTTCAACGCCTCCGCAGAGATTTGGGGTGGGTCGTATTGCCTGGTGGCTGCTGGTGCTGGTTAGCGTCGCATTACTGCTCTTCTTAATTATATCGGAAGTAATTCGATTCTCCACACCTATTCCATTGCATCGGTTGCAGATTGTGCAAGATATCCCTCTGCCAGACGCTTTGCCAGATGCTAACCGGACAGCGACGAATCCCTTTGCGCCAGGTCACGCCGAGCGTTTTGACCACTTTGATTTCCAGTCGTTCGACCCGGTTACGCATCTCCTGTTCATCGTCCATACGGGGCCTAATCCTGATAAAGAGGCTGCCATTTTACACGTTTCCCATATCGATGAGCAGACCGATGGCAACGTGATTGTTTTCAATACGCAACTCAACAAAGTCGTTGGGCTGGTTGCTGTTCCCCTGGCGGCAGGTGTTATCATTGCCCCCGATATTAGCAAAGTCTTTGTTGGTGACGCTGCTCATGGCATCATCTATGTCGTTAATGAGCATAGTCCGTTTAACACAATCGCCAAGGTGCAACTCGACCCATTGGATGGTCCGGATGCAATAGAATATGACCAAGTCGATCACAGAATCTTTGTTGCCGATCCAGGAAGTATAGGCGATCCCAATAACGCGAATACGGCCCTGAAAAACCAGAATGTCGCTGTGATTGACGCTTTGACGAATAAACTGATTGGCAAGGTTCCTTTAGGGATTAACCCGCCCTTTGGCGATGATGTCGGACATGTACAGTTCGATCCCGTGACCCATCGCGTTTTTGTGGTCACGTTGCCACTGTCAGATCAGAACCTCAAGCTTCCGGCGAAACCGCCCTCGTTTCTCGCTGTCATCGATCCTATCACTCTTGTCGTCGTCTCACGTATGCGGCTCCCCGATGTATGCCTGGGTCCACATGGACTGGTGATAGATACGCAACAGCGCGAAGCTTTCGTGGCGTGCGTCGCCTCTAATAATCTGGTGCGGGTGGATTTGCAGACGATGCAAGCTTTCCCTGGTGCTGCGCTGCCAGTGGCGTTTAATCCCGATATTGTTCGGTTAGATCATTCCGCACACCTGCTCTTTGTGGGTAGTGCGGCGGGCATTGCCATTTTCGATGAAAGTGGGCGGGGCTTGAAGAAACTAGGTGACAACTACTTCTTAGGAGGTGGTAGTCATCACACTCTTGCCATTGACGAGACGACACAGTTGATTTACCTGCCGGAACCATCGGTGGGTGAGAGACCTCTGTTGCGTATCATAAAATATGAGGCCAATGGGGTCTAACAGGGTCTAACAGTTTATCGAGCAGCATTTTCTTTACGAAGAATGTTGCTCGTCATAGGCTCTCCATGCTTTAGGGGGATTGGCGAGGACGGGCCGATTATTACCTGTCCCCCGGACAGGGTGCGGCAGTGGCGGCGATAAATCGCGCCCTACGGTTGAGCAGTTTATTTCGTTACTGTGCATTATCGGCGCGAATACGACGGGTCACTGGCCGATACATTGCAATGCCATTCAAATAAGGCTTGGGGATGGAGGGCGTAGGGACAAGGGGAGGACGCGGCGGTCGATAGGGGCCTTGTGCTTGTCCTCGTCCTGTGGGATGTTCAGAACCCCCAGCAGGACAGGCACAAGGCCCCCGCGTCCGCATCCCCTCGTCCCCCTGTCCCTACACACACGGTGTCGCCGTTCATTCTTATTTGAATGGTATTGCGATACATCGGCGGTGGCGGCGATTATTACCTGCTATTACCTGTCCCCCGGACAGGGTGCAGGCAGGGTGCGCGCCCTACGTTTCCCCATAGGATGGAGAGCCTCGTAATACAAGACTTTAACATCTCTTTCGTACATTGTTACTAAGAAGGTACTACAATGTACAACAAATATTGCATTCGCATGTGTTACCGTGTTATACTTACCATGATGTTACTAACAAGTTAATGTCTTCTGTTTGTTGTATTGATAGGGGAAGCGTCATGGTAGTAAATAGTCTGATGCATGTGAACGAGTGTGGTTTACCTTTAAACGCAATCGAGTGGTTAGAAACACATCACGCCGGCAAGGCTCGCGAACGTGAACAAATGATTCGTGATCTCCATTTAAAAGCGGGAAGTCTTGTAGTTGATGCGGGTTGTGGCCCAGGTCTATGGACACCTCTATTAGCGAATGCGCTTGGCCCAAAAGGTCGCATAGTAGGGGTAGATATTTCAGCGGAAGCTTTAGTCACGGCCCAACAGCGCAGCCAAGGCAAACCCTACCGTCGTCAGGTGCAATATAAACGTGCGGCACTGGAGCAGTTACCCATTGCTGTGGGCAGTGCCGATGCTATTTTTAGCGCGAATGTTAGCCAGTATCTGCCAGAGCCGATAAACACGTTTGCTGCCATGGGCAATTATTTAGCCGAGGGTGGACGCATCATTATAAAGGATATTGATTTCGGTACGATGCGCTTTTACAATGTTAGTGCTGATTTGCAAACGCGTGTATTGCGTGCGCGTGAGGATTGGGAGCGCGTGCGCGTTCAGGAAGGTTTCGCCTTCGAGGATAGCTGGGTCGGCTCTAAACTGGCGGGTTATTTGCGTGCTGCTGGCTATGAAAATGTGCAAGAGAAGAGCTATCGTATTCTACGTCAGCATCCCCTACCCAAAGATTTCCGCTTTTACCTGCAAGGCATCGCCCAGTGGTTTGTCTGTGAAGATGCTCCTTATCTCAACCATTATGACACACAACATTGGTTACAGTGCTTCCTGGACGGAATGCACAATGTGCTAGATCAGGAAACATTTGTGAGCGAAGAGATCGAGTTTGTCGTGACGGGTGTTTGGCCTCATCGCCCATCCTCTGCTTTGCGGTACTTTGATATGCACCACTTGCATGCATAATCTTTAGCAGAGAGCAATGAACCCCTGGTACGCGTGGCGTACCAGGGGTTCATTGCTCTCTGCGCGCGCCTGTCTGATGCGCGCCCCGGCATGATGCCCACAAGGGGCATCACTACATTTAGTGCCCCTGTGGGCATCAGATGGGTTTCCAAATACGCGCTAACTAGGTTAGTTTAGAGGGCTTTGTTTAGCTGGTCCGCTATCATAGCTATGGCTATGTCTCCTACTAACGATTGGAGTTGACCGTGGAGTTGCCCCATATTTTCCATTCGTTTAGTGATAAACTCATGCTTGGAAGTTCCGCAAGCAAGACCGGTGATACCATGTTGTGCAGCTTCGTATTCCGCACTAATTTGTGAAAGTAGCCTTGCTACCTCACTTCGTTGTTCATGAGCTCCCAGCATAGTTCTCTCCCTTTCTGGTGGTACATCTCGGGCGACGTTAAATAGAGATTTATCGAATGGGATGTAACAAAAATTGTTTGTTGTACTTACAATGTGCATTACTTGTTGCTAACATCAAGTTTTTGCATATACATAGTATGCATGATGTATATCTTCTTGTCTAGGGGTAAAATGCCGTTTTTCCTGCTATTTGTGCGTTTTTACAGAATATTGACGTTTGTCTATCATTGTAGATATATCTATACGCACAATGTACAAACGAAATCAAGTTGTTACTATTATATAGACGTAAACGAATGTTTACATTAAAAAAGGGAAAGCTCTAGAGGACTTCTTGTTGTTACAAGGAACGAGAAGTCCTACTGAACTGTCAGACTTTTTTGAAATACTGCCTTCGGCGGCAGGGAGGTGAAGAACCAGGGCGCAGCCCCTATTACCTGTCCCTCGGACAGGGTGCCAGTCAAGGGGTTGCACCCCTTGCAACCCTGCTGAGAAGGAGGTTAGAAGGGGTTGCACCTCTTGCAACCCATAGGTGTCAAGTTAAGGACAGAGGCAACGGCAATGAATCGGCCTTGGGAGGGATGTATTCGCAGAGGCAGCCACGCCCTTCCCCACGGGCGACCACAAGGGTCCCCACCTCTCATCAACCCCACTCCCGCCCCTACGAGAGACGAGAGGCCGCCTCTTCCCACCTTAACTTGACGCTTATGAGGTTGCACCTCTTGTAACTCTGTTGAGAAGGAGGTTAGAAGGAATGTTTGACGCCGATGACCTTGAGCTTCTTGCGCAGGGAATTCATACCGAAGGTGATAATGTCATCGGGGTTTTCGCCAAAGGCGGCAAGAACAGTGCGTTGTATTTCGGGCAAGTAGAGGGTCTCGTGGATTTGGGGCATCCAACGGGCGATGGTGTCACGGATCACGTCGGCGTATGCTGGTTGCTGCTGAACGGCATCGCGTAAGAAGCGCACACCAAAGAGGACGTGCCGTGACTCATCGCGTGCAATAGCGGTGAAGCCCTGTTGAAAACCGGGATACCAGCCCATGCGTTTGTTGCGGTTGAGCATATTGCGCTGCCCCGCCAGGGCCAATGTGCCTTCGGTGATGATATGGTAGAGCGTGACTCCCTCTACCAGGAGAGCCATATTGGTTGGTTGATCGTGCAGCTTCTGCGCGATCTCGGTCAAGCCCTCCAGCAAAATCTGGCGTTGCCCTGGTTGAATCAAAGGCCGAATCTTGACCAGAATGGATTCGATGTCTGGCCCTTCCATCATTAAGGCTTCGCGAAAGAATTTGTCGAAGAAGGTGGCGTGGCGAGCTTCGTCCACCAGTTGCGTCGTGAGGAAGATGCGCTGCTCCTCTGTTGGCACGGCGGCCAAATAGGGGATGAGAGTATTGACGACGCTGACTTCGCCCTGGAAAAAGACGACGAAGCCGCTTATCCAGATGTGGCGATTCTCTTCTGCCACATTAGACCAGTCTTGACGATCAATAGTGAAGTCTATGTCCTGGGTACACCATTGCTGTTTTTCCCAGCGATGGTAGAGTTCCCGATAGGTGGGAAGGTTGGTGAGTTTATCGTCGATCTCTCCTATGATGATCTGGTCTCCACCTACCTGGCCTAACTCTTGTAGGGAGGCGTTGGCGATATCTAGTCCCATAACAGGGTGTATCCTTTCTAATAGAAGATAGGCAAGCAGTGTAGGGCGCGATTTATCGGCAAACGGGACGGGCCGATAAATCGGCGGTGGCGGCGATAAATCGCGCCCTACTGATGGTCAGTTTATTTCGTTACTGTGCATTAGCGCGCCCCTACGGAAGGTTGTGCAATTAATTGCGTAGGGGTTTGCCGGTCATTAGGATAGCTTGCATGCGCTCCTGGGTCTTTTCGGTGCCGCAGAGGCTGAGGAATGCTTCACGTTCCAGGTCGAGTACCTGCTGCTCCTGGATGGGAATGATTGGTGAGCATTCGCCGCCGGTGACGACACGGGCAAGGTGGCGAGCAACGAGCGCGTCATGTGCGCTGATGGTACCCGTTAGCAGCATGTTCTCTATTTGCTGTTCTAAGACCAAGCGTGCTCCTGGTCCGGGGAGCAGCAACTGAGGTGGTGTGGGTGGTTGCCACTTTCCAGCTTCACGCGCCTCTGCCAGCCGCAGTGCATCGGCTTTGGCGTCGCGCAACAACAGGTCGCGATTGACAGTGATGGCGTCGCTCTTGCGCAAGAAGCGGAGTTCCTGGGCCTCGACCGCGCTGCTAGAGACGGTTGCGACGGCGATGATTTCAAAAGCGCGGCGCGACGGTGTAAACGGCCCGCCTGTCTTACGGGCCAACTGGCTTTCCAGACTGGCACCCTGGCGTAATAGCATCTCTTTACAACCGCCACCTGCTGGTACCAGACCGACCCCCACTTCGACCAGGCCGATATAAGACTCGGCATAGGCACGAACGTGGTTGGAGTGCATGATGATTTCACAGCCACCGCCGAGGGCGCGTCCGGTAGGAGCGGCAACGACAGGGATGGGACTGTATTTGAGCAACTGGTGAGCCTGTTGCAGTCCATTGATGGCCCCTTCCAACATTTTCCACTCGCCCTGTCGTGAACCCATCAGCACGAGGAGCAGATTGGCACCAGCCGAGAAATCGGCAGCTTCGTTGCCTAGCACTACGGCACGGAACTCTTTCTGGCCTTCCTCGGCGATGTAGCGCAACATATCGATGATGCCCTCGTCGATGGAGTTCATCTTGGTATGGAACTCGACACAGACCACGCCATCACCCAGGTCGATCAATGATGCCGAGCCGTTGTCGCGTATGACCTTGTTGCCCGACTTCAATGCATCTAAAGAGATGGTGCCTTGTGGTCGGGGGACGGGCTGATACGTGCCGCTGTGGAAATCAAAGTATTGGCGCTGGCCCGCTGTGCCAATATAGAATGTACCCTGCCCCTCTGTTTGTACGCGGCTCACGAGGGCTGGCAGAGGTCGATCTTGCATTACTTTTTGTAGCACCGAAGGCTGTTGTAGGAGTACGTCCCACGTCTCGAAGCTGCCCAGTGCAAAGTTGAAGCCCCAGCGCATAGCCTCATCAATGGCGACAATGCTTTCAGCAATATCGGGGGCGATAGTTGCTGCGTAGCAGAGGGCGTCAGCCGTGGTCTGCCGGGCTAGCTCAGAGGCGCGATCATCACCCGACAGAACGGTCACTAGCCGCTTTGCCGGGTCGCTGATGGTGCGAGCCTCGCCCAGCGAAGGGTAGCGTACTTTCTGCTGTGGTTCGTAGGCCAGCGTTTTAAGGTTCAACTCCAAGATGGTGGAGGAGCCATCGGCATCTTTCACGCGCTTATAGAAGCCCTGCCCGCTTTTCTCGCCCAGCCAACCGCGCTGTACTATATCGCGCATGGCTTCTGGTACGCGGAACGTCTCGCGCTGGGGATCATCGACCGCGTTTTGATACAGGTTCGCGGCGACATGGGCCGTGGTGTCCAGGCCAGAGAGGTCAGCCGTGCGGAACGTGGCCGACTTGGGCCGTCCCATATTTGGCCCCAGGATGGCATCGACCTCGCTGACGGTGTAGCCTTCCTGTAAGGCATAGTTCAGCGTTGACATGAAACCGTAGACACCGATGCGGTTGGCGATGAAGTTGGGCGTATCTTTGCAGAGGACGACGCCTTTGCCCAGCACCTCTGTCGAGAAATGCTGCATGAACTGCATTAACTCAGGGTCGGTATCAACATCGGGCACCAACTCAAGCAGACGCATGTAGCGCACAGGATTGAAAAAGTGCGTGATGAGGAAGTGGCTGCGGAAATCCGCGCTGCGCCCCTCCGTCAACATATGGGCGGGCAGGCCGGAAGTATTGGAGGTGATGATGGTGCCGGGCGTCAGCACCTGCTCGATTTTTGTGTAGAGAGCGTGCTTGATGTCCAGTCGTTCCACCACAGCCTCGATAATCCAATCGACATCGGCCAGTTCTTCCAGATCATCCTCGATATTGCCAATAGTGACAAGGCTGGCGGCGCGTTTGCTGTAGAACGCGGCTGGTCGAGCTTTGAGCGTCTTTTCCAGGCCGATACGTGCCACTTTGTCGCGGTCTTTCCCGGCGTCTGCTGGCACGATATCGAGCAGCAAGCTGGGGATACCGACGTTGGCGAGGTGGGCGGCGATGGCAGCCCCCATCACGCCAGCGCCGAGGACGGCAGCTTTATGAATAGCGTATATAGCATGTGTCATGGTTATACCAGCCTCTCGATGATCGTTGCCAGGCCCTGACCACCGCCGATGCAGAGTGTGGCGATACCCAGTCGTTTGTCAGCGGTCTGCAAATCGTTGAGCAGCGTGGTGATGAGACGCGCTCCACTACAACCAAGGGGATGACCGAGGGCGATGGCACCACCATGGGGATTGAGCTTCTCTTCGTCAATGCCCATGGCCTTGACCACGGAGAGCGATTGTGCGGCAAAGGCCTCATTGAGCTCAATAATGTCGATATCGCTCAGTTGTAGGCCTGCACGTAGCAGGGCCTTTTTCATCGCCGGTACGGGGCCAATGCCCATAACATCCGGTCGCACACCAGCTACTGCCATGGAAAGGACCCTCGCGAGCGGAGTAATGCCCAGGTCGCGGGCTTTGTCAGCCGACATCAGGACAACGGCGGCGGCCCCATCATTCAATGGGCTGGAATTACCGGCGGTGACGCTGCCACCTTTAATAAAGACGGGTTCTAGCGTGGCGAGTCTTGCCAGTGAGGTATCGCGGCGCGGCCCTTCGTCGATCTCCATCATCGTACCGTTGGGTAGCGGCACTGGCACAATTTCGCGCTTGAAGGTGCCGTTTTCCGTGGCGGCGAGAGCTCGTTGATGGCTGCGGAGGGCGAAGGCATCTTGTGCCTCGCGACTGATGCCATATTCACGAGCCAGGTTCTCCGCGGTCATACCCATGGGAATATAGCTGGAATAGGCATATTCCAATTCGGCGGGAGGATACGGTGAGCTGTTTTTCTCATCGTCGCGGGCTTTGATCAGGCGAGGGTTATAACTGGGATTGAAGCCACCCATGGGTACGCGCGACATGTTTTCGACGCCGCCGGCGACAAAGACATCGCCCATACCCAGCATAATATTTTGGGCTGCCATGTTGACCGCTTGTAGGCTGGAGGCACAGAAGCGGTTCACGGTGACGCCGCCAGCTGTTTCTGGCAGACCAGCCAAGGCACCTACGAGACGGGCAAGGTTCATGCCCTGCTCGCCTTCAGGAAAGGCGCAGCCAATAATCACGTCTTCGATAAGTGAACGATCAAGTTGGGGCACGCGCTCAACGGCAGCTTTTACCACCAGCGCGGCCAGGTCATCGGGGCGGACATCTTTTAATACGCCCTTGTTGGCGCGTCCAATAGGAGTGCGGAGCGCACTCACAATTACTGCTTCTATCATGGGATACTCTCTCCTTGTTATATATATGTCGTGTTGTTTTCTATGCTTGCTTGCGTCCTACGAATGGTCTGTAGGGCGCGAATATTACCTGTATTACCTGCCCCCCAGGGAGGGTGCGGCCAACGGGACGGGCCGATACATCGGCGGTGGCGGCGATAAATCGCGCCCTACGGATGGCCGGAAGAGTGAGTTAATGTGCATTATCGCGCCCTACGAGGGTATCATTTACAAGGGGTAGCCTTGTTTCTCTACGATTAGGGCTGCGAGTTCGCGCTGTTTGGTAACGCCATTGAGCAGGTAGTCGCCAATGTAGTTGCGTACACGTTGCAATTCTTGCTGCACTTCGTTGACACTGGTGTTGGTCATAATCATCTGGTCGAGGTTTGAGCGCAGGCGGGTGAAGGCGAGCCAAGTTGCCAGTTGGGCTAGTTTCACGTGCGTCGCGCTATTTTCATCCCCACGGCGGACAGATTGCGTGGCACGAGCTAGTGCGCTATCAACGGAGTAGAGGTCAATCAGCAGGTTTGCCAGGTATTCGATGAACTCTTCCTCTTGCTCCAAGGTCTGCATATACTTCAAAGCGATCTTCATAGAGGCGTAGATGGTCACATCTTTGGCGCGTTCGAGGGCGTTGACGGCGTCGCGCAGGTCAGCGGGAATGGACTCGCCAGCGTTGTTGAGCGGCTGTCCAGCTTGGACGCGTGCCTCTATGGTTGGATAGAGTGCCATCAGGGGAATTTTGCCTTTGAGCACGCGGCGGAAGAGCGTTCCAGCAGCCACCAAACGGTTAATCTCGTTGGTGCCTTCAAAGATGCGCTGGATACGGGCGTCGCGATAGGCTTTCTCGATAGGATATTCTTGCATGAAGCCGTAGCCACCGAAGATTTGCACGCCCTCGTCTACCACCATAGCCAGTACCTCGCTGCCATTCACTTTGGCGATAGAGGCCTCGATGGCATACTCTTCAATGGCTTTGAAGGCGGCCTCGGTGTCGTTACCAGCACCGCGGCGGGCCTGCTCGATGTTGGCGGCGGTGCGGAAGACCTCGCTCTCGGCGGCATAGGTCTCGGCAGCCATACGCGCCAATTTCTTCTGAATCATGCCGAACTCGCTGATGAATTTGCCGAAGGCCTTGCGCTCGGTGGTATACGCCGCCGCCATACCGAGGGCCGCACGCGCTCCGCCCACGGTACCCGCGCCGAGTTTGAGTCGTCCGATATTGAGGATATTAAAAGCGATCTTGTAGCCTTTGTGAATTTCGCCCAGCAAGTTTTCAACGGGCACTTTCACGTCCTCGAAGTAGACCTGGCGCGTCGAGGAGCCTTTGATGCCCATCTTGCGCTCCTCGCTTCCGGTGGAGACGCCGGGCCAATGCGCCTCGACGATGAAGGCCGAGGGTTTCTCGTTACCAATACGGGCAAAGGCGATCATCATATCGGCAAAGCCAGCATTAGAAATCCACTGTTTGGTGCCGTTGAGGATGTAGTATTTCCCGTCCGCCGAAAGTTCGGCGCGACTGCCCAGCCCCATGGCATCGGAACCAACACCGGGCTCGGTCAGGGCATAAGCGGCGATCCATTCGCCGGTGGACAGTTTGGGCAGGTATTTCTGCTTCTGCTCCTCGTTGCCATAGAAGACGATGGGTAGCGTGCCAATGGTGGTGTGTGCCCCAAAGGCAACACTGAATGAAGCCTCGCGCAGGGTTGCGCCTACCAGGGCACTGGTCAGGAGACCCAGTTCCGCGCCACCGTACTCTTCTGGCACGTCGATCATCAAGAGGCCTTGCTCACCGGCCTTCTTGACGAGTCCAGGCATTACGCCCGGCTCCTGGTGGTCAATGGCCTCGACCTTTGGCATAACTTCACGCTGAATAAAGGTCGCGCTCGACTCTTCAATCCAACGCTGTTCCTCGTCGCGCTGCTCCAGCGTAAATATCTTATCGGCACTTTCACTGACAGACGTGGTTAAGAATGCTGTTCCTGTCTCTGTTGGTTGCATCGTCGTTGACATAAGTGTGTGTTTTCTCCTTTGATTAACTTTGGGAATACAAGATTCGGGCCGATAAAGCGGCGGTGGCGGCGATAAATCGCGCCCTACGGATATTCAACATTGCGCCCTATTATGTGACTTTCAGTTCTCGCCGTAGCACTTTGCCGACGAGGGATTTGGGCAGAGTGTCACGGAATTCAAGAATTTTTGGTACTTTGTAAGCGGCTAAATTCTGTTTACAATAGGCTACGATACTTTGTCGGGTCTCGTCATTGGCTGGGATACCCGGCTTGAGGACGATAAAAGCGGCTACTGTTTCGCCGCGGTACTCGTCGGGGGTCGCGGCGGCGGCGGCTTCCAACACTGCCGGGTGCTGGAAGAGAACTTCTTCAACTTCGCGGGGATAGACATTGAAGCCACTGGCATTAATCATGTCCTTGGCACGATCAATCACATAGAAGTAGCCGTCCTTGTCCATTTTGCCGATGTCGCCAGTGCGCATCCAGCCATTGACAAAGATAGCCTCTGTCTCCTCTTTGCGATTCCAGTAGCCTTGCATAATGTTTGGCCCTTTGACTACGATTTCGCCCTCTTCTCCTATGGGTAGTGGTGCGCTGGTCTTCTGATCCAGAATTGCCGCGTCGACATTGGGGAAGGGGATGCCAATACTGCCGTTGCGACAATTATCGGTCAAGGGATTGCAGTGCGTTACCGGAGAGGCTTCGCTCAAACCATAGCCCTCCACCAACTTGCCGTGCGTTATGGCCTCAAAATCTGTCTGAATCTTGGCGGGCAAGGCCGAGGCCCCACTGATACAATATTTGATGGATTGTAAATACTCAGGATGTTTTGCCGCCGAGCGCATAATCGCCAGGTACATGGTCGGGATACCGGGCATCAGTGTCGGGCGGTAGCGTCGAATGGCTTTGACTACGTCATCCGCTTTGAAACGAGGTAACAAGACCATGGTAGCGGCGGCGCAGATAGAAAGATTCATGCCGACGGTCAAGCCATAGGAATGGAAAAATGGTGCAACACAGAGCGTTACCTCCTGGGCATCACGCGCTTTCGGCGTCCAATGGCGGGATTGCAAAGCGTTGGCGAGCAAGTTACGATGGGACAGCATGGCTCCCTTGGCAAGTCCGGTCGTGCCACCTGTGTATTGCAGGACGGCGAGGTCGCTGCCTGATGCCTGTACTGGCAAGTTAAATAGCTCTATGCCCTTTCTAGAAGTATGGGACTGCAGCATCTCGCTCATCAAGTGCAAGGTGCTATCGCTGTGGAGTTCTTTAGCGGTCAGTCGCGGCTGAGGATGCTTGACACCGCGCTGGCTCAAAGGATAGAGCGTATGTAAGAGCGGTGGCAAGTAATCGGCGGGACTGGTGATAATTACATGCTCAAGTTCGGTTTTGGCCCGTATATTGCGCGCGGTGGGATAGAAATCGTCAATCATTGCCAGCACCCGCGCGCCGGAATCTGCCATTTGATGCTGTAGTTCGCGCTCTGTGTAAAGCGGGTTGGTGGGGACAACGACGGCTCCGGCTCGTAATGCGCCATAGAAGGCAATCAGGTACTGGGGAATGTTTGGGAGCGCGATGGCTACACGATCACCTTTGTGTATGCCTAATTTCTGCAAGGCAATGGCGAAACGGTTTGCGAGCGAAGATACTTGCGCATAGCTCAGCCGGGTGCCGTAGTAGATGATGGCTGTCTGCCCAGGATAGTGGTTTACGGTTTGGTCGAGCAGCCAGGTGAGGGGGCGATCCGGGATTGTGAGTTCAGCGGGAACGCCCTCTTCATAGAAACGTAGCCACGGGCGCGAAGTCAGAGCGGGTGGCGATGCATTGCGCCCTGCCGCTTCGTTGCTCACAGGTTGTGGTGACGGTTGAGAGTTATTCTGTATGACCGATGAATCAGACATTCTGCACTAGCTCCTCTCGTAGCGGCATTGAGTTCAGCCCAGCACAAGGGCTTGGACATTCGCCAGGGCGACCGCCAGGGTCGCCCCTACTATACACGAGGCGGCTCTGCGAGCCGCTTTCCGTGGGAAAGGCTGGGCGGATATGGCTTGGACATTCGCCAGGGCGACCGCGAGGGTCGCCCCTACTATACACGAGGCGGCTCTGCGAGCCGCTTTCCGTGGGAAAGGCTGGGCGGATATGGCTTGGACATTCGCCAGGGCGACCGCCCGGGTCGCCCCAACAATAAAAGAGGCGGCGCTGCGCGCCCCATTACGTTGGAAAGGCTGGGGGGAGATATTAGGGGCGGCCCGGGCGGGCGCCCCGGAAACACCCCCCCATTAAAATGGATTGCCCAGGC
>JBBQXY010000136.1:0-16002 GCA_038209195.1 Ktedonobacterales bacterium | reverse complement strand
GTCAGGGGAGCCGCACGGCTCCCCTGACGCTGTCTCTGCATGAGGTAAATGGATTAATGACCGCTGAGGCCTTTTGCGTAGCGGCGGGAAACTTCGTCCCAGTTGACGACGTTCCACCAAGCTGCGAGATAATCCGGGCGGCGGTTCTGGTAATTGAGGTAATAGGCATGTTCCCAGACATCGTTGCCCATGACCGGGTACAGACCATCCGTTAAGGGGCTGTCCTGGTTCGCGGTAGAGGTCACCTGGAGTTTGCCGCTCTTGTCAAGAACGAGCCATGTCCAGCCGGAGCCAAAGCGTTTGACACCAGCATCGTTGAAGGCAGCCTTGAACTGATCGAGCGAGCCGAAGGCCTGCTGGATCGCGCTGGCGAGATCGCCGGAGGGCTGACCACCACCATTGGGTGACATGATCTGCCAGAACATGCTGTGATTGGAATGGCCACCGCCATTATTGCGCACAGCGGCGCGGATGCTATCTGGTACTTCGTTGAGACGAGCTACCAGATCATCAATCGAGAGCGAGGCCAGTTCGCTGCTGCTCTGTAGGGCCGCGTTCAAGTTGTTGACATAGGCGGCATGGTGCTTGTCATGATGCAGGTGCATCGTCTGCGTGTCGATGGTTGGCTCTAACGCACTGTAATCATACGGTAGTGCCGGAAGTTCGTATGCCATAAAAATTCTCCTTACTCTAAATATGAGGTAGAATGTGTTACCTCATCAGATGGATATGGGTACCGAACTGGTTATTCGTAATAAGCTAAATCCATAATTCATTTTATCCGATACGAGGGTTGGTGTGCAAGCTCATAAAGGCTATATTGACTGGCAAAAAGGACAGTATTTTTTCCCTGCCAACATATACAATTATGCTACACTATACGTATTCTGGTCTATTTACCGCTTACATAGGAGCTTTTTTGCTATGCAGAAACTGCAAGACCCAAACCCTAGCAGGTGGCAACTTTTTCGCATCTGGGCAAGTATTGGATTGCAATCCTTTGGTGGTGGGGCATCGACCACCTTTTTGATTCAGCGTGCGTTTATCGAGAAGCATCGATGGTTAACAATAGAAGAATATTTGCATCTGTGGAGCTTATGTATTCTTACTCCTGGCATCAACCTCATCGCTATTACTGTCTTGATAGGTAAGAAGTTGGGGGGTATATGGGGTATCGTCGTCTCGCTCACTGGTATGCTCTTGCCGAGTGCCGCGATCACCTGCCTGTTAACCGTTCTTTTTCAACAAATCGAACACATCGGAGCCGTACAGGCGGTTTTACGTGGTGTGATACCGGCAACAGGTGGGATCATGTTGCTCGTTGGGTTTAATTTTGCCTTACCTCTGATCCGTAAGGGCTCTAAAGCAGGGGTTCTTTATTTACTTGGCAGTAGCGTACTCATCATTGCTTGCGCCTTGGCCGTCATTCTTTTGAAGCTCGCGGTGATTGTTGTGGTGCTCGGTGCTATTATCATCGGTGCACTTTTCCTGGCACCAAAACCAGCTCCTTCCCTGCTCGAAGATGGCGAAAAGGGGAAAGAATAATGATTGATCCACTCATCTACTTTCTTCTATTCCTGAAAGCCTCGCTCTTCTCAACCGGTGGTTTTAGCAATTTACCCAGTCTGCACCAGGACTTATTAGCTAACGGCTGGGCCAAAGAAGTCGACTTCGGACAATCTATTGCCATTGGACAGATCAGTCCTGGCCCGAATGGGTTATGGGTCATCAGCCTGGGCTATCTCACGTACGGCTATCTGGGGGCATTATTCGCTTTGATTGCCATTACACTCCCTGCGCTGCTGGTGCTCTTCGTCTCTGCTGGCTACGCGCGCATCGAACAGAAAGCATGGGTACAGGGTGCTATGAACGGTATCTCACTCGCCGTCGTCGGTCTGCTGATCACCGTTGTCTGGACGATCCTCAACCAGCCCGGCGTCGACTGGAGAGGGCTGCTGATCGCCCTTGGTGCCTTCGGACTGGCATTGAGCCGTAAGGTAAACATTCTGGTCATTTTATCGCTGGCCGGACTGGTAGGGTATTTTTTGTATCGATAAAGATTTTTATAGGGAAAGAGCCTTTCTGAAATCGCTGACTTCAGAAAGGCTCTTTCTCCCGACGCTCCCAGTGCCTGAGCAAGGTGCTGCCTAACGCATTGCTTCACGGGCAATAACGGTCCGCTGAATCTGGTTTGTCCCTTCATAGATTGGCGTTATCCGGACGTCACGGTACATCCGCTCCATCGGATACTCGGTCATGTAACCATACCCGCCCATTAACTGCAGTGCTTTATCTACGACACGGACCCCCACCTCCGAGGCATACATCTTCGCCATTGCGGATTCTTGTGAGAAGTGAAGATCACGTTGGGTGTGTGAACGATCTATCAGCGTGGCTGCTCTGTACACCAAGAGTCTAGCTGCTTCAAGCTCAGTCGCCATCTCGGCAATCATGAATTGAATGCCTTGCTGCTCGGCAATTGGTTTCCCAAATTGCGTACGCGTCTTCACGTAATCCACTGCAAAGTCAAAAGCCCCTTGAGCAATACCGAGCGCTTGCGCTGCGACGCCTGGTCGTGTTCGGTCCAGTGTCGCCATGGCAATCTTAAAGCCTTCACCTTCGCGACCAAGCAAATTTGCAACCGGAACTTCGCAGTCGGTGAAGACCAGCTCCGTCGTCTGCGATCCGCGAATGCCCATCTTATGTTCAGCTTTTCCTACAGAGAAGCCGGGAAGGTACTTATCGACGAGAAAAGCGCTGATCCCCTTTGTTCCACTTTGCTGGTCTGTTCGCGCAAAGACGATATTCACCTGTGCCAGACCCCCGTTGGTGATGAAATGTTTCACTCCATTAAGGATATACGTATTCCCTTCTTTGACCGCTCTTGTTCGCATCCCTGCGACATCAGATCCAGCCTCGGGCTCGGTTAATGCATAGGCAGAAATCCATTCACCTTTAGCCAAGGGAGGAAGGTATTTCAGTTTCTGCTCCTCGTTGCCAAATAGCATGATCGGCGTTCCTGCGAGTTGGTGTGCAGCTAGGATGAGTGAAGTGGAAGCGCAGTGGCGCGCAATCTCTTCAATCGCCATTACTATCAAGAGTTCACTTGCTCCAACTCCCATATAATCCGTTGGAAAGGGCATTGCCAGAATGTCAAGGCTGGCCATCTCCTCCTTCAAATCCCATGGGAATTGTCCTGTTTGATCTATTTCAGCGGCGCGGGGAGCGACTTTCTGCTCTGCAAACTCACGCACAAGATCAAGCATCTCTTGTTCTTCTTCGTTAAGTCCGTATGATGCTCTGTTTGGGTTCATCTCTTTTTCCTCAGGTAAGAACTAGCGTTGATAGATATTCTTACTTGATAATAGCAGAGTGATATCACGATACCCTCACAAAACGACTAAAGGAGATAACAATGTCGAGACAATTGAAAGTTGGTGCTTGTTCAGCAAGCCATCCCGCACATGGAGAGAGGCAGAGATCATCCAAGCTGACCTCTGCCTCTCTCCATGTGCGGGATGGCTCATATTTCCCTCAATATCAAAGCTCTGGCACTACTGAGCGTGCGTTTGCCACGAGTGGCCTCCGTCATTTACGCGGGGAATAATCACACGTTCAGCTTGATTGCTGAGTTGGCTCAAAAGTACGGTTTGGACTTGCTTCACACTTGGGTCGGCATCCACTTCTGTGAGTTTTTGCTGCCTCCTATAATACTCAAGCACTTGCGTGGTTTCATGAAAAAAGATGGTGAGTCGTCTCTCGATGGCCTCTCCCTGATCATCGGAGCGTTGATAGAGCTCACTGCCATCCAGATCGCATACCCCGGTCACTTTGGGCGGACGAAATTTCGCATGGTAGACATGCTGTTCGGCACGACAGATATATCTTCCGGCAAGCCGACTCAGCAGCTCAGCGCGGGTAACATTGAGATAGACCACGGCATCAATCTGGCGACCGATGTGCTGGAGCTCGGTATCGAGGGCCTGCGCCTGAGCAAGCGTGCGGGGAAAGCCATCCAGCACAACGCCCTGTGAACTCTCTGGCTCTTCAATACAATGGAGCACCATCGCTACGGTGATCTCGTCAGGAACCAGTTCTCCGCGCTCCGTGTAGACCTGCGCTTGAAGCCCGAACTTCGTTTTCTCCTGCAATGCTTTGCGGAAGAGATCGCCTGTTGAAATGTGACGCACTCCAAAGGCCTGAGAAAGGAGTTCTGCTTGTGTTCCCTTGCCAGAGCCTTGCGCACCGATAAGGATGATATTCATGGGTTTCCTCCCGTACTGGCTACGTGGACCATCCGCTCAGAAGCAAGCAGAGGTCTCTCAATTGATCATAAGCTTACGCTGTAAAAGAGACCTCAGGTATTCCTTCCAATAAAGACACCATTGTCTCTAATGCAATTATAGTCTATCAATCTTACAAAGCAATCACAATTGATGTGGGAACATCACGATCGGCTCGTAGTTCCTACCCCAAATTTGCCGTCCTAGATTTTTGCAATACAGCCTTTTCTATGATATGCTCTGGGTGTAGCATCAAGAACGAACAATTCAATGCGTTTGAGGCTGACATTCTTTTCCGTAGAAGGAGGTAGTGGCTATGCTTCTCAAAACACAAGCCGCCACTGAAGTTGCACGGTTTCTCGCGAATCATCCAACTCCTGAACAAATCGTAGCTTTCCATCCCTCCACCGAGGTGGCTGAACGCGCCTACGAACTCATCCATAGTGAGCGGGATAGGTCGCTTATTGAAGAGGAACGCAAAGAACTTGAGAGCTATTTGGTCATTGAATATCTGATGGAACTGGTCAAACTTGAAGCCCACCGTCAATTGAGACAGCAGGCATCCTAAGGCCATGACCAAGAAACCTTCCGTTCCTGAACGTTTACGACGTCAGGTTCAAGAGCGTGCACAAGGACGATGTGAATACTGCTGCATCCACGAATCCGATATGTACTATCCGCACGAAGTTGACCATGTGATTGCTGAAAAACACGGTGGACCAACATCACTTGATAATCTGGCATGGGCGTGCATATACTGTAACCGTTTCAAAGGTTCAGACCTTGCTTCTGTTGACCCAATATCAAATAAAGTTGTCTTTCTCTTTCATCCACGTGAGCAGAGATGGAATCGCCATTTTCGCCTCAATGGTGCTCTGATCGAAGGCATCACTTCAAGTGGACGGGCGACTGTCGCCCTGCTTCACCTCAATGATGTCGAACGCGTGGCTTATCGGTTTGGACTAATTGATATTGGTCACTATTCTGCCCGATAGGAACCAGCACAACGAATGCCTCTGTAACACATTCTCCGGAAAAGGAGCCTGCATATGTCGCATCTCATCGTGAAAACTTATGAAGAGGCCTGCGGAGTGGTAGAACAACTGGGCATCTTGCCGTTATCAGGATTTATCCAGGCCCACCCCTCTCTTGACTCGATTACCGATCCTGCCGCGTGGCACACTGGTGCCGACACCGATCCTTGGCACTGGCGAGACCGTTTTGCTTCCGAGGGAATTGCCGCCTATGGCAGATTTATTGGCTCTCGACCCATCTTGATCGCTCAAGGAGTATTTCCGCTTGTGAAATGCCTGCTCGCTCCGCCCCAAACGGTGAAAGAACGCTACGAAGCTGGTCTGCTGGCTCGCTCGACCGTGCAAATCTACGAGACTATCCAGCACAACGACGGCATCGAGGTCCGAGTGCTCAGAAAACTGGTTGGCATGCAGGACAAAGCTGACAAAAATGCCTTCGACCACGCGCTGATCGATTTGCAAAACACGGTCGATATCGTCATTTCAGGCGTGGCTGAGAACCGCAATGACGAGGGCACCAAAAGTGGCTGGAATGGCACCTGTTATATGCTGGCAGAGCACTGGATGGAAGAGCACAGCATCCAACCACTTCAGCTTTCGCCCGCCGACGCCAAAATGCAACTGTTCGCCTGGCTCAAACCGCGCTGGGAAGAGAATGCTGTATTGTATTTGCAAAAGAAGCTTACACTGTCTTCCACATGACTTGAGAGCATAAATGAAAACAATTGACGGACGTAAGAGGCAAAGAGCAATGTCGAGACAATTGAAAGTGGGTGCTTGTCTCACCTTCGTATTAGCAGTTATATTTTATCTTTTCTTCCAGATAAGCAAACACCAATCAGCCCTATCACAAGTGAATGCGTTTGCTGACGATCCATACGATTCAGTCGGATCTATTGGCGTTCAGTTGGCAATGTTTACGGCCATACTCTCGTTACTACGTGCCTTTCGTCCTTATAAGACAGAGAAGGATGTGGGCAATCAGCAGGTGCTCCTTATACGAGGAGGGTATATCACTTGCCTCTCCGTAGCTGTCACATTGGTTGCGGACACTGTTGCTATGCTGCGTTATCCTGCGGTGTGGATTGGCTTCCCAGCAGGACAGGTGCTTATCGCACTGATCGGGGGATTAGCTCTTCTCACTGCACTGGTAGGCTGGCTATTTTTCCGCTCAGCTCAAGGTATCATGGTGCCATCTGCGCAAGGTGGATGGATAAGAGCAATTATTCTTTCCTGCGTGGGCATTCTCATCTTTGCACTCTATCCAGTAAGTTGGCGACAAATTGTGGTGGGAGAACTCTTGACGGTTTTCGTTGGCACGGTCCTCTTTTTTGTCTCAGTTTGGGCATGGGGAAAGGTCATCTCACCAACTCTGGGAACACATTTTGAGGATGCTATAGATGACCTTGCCGCAGTGTATGATTGGTTCAAAGCACATACAGGTCACTTCGCGCTGTTGCTGAGCATGTGCGAAAAGTTGCTTGGCCTGTCTTTTCTACGCCCATTGCTGAATTGGTTGAACCCACGGAAGCATGCCTGGAATGCCGTCCTCTTGATTGGGCTTCTTATAGGAGCGGCCCTGGCTCTCGTAGAATTGACTAGCGGGGATGGCGGTCCACCTCCGCTTGGTCGCTTCGTCATCGTGGCTATCATTTTTATGGGCATAGAAGGGATAGGTGTGCTGCTGGGGTACACACTTCTTGGGAAGTTTTTGGGACTTTTTCGGCATGATCCCGAAGGCACGAGGACGCATTTTCACGAGGCGGGAACAGATACGGCAAACGCCTGAAGAATTCGTCTCACTTGATGTACATTACGGCTACAGAACTTCTTTCTTTTTTCTCATGGACTTTCTTTCCGCTTCAGCAAGTCATCCCGCACATGGAGAGAGGCAGAGATCAGCTTGGATGACCTCTGCCTCTCCATGTGCGGGATGACTCAAATTTCCCTCAATGCCGCACTCAAGATCAAAATACTGGGACTACTGAGCGTGGGTTTGTCCTGAGAAGCCCCCGTCGGATCTACGGGGAATAATCACACTATCGAGATGGCTGGCGAGTTGGCTCAAGAGAGCGGCTTGGACCTGCATCACGCTTGGGTCGGCATCCACTTCTGTGAGTTTTTGCTGCTTCCTATAATACTCAAGCACTTGCATGGTTTCACGGAAAAAGATGGTGAGTCGTCTCTCGATGGCCTCTCCTCGATCATCGGAGCGTTGATAGAGCTCACTACCATCTAGATCGCACACTCCGGTCACCTTGGACGGACGAAATTTCACGTGATACACGTGCTGATGTGCGCGACAGATATATCTGCCAGCGAGTCGGCTCAGCAGCTCAGCGCGGGTAACATTGAGATAGACCACGGCATCAATCTGGCGACCGATGTGCTGGAGTTGGGTATCAAGGGCCTGCGCTTGAGCAAGCGTGCGGGGAAAGCCATCGAGCACAACGCCGTAGGAACTCTCGGGCTCTTCAATGCACTGGAGCACCATCGCTACCGTGATCTCGTCAGGAACCAGTTCTCCGCGCTCAGTATAGACCTGGGCTTGGAGCCCGAACTTCGTTTTCTCCTGCAATGCTTTGCGAAAGAGGTCGCCTGTTGAAATGTGACGCACTCCCAAGGCCTGAGAAAGGAGTTCTGCCTGTGTTCCCTTGCCAGACCCTTGCGCACCGATGAGGATAATATTCATGGGTTTCCTCCCGTACTAGCGACGTGGACCATCCGCTCAGAAGCAAGGTGCTCTTTAACGTATTGCTTCACGGGCAATAACGGTCCATAGGTAAAAACTAGTGTTGATATGCATTATTAGAAGGTTGAGCACTCCACTGAGACAGAGCGTGGGTTTTACCCCAGGAAGTCCCGCGTTCGTTATGCGAAGGAGTATCACCGCTCGTTGAGTGGCACAAAACGTGCATCGGTGGAACCGGTGTAGTCAGCCTCTGGACGGATCAGGCGGTTGTTGCCGACCTGTTCTAGGATATGGGCTGTCCAGCCAGCTACGCGGCTGACGGCAAAGGTGGGAGTAAAGAGGTCTCCTGGCAAGCCAACAGAGGCTAGCAGGGCGGCGGAGTAAAATTCGACATTCGTGTAGAGGCGGCGCCCCGGCTTCTCCTCTTCCAATAGAGCCAACGCCAATTCTTCTACGTGGCGCGAGAGAATAAATGCTTGCGGGTCGGCCAGACGTGCCAGTTCGCGCAATTCTTCAGCGCGTGGATCTACTGTTTTGTAGACACGATGTCCAAAGCCCATCAGACGCTCGCCATTTGTTATGGCATCGCGCAACCACGGTTCAGCATTCTCTACCGTTCCAATGGCCTGCAACATATCCAGCACTTTGGAGGGCGCACCGCCGTGCAAAGGGCCTTTCAGCGCGCCAATCGCGGCAACCGTTGCTGAGACTATATCCGATTCCGTGCTCGCTACCACGCGGGCTGTGAACGTAGACGCGTTCATACCATGATCGGCTAACAACACCAGGTAGGCATCCAGGGCTTTAACATGCTGCTGCTCCGGTATTTTTCCCGTTAGCAGGTAGAGGTAGTTGGCGGCATGACCAAGTTCCGGCTTTGACTTTAATAGCTCTTGCCCGGTGCGCATGCAGTGGAAAACTGCCAAGAAAAGCGGGAAACGTGCTGTCACGGCAATGGCCTGCTCAATCGTAGGCTTGCCTTTAATAGCGGTCGCGCCCCACGCGGAAGCTGCGGTACGCAATACATCCATTGGCTCAGCGGTGGTTGGTAGAGCGCGAATAACCTGCACTACTGCTTCCGGTAACGTGCGTTGGGCCGCTAGCTTGGCCTTGAGGTCTGCCAGTTCGGTTGTGTTGGGGAGATGCCCAAACCAGAGCAGATGGGCGACCTCTTCAAATGAGGTGGTACGGGCCAGGTCATGGATATTATAGCCACGGTAAATTAATCTTCCTACTGTGCCTTCCACTTTGCTCAAACCGGTACTGGCTGCCACAATGCCTTCCAGACCACCCTTAGTAGGTTTGCTGATCGCGTCTTTCAGTGGATTTCCGTTTGTCTCAGGTAACGTCGTGGACATGTTGTTCGTACTCCTTTGTTGCTACTATACGCCACGTAATAAACCCTTCTTATTAGTTGTAGCATCTTTTTTGACGAAAGTCAATGAGATTTGATATTACTCGATATCACTTGATTTATGTCGATTCGCAAAAAATGATTGACAAAAATTGGCTAGCCTTTTATGATTGGAGTGAAGAAAGTTACAATTCTTTTTTCACACTTGGACGGAAGGAGTGCCAACGATGATAGAGCTCAACGGCGAAACGTATCTGGATGGGAAAGAAGCCTGTCACCTGCTTGGCGTCAAGGTTTCAACGCTCTATACCTATGTCAGTCGGGGGATATTGAGAAGCTATAAGCAGGGTATTAAGCGACAGCGTCTCTATAAACGGATAGAGATCGAATCTCTGCTCCAATTGCGTCCAAGCACTGACGCTTCGCCCACCGAGAACAACGAGCCGGGTGGGGATGTTCAGGAGTATAGTTCTGACCTCCCGCCCGCGGAAGATTGGGTCCCCAATGTCTAGCGTCACCGCGCTCGAAAGGTTGTTTTCATGCCAGACGGCAGACCACAAACGCTTGCTATTGCCTGTTCCGCAGGTGGGTTCAAGGGCGTGTTTGTGCATGGTGTGCTCAGTGCTTTAGAAGAGGCGGGAGTGTATGGCGATGCCTACGCTACCGCCTCTTCCTCCGTTTTTCCTGCCGTCTGCGCTGCCATAAAGCAGGCCAATGAGATCGGTTTGCACTACTGGGGGAGCGCATTGCATACCTTACAGCAGCCTGGGAACGGCATGAGCGAGGTAGTATTACACTGTATTGCTGAATCCAGCCAACCTTTGCACGCTTTCCTGCTCCAACCTGCGTTAGCGCGTTTTTTCGTCGCCACCAGCGCGGTGGTTACCGCAGAGGGTGCGGAACAGACCCAAGGGGACGGAGCAAGACGCCTGGGGAGACGCCTAGTCGTATCAGCAGCTCGCGGCGATAACAGTTGGGCGCGGCAGCATTTGCGCAAGCATCTATTCGATAGTGCCGCCATTGATGAAAGTCACCGCCTGACGCCAGAAAATATCGACGCCGTGATTTATGCCTCGACACGCATGCTGCACGCCTGGAGCTTGCCCGCGACGATAAACGGACACGCCTTTATTGATGCTAGCTATACGTGCGCCTGTCCAGCTATTGAAATGGCGCAAGAGGGTTATACATCCGTCATCGCCATTGCGACTGAAACCGGGCCACTTTACCACGACATTTTTGCGAGTGAACAGATACCCGACAACTGGGAAGGTACGCCCATCCATATCGTTCGTCCAGCACAAGACTTGGCAAAGCTTGGTACAGGTTTTACCGAGGTGACTGAAGATGGGCTGGTGGCCGTCTACGAACATGGCAAGGAACAGGGACGCGCTTTTTTACAAACATTCGCTTGACGTGCTACGTACACAGTTAACCTACAGCAATGGAATCATTCTTTGGCGCGGCGTCAGGCGTTTTACGGCCTTCAGAAAGGCGCACCAGGATGCTACCGACTATGACGCAAAGGCCAAAGAGGCAGCCCATGGAGAAAAGGGGCAAGCGATAGTTGATGCCGTACAGCGGGCTTAACACGTTGGCTCCAAAAAACGCGCCAACGAGGCCTACCGTGGAATACATACTTTGCACGCGAGCTCGTATAGCACTATTGCCGGAGGCCGTGGCAACATGGGCGTCAACAGCAGGCTGTATGAAGGCATAGAAAATGCCGTGGATAGCGAAGAGCACAATGACAAAGATAATCATCGTGGCGAACCCATAGAGAATATATATGGGTACCTGGGCGAGACCAAAAATAGCGATGAGGAGTGAGCGTCGTTTGCGGTCAGCCAGGCGTCCGCCTAGCGGCGAGCAGATGATGTTGGGTATGGACCACGCCATATAGGCCACTCCAATCATGGCTACCGACGCACCCAGGTGGTCGTGCATCCAGAGGGGTGTCAGCGTCAGATCGAAGCCGAGGTAGAGGTAATCGCCAAAGACCAGGATATACGCGCCAACCAGTGGCAGAGAGAAGAGCACGCGGAATGGTATAGCAACGGTTGCCGCGCCTGTTGTACCTGTTATACCTATTGTACCGCTCTCCTTCTTGACCTTTGGAATCATGAACAGGGCGATAGCAATAGCGACGACGCGGAAAATAGCAGCACCGATAAAAGCACTGTCATAGCCTGTAGCAGCGAGCAAACCGCCAATGCCCGGCCCTAATAAGAAACCGGTATTAAAGAATGCGCCGAAGATGCCATATGCCTCCCCACGCTTTTCCGCTGGCACAACATCCACAATCAACGCACGGGCGGAAGGCAGAAGAGTGGCGGCAGTTATGCCTTCTGCGAAACGCAAGATGACAAAGGCTATGGGGTCAGTAATCACTAGATAGAGCAGTGAGAGCAATGCCTGCACAAAGAGGCCAATAATCATCACTCTCTTGCGCCCCCAGCGGTCAGCCAGCCAGCCACAAGGATATTGGAATATAAAATTCGAGATCAAGTAGGCCGATGCCATCGCGCCGATAATCGCTAACGAGGCTCCACGCGATTGCGCATAGAGCACTCGCACTGGCACGACCATGCCGATGCCTGTATAGGCGGCACAAACAACCAGGGATATCGCCAGCAGTGTGCGGTTGCGTAGCATTCAGCTTTTTCCATCCTTCTCTAGGGAACAAAAAGAGGGCCTGTTGGTTGTGGGCTTTGCCGCTCAAGCAGCAAAGCCCACAACCAATGACAACGAATAGTATGTATAATATAGTCGCATATTGCCCTGCTCTATGCAAGCACGTAGCGTGATGTAGCATCCTGGAGATTAATAGTTTTCGATTGGGCCAGGGAAGGCTCTCTCGGCCTCATCCTCCAAGCGGTGCTCGTTGCGGCGTAGGAAAATCAGGAAGGCCAGGACGATCAGTGAGGCCAGCACAATGGTGATGATGCTTACCGGCCCTGTTAAGAGATGGATGTTGTTGCCCAGAAGGTAGCCGCCCAATCCATAAACTGTCGCCCATACGATGCCACCAAGGGCATTGAAGAGGAGAAATCTGGGCCAGCTCATGCGATTGGTGCCAGCGAGAAACGCGGCTAATGTGCGCAGAATAGCAACAAAGCGTCCAAAGAAAACCACTTTACCGCCATGTTTGCGGAATAGGTAGAACCCCAGTTTTATCTTGCGCTCATTCAGGCGAATATAGCGTCCGTAGCGACGCAAAAGGCGATATCCACCTTCGCGCCCAACCAGAAATCCAATATTATCGCCCAGAATGGCACCAGTAGCCGCCGCTAAAATGATCAGGTGAATAAAGAGTTGGTGCGTTGTACCGGCATAAATGGCTGCGATAAGTAGCATGGTTTCACCCGGAAAGGGAATGCCAATGCTTTCAATGCCTACAAATATCAGCACCGCAATATAGCCATAGGTTGTAAGGAGATGTATGAGATTTGTTGAAGCAAAGTTGAACATATCGTTTGTTCTTCTCTCTTTATGAAAAAACTTTCTGGAAGTGACTTCCAAGAAGGGGTATGGTATTTTCAATACATTATATACGAGCGGTAGAGTGCTTTGTTTCTCTTCATTTGACTTGCCGCCTTCGGCGGCAAGGAAGGGAGGGAGGGAAGACTAGGGCACAGCCCTAATTACCTGCCCCCCAGGCAGGGTGCAGTCAAGGGGCGCGGCCCCTTGCATCCCCACTGGTCACATGAAGAGAAACAGTCCAAAGGCCTATAGGTGCTAGGTATTTAGCATAAGAGATTCTAGGCCCATTTGTAAAGACTTGGGGCTTGCTTATGAATATGCTATATTCTTCTCAGGACTCGTTTGATAGACATGTTTGGAGCTGAAACGAGAGAGACTATGAAAACATTGCACTGGACTTCGCGCGACCTCGAACTTTTACCAGAAGATGGCAAACGGTACGAAATTATTGCTGGAGAATTGTACGTGGCGAAACAACCAGATTGGGAACACCTGTGTTGCCAGGATTTAGCTGCAAAGTGGAACAGCTTTTTAGCGGTATTGCAAGATAGTTAGACATCCTGACCAGATAAAACACGGTGCCGCCCCACAGGGACGGCACCGGTCATTTTTACTCTCCTTGTTGAGCGGCTTGCTCTTTTTGCTGGAAGAGAAAACTGTTCGTTGACGACCTCAGTCGTTTATTCGCATCCTCCAAATCAACAACAGCCTTCACAAAGCTGTTATATATTCGTCTGAAGAGAAAAAACATTATCAGAAGGGTCGCAATCCACCAGACCCCTTCGACCACGATCATCACCATAAATGGAAGTGAGCGGCCAAACGGAGAAAGGGAAAATAGTGATTGCACAATAATCCAGCCCACCAACGCAATAAGTTGAACTACCGCAAAGCGTGAAATTCCGTGTGCCTGATCTTGCAAATTGAAGACTGCCATTGCTGAATGCCCTCCTTTTGATCTGTAGTGTTTTAGGGGTACATAGAAGTTTTTTCAGATATTGTACGTATCTGCTCCTTATACATATATATACAACGCTAGACTAGAATAAGCAAGTGAAATTGAGGCGCATTTTCAATGGTGGTTATGCATTCGCTGCTGGAGAGGAGGAACCTGCGCAGGTTTATGGGCGCGTCTCCTTTGTGTAATGAGGTGCCATAACCAACTGATTTCCCTGTTGAGAAAGTACAGGCCTAAGACGATACTCACAAGGGTAACCATGCCGATAAGAAGTACATCGTTTATCGCTATGGCGTCTGGACTCTGCATATCGTAGAGGGCGTAGAAAAAGATGGCTGGTATCAGCGAAAAGAGTATAGAGCCTTTCAGGTGCTTTAACACAACACCAGATACTGCCTTCGCGTTCAGCTTGGTCGTGGCCTCTTCACTCTCCTGGCGTACATAATAGGCACTTCGCCCAACAATGACGCCCAGCATAAACAGAAAACATGGTATCCAGAATAGCGTAGTGAAAAAACCTGTAGCGAACAGGGAGAAAAAGATGATGAGCAGCATTGCCAGGAATAGTAGGCTATTGAAGAATGTGGGGATGAGAGAATCTCGTGTGAAAGCAAGTACACACTGTGCTTTATAACTCAATGAGTGCTCTTTAATCCATTGCAGAGACTGCTTCACTTCGTCCATGCTTTGCGGCCTCTGGCTGGCGTCTCGCTCAAGCATCTTTTTAAGGAGGGTCTGCATTTTCTCAGGGATGCTACGATCCAGTGTTGCGCTTCCCGTCAAGAACTCCATTGGTTCTTTTCCAGTGAGGAGGGTCTGCAAAGTCGCGCCCAGGCCATAGATATCGGTTTGCGCGGTTGTTTGCGCTTTGCCATATTGCTCAGGTGCCGCGTAACCAGGAGAGCCGAGCGGAGTGGTATCTCTTTTCTGCCCGTCTGTATAATGGCGAGCAATACCGAAGTCGATCAGGTAGATGCGACCTGTTTTCGTCAGCATAATGTTGCCTGGCTTGACATCGCGGAAGATGATGGGCGGATGTTGCGCGTGCAGGTATGCCAACACATCGCAGAGGACTAGCCCGATATCAAGCACCTTCTGCATGGAAAAGCACCCCTGCCGTGCTTTCTGGAGCTTGTCTTCCAGGGTCTCGCCATCGATATAATCCATGACGACGTACCAGTTACCAGGATCGGTAAAGTAATCATAGAAGTAGGGAATGTTGGTATGGTGTAATTGGGAGAGATAGGCCACCTCGCGATTATAGGAATCCGTCGCCTCGATCATCTTTTGCGGGCTGAGGAAGCTGAGATTGATCTGCTTGATAGCCACTAACCTGTTATGCTGGTCGAGGTCTCGCGCCTGATAAATAACACCAAAGCCCCCCTCGCCTACTTTATCAATGATGCGGTAGCGCAAGGCGAAAAGCGAACCAGGGCGCAATCCATCAGCAGATGCAGCTATGTAAGAAGAGAGCGATGCTCCGCCAGCCTGTACCGCCGGAGATGATGAATACGTAAATGTTGTGGAAGCATCGAAAGCATCGAAGGCAGTGCCAAAGTATGTACGGCAGACTGCACAGGATGTTGCCTGCGCTTGCAGCGCGGAACCGCATTGATCACAAAAAAGAGCAGAGGTCATAGCCAGGACCGTGCCTTTCTCGCACACCATCGCTCTACGCTTATACGCTACTATACGCTACAACTCTCGGCTACTTTTACGAATATAACTAATTGCTATGAGTAATTGTACCATATTTAGTTCGTAAAATCAAGGTGTCTGGATTACATACAGGCTGCAAAGATAGGCTAGGGTTTCTCTGGAAGGCGTGCAAGAATTTGAGCTAGTGTTGTTTCTAAGTGGTCGAAGCGTGCTGTATGCTCGTCAAGCGTTCTTCCCACACCTATAAGACGCCTTACTGCATCCTCAGTCAGTCCTTTGACCATCACTAACTCTAACGCCATGTCTCCATAGGCTTTGATCGTTTCAGTTTTGAAGGGTTTGAGATCGTATTCTACTAACTGTAGTCTCTCTTCTTGAGTTGGCATAGAAAAATCCCCCGTAACAACTCAGGTCAGTAGAGGCTTGCCAAACGTCGACAAACCCAGTAAAGTAAGAGTATGACGATCGAAGAAGAACGTATTCATCTGCGAGAAGAGAACCAGTCCCTGCGTGACCAACTGGCGCAGCGTGATGAAAGA
>JBBQXY010000135.1:0-16670 GCA_038209195.1 Ktedonobacterales bacterium | reverse complement strand
AAATCCACGAATTTTGCGCGTGTTTTCGTTCATTTGTTCTATAACCTCTGATTTCTCCGGTTCTGCCTCTTAAGTAATATTGACTGCTTGCTTGTGTTTACGGTATACTTCTCTCTAAGGGATATAGAATGTACGTTCTATTTTTCTTGTTATTTTCAAGGTACACTGGGCAGTTTTTTTGCTTTATGCGAAAGGTGGTATGAGACAGAAGGTCTATGCGCTGGTGGATTGTAACAACTTTTATGTCTCGTGCGAACGTGTATTTCATGCAAAACTGCACAATAAACCTGTTGTCGTGCTTTCTAATAATGATGGCTGTGTGGTTGCGCGCAGCAATGAGGCGAAGAAATGCGGTATTCGCATGGGGCAGCCGCTCTTTACTTGTCAGGAGATTATTCGTGCCCACAATATTTCCGTCTACTCTTCCAATTATTCGTTGTACGCGGATATGTCGCGACGAGTGATGCAGGTGCTGGCGCAGTGTGCGCCCGCTTTGGAGGTGTACTCCATCGACGAGGCTTTTGTGGACCTGACCGCTCTTGCCCTGGATGATCTCACGGAATGGGGACGCGAGACGAGGGCGAAGGTGTTGCAATATACTGGCATACCCGTCTCCATTGGGATTGCCCCGACGAAGACGCTGAGCAAGATCGCTACGGAGACGGTGAAGAGGGATAGCAGCTATGCAGGAGTTTTAGATCTGGCGCGACTGACTGAGGCAGAACGAGATGTTTTTCTGGCGGCGGTACCTGTTGAGGATGTGTGGGGGATAGGGCGAAAATACGCGCTCTTTCTCAATAACTACGGCATTGCGACGGCGAAGGACTTGAAGGAGAGCGATGAGAAGTGGGTGCGACGCTCTCTGACGGTGGTTGGTGAACGGACGGTGCTGGAGTTGCGCGGTACGGCTTGCATTCCACTGGAACGCGAGCCCAAGAGCAAAAAGGGCATTATGTGCGCAAAATCCTTTGGCAAAGAGGTGATGCGCTTCGAGGAGTTGGAGGAGGCGGTGGCGACCTATACCGCTCGTGCTGCGGAAAAGTTGCGGAGCCAGGGGACGCTGGCCTCGGCTTTGAGCATCTTTGTGCAGACGAACCAATTTCAACAGGGTTCGTATGCCAATTCGTACGCGGTGCATCTCTCCTATCCTACTTCCTTCACCCCCACGTTGATCAGCTATGCTCTGGCAGGATTAAAGGCGGTCTATCGCGAAGGGTATCGGTACAAAAAGGTGGGGGTGTCTCTGACCAAGATTGTGCCGGAGGAGCATATCCAGCCCGATCTTTTTGGAGAATTCTCGCTGCCCGACTATTATCGACAAGCGCGTTTGATGGCGGTGCTTGATGCGATGAATAGCATCTATGGACGTGATACCCTTTATTTCGCGGTACAGGGTATCACTCGTTCCTGGAAGATGCGGCAAGCACGATTGTCGCCACGCTTCACGACGCAATGGAGCGAGATACTTGCGATGACATAATGAGTGGTAATGGTGCGCTGAGGGCTGTTGAGTTGGCCTTGACAGCAGCAGTCAGGCGACCTATGTTAGTTTGCCTCCCAGGATTCGTTGCGGATGTAATGCTCGATCTCGGCTTCGTTGTCATAGAAGTAGCTGACGGCGTCGTAGACTTGCGCGAGGGTCAGGCGTTGGATGTTGGCGATATCTTCGGGGTCTTTGCCCGCTTGGAAGAGTAAGATGACGTGGCGAACACCAGTCCGAGTCCCTTCAACGATGGGCTCGCCGCCGTAGATAGCTGAGTCACGGACGATATAGGGGTGCGCGGTACGTTCAATTGCCATGAGCCTGTGTTCCTTTCTTCTTACTACGTTTGTTACTTCGTAGTGTAGCCCTAAGTGACCACATGCGTCAACTATGCTTTGCGGCATGACAAAGTGAGGTTCATCTTTTGCATGAGTGCCCAGGCATGTGTAGGGACAGGGGGCTGGGTGGCGGCAGATAGGGGGCCTTGTGTCCAATACATTTCAAATAAAGTGGAACGGCGTGCGAAGCGGGTGTAGGGACAGGGGGACGAGGGGATGTGGACGTGGGGGCCTTGTGCCTGTCCTGGTGGGGGTCTGGACACTTCCCACAGGACGAGGACAAGCACAAGGCCCCCCATCAAGCCACGCCTCGTCCCCTTGTCCCTACACACGTCACACGTCACTCCCCCCAGAGTTCAGTGAGTTGGATTGGGCACAAGGCCTTCTGCACTTCTGCCCAATGGAAGATGAAGACCTATTCACGTGAAATTCACAATAGGGGGTGGGGGATGGGGGTGCGCTAGAGGCTTGCTAACGGGTGGGTAGAGGTTGCTTGCTGGCAGCGAATATTCAGAAAGAGCTTGACAGGGAGAAAAAAGCAATGTACAATAAGCGCAATGAAAGGAGGTGGTGTGTAATGAATGAATGTAGTCGCTGCACAGGCAGCCTAGTAATTTCCCGCACCTTCCAGTTGAGAGGTAGTCGGCACTAATGCCGACACAAGCTCACTGGTAGGCGGATAACTTCCCCTGCCTGTGCAGCGTCATCCCAGAGTGAGAGTACAAAGAATTGCGCTTCTCACTCTGGGGTTTTTATAGCTTTGGTTTGTCCCTTCAATTTCATGCTATCTAAGTAGCGGAGGTTGATTCACCCACACGACACTTGAGTTCAACGTTGCCCATTTGCGGTTGTTGAACTTCTTCTTATTCCCTGGCTTCTATTTTGTTCTGTGTATTGGTAGGATGGCTGCATGCAGTTAGGCTTTTCTCCTCAGATGAAGACTCTGGACATTGCTCAGATTCAATGCCAGCTAGTGACCCGATTGTTCGGGCAGGGAGATAAGCTGTTCTATCTACCAGTAGTTGACTCGACGAACGCGCACGCGATGCATCTAGCTCATGAGCAGGCGGAAGAGGGAGTGGTTGTACTTGCCGACAGTCAAAGTGCCGGTAAAGGGCGGCTAGGCCGTCGATGGGTAGATGTTGCAGGATGCAATGTGCTTTCATCTACACTGCTCAGGCCGCTGTTCCCGCCTCATTGGTTGGTGATGATTGGGCCTCTGGCAGTTGTAAGCGCGATTACCGATACCTGTGGAGTCTCCGCAACCATTAAATGGCCCAATGATGTCCTGATCGGCGACCGCAAAGTTGCTGGTATTCTGATCGAGACTAGTCATGATCGCCTCGGTCAATTGGTTGCCATCCTTGGTATAGGCGTCAATGTCAATGGGCATAACGGGCATAGTGCTGATTTGCCCACTCTGTTTCAATCTCAGGCAGCACAATATAGTGGAGCGACAACCTTGGAAACCGTTTGTGGACACGAGGTAAGTCGCGAGCTATTTATTGCCCATATGTTGCAACGCATAGAGGATGATTATCTCGTATTGCAGCAGATGGTTACAGAACACGCCGCTCAAGGGCTTGAGCGGGCGACGCGCTCTTTGCTGGAGCGATGGCGTCAACATTTATCGACACTTGGTCGCTCGATCCAGGTGCAGCAGGGAGATACCGTACTGAACGGTATCGCTGAAGGTGTGGATGATAATGGAGAGCTGTTACTCCGTCGTCATTCAGGTGAACTAGTCAGTATTAGCTGGGGAGATGTAGGATACACACTCGGTTAATCAATACGCTATCCTTTTTGGATAGCTACACTAGATATCTGCTGTAGGGTACAGGATGTACCTTATTAGCAGAGTAATGAAGGGAAACAGAGTTGGAGACACAGGAAGTATTCCTCACGAATGACGGTCAACAGCACGCGCTAAGTCAGTTGGAGCTATTGCGAACTGCGGGGCGGGCACAGGTAGCACAGTACCTTCATGATGCGAAAGAGTCAGGCGATGTCATTGACAACGCGGCCTATGAGGACGCTAAAGACCAGCAGGCACGCCTGGAAGGGCGCATCCTGGAGTTAGAGCAGTTGCTGGCGAAGGCCAAATTGATTAGCAAGGTAGAGACTGACCAGGTGACGCTTGGTTCGGTGGTGGCCTTGCGCAACAATGATGATCGCGAGTACAATTACACGCTCGTGGGAGCGTATGAAGCCAATCCCAGTGCCGGACGGATTTCAAACGAATCGCCGGTAGGGAAAGCGCTGTTGGGCCATAAAGTAGGCGACATGGTGATTGTCTCTACGCCCGGCGGTGTAAAGGAGTATACGATCCTCACCATCGAGTAGCTTTCCAAAGTAGCAGCAATCGACCGACCTGCGGCCCAATGAAGTAGGAGCCACAGGTCGGTTTTTGTTTGGTGCTACACAAAACCTTTAAGGAAGGGAGCAATTGTGCTCTATGCCTAAAGGTGAAACAGTGTTACAATACGGAAAAATTAAGACAGCCGTGTTGGCAAAATATGTTGGAGGAGAAAAATAGAACAGTTATGGCAGATGAACGAGATGTAAGGCTGCAACGCCTCTATGCATTGCGGGAAAAGGGTATCAACCCGTACCCCAATCAAGTGCAGCGTACTCATACAATAGCCGAGGTATTAGAACATTTTGATACATTACAGGGGCCAGATGGCTCCGTGACACTCACCGGGCGCATTCGCCTCATGCGTGAGATGGGGAAGGTTGCGTTCTTCAAGATCGAAGATGGCAGCGGCAGTATGCAGGTCTTCTTCCGCATCAATGATATTGGCGAAGAGTCCTATCGAGCTCTCAAGCTGCTGGACATTGGTGATTTCATCCAGGTGAGCGGTTTTCTCTTTGTGACCAGGACGGGGGAACGTACTGTGCATGTGCGCGAATATCGCCTGCTCTCCAAGTCGTTGCGTCCGCTCCCGGAGAAATTCCACGGGCTGGAAGATAAGGAGATTCGTCAGCGCAAGCGTTACCTTGATTTGATCGCCAATGGCGATGAGGCGCGGCAGATCTTTGTCACGCGCAGTCGCACGATCTCTGCTATGCGACGTTACCTGGATGAGCAAGGCTTTATCGAGGTTGAGACGCCTATGTTACAGCCTCTCTATGGCGGAGCGACCGCACGCCCATTTGTGACGCATCATAATACCTTAGAGCGCGATTTATATCTGCGTATTGCCGTGGAACTCTATCTTAAACGCTTGATTGTGGGTGGGTTTGAACGAGTCTATGAAATAGGACGTGATTTTCGTAACGAGGGTATTGATCGCAGCCATAATCCTGAATTTACTATGATGGAATGCTATCAGGCTTTTGCTGATTATAACGATATTATGAATCTGGTCGAAGAGATGATACACTTCATTGCGCTGGAAGTGAAGGGGACGCCGCTTATTACGTACCAGGGTACGGAGATAGATTTGACGCCGCCGTGGCGGCGCATACGCCTCCTGGACGCAATTGCGGAATTTACCGGCATTGACGTGAATAACTTCCCCGATAAGGAGAGCCTGGCGGCGGCAATGCGTGCCAATGGGTATGAGGCTGACCCCAAGCTTGGGCGTGGGCGTTTGATTGATGACTTGAAGGGAGCGATGTTCCGCAAGGGTATTCCAGAGCTGCGCCAGGCCCTCTTTCTGACCGACTATCCGCGTGACGTTTCGCCACTGGCGAAGGATCATCCAGAGATCGCGGGTCTGGTGGATCGCTTCCAGCCGTTTATCGGCGGCCTGGAGTGCGGCAACGCCTTCACCGAGTTAAACGATCCATTGGATCAGCGTGCGCGTTTCGAGGATCAGATGCGCCAGCGTGACCAGGGCGACGATGAAGCCCAGGTGTTGGACGAGGACTTTTTGGAGGCTCTGGAAATAGGGATGCCGCCCACCGGAGGCCTTGGCTTGGGCGTTGATCGCCTAGCTATGCTCATGGCTGATCAGGATTCCATTCGAGACGTCATCCTCTTCCCCACGATGAGGAAGACGGCAGAGGAGCAATAGAGCATTTTGGGTGTGGCAAAACGGAGGCCGACCAGCATGGTCGGCCTCCGTTTTGCCACACCCAGAATGCTTGACATTCTCTACCTCTGATGCTATAGTTGCTTCTGTCAATAGCAAGGGCGCTTAGCTCAGCGGGAGAGCGCTTCGTTCACACGTGCGCCGTTGTGGCGTACCAACCCGAACCGTAAAGGACGGTGACACTGGAGATAAAGTGTCTAAAGCCGCACCTAACCTTTAGGCGAAAGTCGAGGGGGACAATAGCATGGTGCGAAAAGGCGGAAGGGGATAAGTACCTAAGTCCTGTCCGTCAGCTAATCTGTATATGGTCAAGCCTAGACTGGTTGAACCCAATCAGAGCGATCTAGCGAAGGTTCCACGCCATCACGGTGCTATTGGGCGTGCGTGATGTTCTGGTGCAGACGGTGTGATTGCATTAGAATTCTCTACATCACGGCAGGGCTACGATGAGTAGCCAACCTGAGAGTTGGGGGCCTAAGTACAGACATGGGTTGGTTCGTAACTACGGGATCACCTAAAGGGGGAGACCCCCATGGTGACAGAACACCCATAGTACTCAAACGCCCAGGGTAATGCCTGGGACACGGGGAAGGGGTGTAGAAGGTGCCACTACCTAATTCATCGCGGCTACCTTGGATGAGGTATGAGGCCAAGAGAGATTAGGCAGCTAGGAGACCCTAGCAACTGTAGGACAACCTTATAAGGAGGATCTTGTAAAGCGAAAACAGGCCTGATGAAGACCCACAGTACAAAGTTCTGGCAGAAATGTCAGACGAGAACCAAGGGGCGGAATAGGGCCAAAGTAGAAAACCGAATAGGAGACACACCCATGCCGGATGTGGCGGGTTACAAGGGACTTACGAGGCTCGAAGTGATCCGTAAACTTAACGCAAGGCGTGAGTGGGTCAACCAGGGTCTCTACAAGTTATTGCTCGACAAGGACATGTATATCCTGGCCTACGAGCGTATGAAGTCGAAACCGGGTAATATGACCCCCGGTACCGATGGAGACACTCTGGACGGGTTTTCAATGGCTCAACTCGAAAAACTCATTGAAACGATGAGGGACGAGAGCTATCAATGTAAACCAGTTCGCACTACCTATATACCAAAGAGCAATGGGAAGCTCAGGAAACTGGGAATACCTAGCGCGCGGGACAAGCTGGTGCAAGAGGTAGTAATGTTCATACTGGAAGCTGTCTATGACAGCCCGGCAGGCCCCTACTTCTTAGAGAATAGCCACGGCTTTAGAAACTCGAAAAGCTGTCACAGCGCATTGAGGGAGATACAACGCAAGTGGAGTGGTGTATCATGGTTCCTGGAAGGGGACATAGCATCCTGCTTCGATGACATAGACCATGAAATACTGGTTAAACTCATTGAGAGGAAGGTTTCAGACCAGAGATTTATTAACCTGATTTGGAAAATACTCAAGGCGGGGTACATGGACCTGGACGGTACCAGGCGCGACTCGCTAGCGGGAACCCCCCAGGGAGGCATCGCAAGCCCGATACTAGCAAACATCTACCTGCATGAGCTAGACGTTTACGTGAAGCAACTGCAAGTAGAGCTAGAGAAAGGCAAAGCCAGACGAACCAACCGGGAATACCGGGCCATTGCTGACCGACGTCAGAAAATGGCAAAAGCTGGTAAGGCCGATACTGATGAATATCGTATGTTGGGCCAACAGATGCGAAGTCTACCATCGCTGGACACACATGACCCAGAGTTTGTCAGAATTAAGTACGTAAGGTATGCCGACGACTGGCTGATCGGAGTTACGGGAAGTAAAGAACTCGCCGAGGATATAAAGGAGAGGATCAGGAATTTCCTGATACAAAACCTGGCCCTAACCCTCAGTGAGGAAAAGACCAAAGTAACGAACGCGAAGCTGGAAGAAGCCGAATTCTTAGGGTATAGAATTCGGAAAGGCAGAGGGCAAGACCAGAAGGTCAAAACATCAACCAACGGATCGGGAAAACCTTTCAAAAGAAGGTCTACCGGGATGGAAGTGGTGTTAAAGGCCCCTATTAATGAAGTCCTGAAAAGGCTTCACCAAAGGGGGTTCTGTGACGGGAAGGGCTTGCCTACACACAAAGCGGGCTGGACTACGCTGGACGTGGACCAAATAGTAAACCTGTACTCTTCTGTTAACAGAGGGATACAGAACTACTACAGACCTACGGACAACTTCTCAGAACTGTGGAGGGTGCAATACATACTGAAATACTCTCTGGCGAAGACGCTCGGATTAAAGCTGAAAAAGCCGGTGACGAGCATCATGAAACAACGGGACGTGAGTGTCACAGTAAAGCGCAAAGACAGGCCTATAAAAATCGTGTTCTATCGAAATACGGACTGGACGATCAAAAGGGACGCCTTTACGGACGAACCGGCGGTTGATAAAGTTCGGATGAACGTCAGGTTGAGAACGCGATCTAAGCTAGGCTACCCATGCTGCATATGTGGCGAAACAGCAGGCATCGAAATGCACCATGTTCGTCACGTGAGAAAGATGGATGGTTCAAAGAGCCAGGGCTTCACGAGAGTCATGGGGATAATGAACCGAAAGCAAGTACCGGTGTGCAGCACATGTCACAAAAAGATCCACAGAGGCGAGTACGATGGATTGAGGCTCAAGGACCTGGCCTACGATCCCAGAAAGCCGCTGTAACCTTGAGGGTTGCAGGTACCTGAACAACCGAATACACTAACGTAACTAAAGGCTACAAGCTGGCCCTGTCGATGCTTCGGCGCGGGGGTTAGCTCCCTGCTTCCGTCGATGCTCCGGCGCGGGAAGTAACGGAACCTTTAGAGAAAACGCGAAATTGTGTGTTTATGACAAAGGAACCATATAACGGTAATGACTCTTGTCCGTCGCTGGTTTAACCGCCGGGGAGTCAAATAGCGTCAAATGCGCTTCGGGTCTACCCAACGAAGTGCAGCCGTTATACCAAAGTCATAGTGACCTCGCTGGGTAACCTATCCAGGAGACCAACCGAAGATCCCACACAGTAGCGCGAAGGCGTTGATGTGTGAGGTTGTAATCTTTTGGTTGTTAAGGTCTCCTAGGATACGGGCACCTTTGGAGAGCCGGATGCGGTGAAAGCTGCCTGTCCGGTTCGGAGAAGGGTGGTCGGAAACGTACTACTAGAAATAGTGGTGGCGCGCCAGCCATCTATTCTATCGAAGAGGCCACTGGTTCGATCCCAGTAGCGCCCATCCTACAAGGCAATGCACAGCGACACTCCCCCGCAAGGGGGAGCGTGCAACGCTAAATGTCGTAGAGGGACGGTCTTCTCCTAGATCAGCCCTTTGGAGAGCCGGATGCGGTGAAAGCTGCCTGTCCGGTTCGGGAGGGGGAGATTGGAAACGGGTTCCGCGAGGAATACCGCGCCGGTCTCCTACCTCATCGAAGAGGTCACTGGTTCGATCCCAGTAGCGCCCACCTCAGCTCATATCGCCTGTTTTCCCCTTGACACACCTCTTTCCACGCCATACACTTGTACATTATGGTAAATAGCCGCTTAGAATTTTCCTATAGCCTGAAGTTATGTAGCATGATGCACAATCTGGTAGCACGACGACGACAACTGATGCTTGCGCTTCGCAAGTGTGGCATACAAGATGAACGTTTGCTCACCGTCATTGCGACGACGCCACGAGAAATATTCATCGATGAATCACGTCGTAATATGGCGTACACGGATTGCGCCTTGCCCATTGGTATGGGGCAGACCATCTCACAACCGTTTATGGTGGCGCTGATGACGCAAGCTTTACAACTGAGCGGGAAGGAACGGGTGCTCGAAATAGGGACGGGCTCCGGCTATCAGGCGGCTATTTTGGCGCGTCTGGCGGCTCAGGTCTATAGCATTGAGCGACACCCACAGCTCGCCTATAAAGCCGCGCAACATCTTGAGTCGTTAGCCGTGCAGAATGTCTCGCTGTACGTTGGCGATGGTACGCTGGGCTGGCCTGATGCCGCGCCCTATGATCGCATTTTAGTGACGGCAGCCGCTCCCCAGATACCCATGCAATTACTGCACCAGCTTGTGACGTGGGGTAGTTTAGTCATTCCCGTTGGTAGCCAGAAACGACAGGATTTGCTGATCGTATATAGGGCACCGTGGGGCGCGGAGACGCGCTCATTGGGAAGTTGCGTTTTCGTGCCTTTAATCGGCGCGGAAGGATGGAGCAGTTGATGCTAGCCATTACTTTTTTCGTACAATATAGTGTATAGTAGTATAGAAGCGATTGTCTGAAGTCAATGCAGGGGTGCGAGGAGGTATTCATGCCAGTAGCGACCGGCGTACATGTTTCTAACCTTTGGGGACTGGTAGTATTTTTATTGCTATGGGTTGTCCTTGTGGAGTGTGCCCATGTGCTCGTAGCGCTCTTACGGCATGGCCCACTACTGGGTTGGGCGGTCAGTCCGTGCGGTGTCACGGTCATGTTTTTGCACGAACCATCTACCCTGCAAATCTGGCTGAATGTGCTATTCCCCGCGTTAGTATCAGGTGTTGTCGTCTATATTGGGCTGTTTACGTCGTTCGCAGTGGTGACGCTACCACATATTCTCCGCGTTGAGATACCCTCGGTTGCTGTCGGTGTTCTGCTCACCAGTACCGCTGATTTCGTCAACGCGCTACGTGACGTGCGCTACCCCCTGTGGGGTGAGGCGCGTTTCCTGCGTAGTATCCAATCCTTACGCGCCAGTTGGGCCTCTATACACTTTACCCCCTTTGGCCTTTCCTACTTGCGCGATAATTTTGGAGCTAACCCTACCGATTTGTTGCAGGCTCTTTAGGGCTTTAAGGCTACTACTCTCTTGACCTTCATTTGAAATGCCGCCTGCGGCGGCGAGGAAGAGAGGAAGACTAGGGCACAGCCCTATTACCTGCTATTACCTGTCCCCCGGACAGGGTGCAGTCAAGGGGCGCGGCCCCTTGCATCCCCACTTTTCACATGAAGATCAACAAAGCACTACCCTAAGGTTACCCGGCGGTTTATGCGCCAGGTTTGGTGCGTGGCAGCGTGAAGAAGAAGGTGCTGCCAAGGCCCTGGTTGGTTGTGACCCAGATGCGTCCGCCGTGTTTTTCTACAATCTCCTTCGTCACATAAAGTCCCAGCCCAATGCCGGAGTATTGACGGCTGGCTCTATTGTGGACGCGGTAGAAACGTTCAAAGATATGATCGAGGTAAGCGGCGTTGATGCCAATGCCTTGGTCAATGATGCTCAGCAAGTAATCATTTTCGTGTTCTTCGAGCTTAACCGTAACCTGGCCCCCTTGTGGAGAATACTTCACGGCGTTATCCAAAACATTGCCGACAACCTGGCTGAGACGCGTGCGATCGGCCTCAATTTTTGTATCCAAGGTCTTGATTTCTAGGGAGATGGTATGCTGCTCCGCGCTTGCCTGTGCCGAACGCACACATTCCGCTAGTACATCAGCGAGGTAGAACGTCGTGTAATGGAGATGCAGATCGCCCCATTGCGCACGAGAGAGATCGAGCAGATCGTTCACCAGCCGTTCGAGGTGTTCGGCCTGGCTCTGCACGATGTTCAGGCTGCGCAGATCATAGCTCTCAGGTCGTTCTGACGCGTTCGCTGTACTGCCTTGCGGATGCTCTTGCAATGGCTTGCGCAGTCGCCGTTCGATGCGTCGTACAAGGTGTTGCGTATAGCCTTTGATGGCGGTAAGGGGTGTGCGCAGTTCGTGCGAGACAATGGAGACAAATTCATCTTTCAGCTTCTCAAGCTGTTTGTTCGAGGTGACATCATTCAGTACGGCTACTGCTCCGATGGCACGCGAGAGTGTTTGATTGGCGTCGTGCAAGGGCGCAACGCTGATGCTGAGTGACAATGGCACCGATCCAGTGCTTTTACCACCGATAAATTCCTGGTTCATGATGGTTTCACCGGCTAGTGCGTGCTCAATGAGCTCTGATAGTTGGACGGGCCAGTTTGAATCACCACTACTGGACTGTGCGCGCAAAGGAATATCTGGCTTGAGGACAATCTCGGCTTGCGCGAGTAGTTGTTGGGCAGAGTTGTTCAGCAACGTGATCGTGCCTGATTCATCGGTAATCAGCAAGCCCTCTGCCATGCTACTGATGATAAGTTCCAGGCGTTGGCGACCAATTTCGGCCTGTCGCCAGAGTTTGGTTTCGCGTTCACGCAGACGCACATTTTCTAAGGCCACGGCGGCGTAGTCCGCGATCATGGTGGTCAACTTCAGCAAGTCGGTATCAAAGGTACCGGCTTGCTCGTCGAATAGGCTCAACATACCGATGATGCGATTCTCGACGGTGAGAGGGATATTGAGGCACGAGCCGATCATATCGCCGCTGACGACGCTTGGTTCAAGCGAGACGGAGAGTTCGTCCGGCGCATCAAGATAGGAGGCAGTGGCTAGCTCCTTGACGGATTGGGGGACAAAGTCGATCACGCTGGCGGCATTGGCGATGCGTTGGATCATGGCGGCTAAAAACGCTGCGCTGAGTGGATAGCAGGGAATAATGAATAACTCATCGGGATCGCCTTTGAGTAAGATGGAACAGGCGGAGAAGCTATATAACTCTTGTAGAGCTGCGAGTAACGCTCGATGTACTTGAAAGCGATCAATGGCAGCGACGAAGCGTTTCCCAATCGTATTGAGATACTCCATCTCCTGACGGATAGCTGCCAAGCGATCCCCGTTGTGTACATGAAAAGAGCGGAACGCGCTATCTTTAACGGATGACTCTGATTGCACGCTGCTCTCCATGTCGTATTCCTATGGTAACTGTTTCAACTGTTGTGTCACTTCATCATAAATGGGTGGCACGATAAGGTCGCCAGTCAGTTCTTTGAGACCGGCAAAGCACTCCTGTAACAATGCGTCCATGCTATCGGCCAGTTCGAGAGACGTCACGCCAGAAAACTGCTCAGCAATCACGGCTGGGACAACTTCAGTGTAGGGTATTTTGGCGAGAAAATGAAGAAATGGATAAGTACTGGAAACTCTTTTGGCGGCACCTTGCACCAGGACACGGGTTGTCGCTTTGCCAAGAAAAGGTGTAACGCGATCGTCTATCAACCGTATGACCTTCAGGTACGCCTCTGCAACTTGCTCACGAGGGACGGAAGAGGAGTGATTAGACATATACGTCATATGATTCTCCCTTCGCTCTGCTAGCTATTTCTCTCCACAACGTATTATAGCATAGTTCTATTATAAATTGTAAGTGGGTAGTACCGGGCGTTTTCATCGATAACAGCCCTAGTACCGCTTCTATCCTTTTTCTAATGAACGGTGCCAGTGCTGTTATTGACGCGTACTGTGAGGAATTACCATGTGACAACTCCCCATGCATAAATGCAGGGGCTTCTCGAGACTTACACTCTTGGTATGTTGCCCCATACCGGTGGTGTTCAGTTTCATGCACGTGAATGGGCGTTACTCACAGTTCACGTTGCGCATGGTACGATTGGAAACACGCTCGTAAGGATAGGCATAAAGCGAGGGTATGAGGCGACATGTCGCCCCACAGGCATGAAGTTAAGCCATGGAGCGCGGTTTCCAGGGCGACCGCAAGGGATCGCCCCCATAGGCATGAAGTTAAGGATTGATAAGCGGTTCAATTCCCCGCCAGGGCGACCGCAAGGGATCGCCCCTACTATACACGACACGGCTCGCAGAGCCGCTTCCCAGGGAAAAGGCGAGGCGAATATAGTAGGGGCGATCCCTTGCGGTCGCCCTGGTGTCAAACGGCTATGGATGGGAGCGACTTACCCTATCTCGCGCGGAACGAGTCCGAAGAGGCGGGCCAGCCAGAGGCGGAAGCCGCTTAACGGCGGTTTGGAGGGATTACCGCCATCCATAGTATTCATATTCGCCGCCATATCGATCAGGCGTTGGCGTCCCGCGTCTTTGCGGGCGATGGCTGCTTCGGCCTCTTCCTGCACGTTATAGCGTTCGCGCTGCTCGTCAATCGCGCGTGCGAAATGTTCAGGGCGAATGATGAAGCGATTGGTGGGCAAGACAGGCACACCATTGCTGTCAACCTGGGTGCCAGTGTTTGCGTGGTCACCGCCCAAATTCTCTTCTTCGGCTGCTTCCGTCACCTGTACACGGCTCAACGCCAGTTTAGGCGAAATCCATTCGCGTAATGCGAGCAGTGAAGCGCGGCGGCAAATGGCCTCGATATCCGCGCCGCTGCGACCGGGGGTCAAGCTGGCCAATTCCGCCATACTGATGTCGGGGGCAAGGGGTTTGCCACGGGTATGGACCGCGAAAATGGCTTGTCTTCCCTCTTCGTTCGGATATTCCAACTCTACGATCAGGTCGAAGCGACCGGGGCGCAAGAGGGCGGGATCGATCAATTCGGGTCGATTGGTCGCGGCGATGACGATGACCCCTTCGCGCCCCTCGATGCCATCCATCTCGGTGAGCAATTGCGCGATGACTCCGTTGCCCATATTGCGATCCATATCGCCGGAACGGCGTGGGGCCAGCGAGTCGATTTCATCAAAGAAGACGATGCATGGTGCGGCCTGTTTGGCGCGGCGGAAGACCTCGCGAATGCCCTTCTCGGCCTCGCCGACCCACTTGGAAAGCAGTTCTGGCCCCTTAATGGAGATGAAGCTGGCCTCGCACTGGTTGGCGAGGGCGCGTGCGATCAGCGTTTTGCCTGAGCCGGGAGGGCCGGCGAGCAGCACACCGCGTGGAGCCTCAACTTTCGCACTGGCATACACTTCGGGGTAGCGCAAGGGCCATTCCACGCCCTCGGTGAGCAGGGTCTTGGTTTTCTCTAAGCCACCAATGTCGTCCCAGGACGTATCACTCACTTCAACGTAGACCTCGCGGGTGGTCGAAGGTTCAACCTCGCGCAGGGCTGCCTGGAAGTCAGCCATCGTGATATTCAGGTTAACCAGTGTCTCGTAGGGGATATAGCCGCGTTGATAATCGATATATGGTAACACGCGGCGCAAGGCGATCATCGCTGCTTCGCGGCAGAGCGATTCCAGGTCTGCACCGACAAAGCCAGGGGTCAGTTGAGCGATGCGAGTCAGGTCAATATCGTTGGCCATGGCAGCATTCTTGGAGTGGATGCGCAATATTTCTGCTCGCCCACGCACATCGGGTACGCGCAGCGAAATTTCACGGTCGAAGCGACCGGGTCGGCGTAGGGCAGGATCGAGCGCGTTGGGCTGGTTGGTCGCGGCAATGACCATGACCTGCCCACGCGAGTTCATACCATCCATCAAGGTGAGCAGTTGCCCAACGATGCGCCGCTCAAGCTCACCAACTACCTCGGCTCGTTTGGGCGCGATGGCGTCCAACTCGTCGATGAAGATGATGCTCGGTGCGCGGCGTTGCGCCTCCTGGAAGACCTCACGTAGGCGCGATTCGCTGGCTCCATAGACGCTATTGACGATTTCAGGGCCGTTGATGATGGAGAAAAAGGCGTTGGTTTCAGCCGCTACGACACGGGCAATTAAGGTCTTGCCGGTTCCGGGAGGGCCAAAGAGCAGTACGCCCTTGGGTGGCTCAACGCCCAGGCGGTCAAAAACCGCCGGATACTTCAAGGGTAGTTCGATCATTTCCCGAATGCGCTGTAGTTCTTTGCCCAGCCCTCCGATATCCTCGTAGCTGACGCGCCCAGGCGCACCGCCTTGGGATGCGCCCCTGGCCTGTGCTCGCACAATGGTGCCGGGCTGTACGAGTACCGCCTCAATTTCAGCCACGGGCGTTGGTTGGACAGGAGGTAATACCGGGTTGAGATTACCGGTATTGGGCTTCTGAATGGTGTAGCTGGGTGTGGCGGGTGTGGTGCCGATAATCAAGAACTCGCGTGGCGCGGCACCCGGTGTGCCGACGCGCAGCAAATCGCCAATAGTGATGGGTAGACCGACCAGATACCGGGCGATATATTGCAGGTCGCTCTCCTGAATGGGCGCACCACCACTCAACGGTAACAATGTGACCTTCTCAGCGTTTTGTACTTTGGCTTTGTGAACGCTAATGCGCTCGCCCAGGCCCGACGAGCTATTCTGTCGCACCTGGCTATCCATCTGGATGGTCTGTTGACCGCGATCAACCATGGCACTGGGTACAACTTTGGCCGCCGTGGTACGTGAACCGGTGATCATAATGATATCGCCCGGTTGACAGCCCAGTTTTGCTATATCGCTGGGATCGATGCGCGCAACACCACGCCCTACCTGAAAGCCCTCGATGACGACGAGTTGCAGGCTCTCGTTTGCTGGTTTAGGCGTCGTGCTATCAAGGGCAATTTGCCCATTGCTGGTAGCGGCGGGAGGTACTGTATTGGTGCCATTATTGACGCTATTCTCAACCGGAAGTTTCCCGGTGGTTCTCTTGGCGGTTGGATCGGGATTGCTGGTAGTACGTGATTCCTCCATCCTTCTCCCCCTTCTCTTAATATTGTAGTGATTTGAATATGTTAAGCATACCTTATCACATTTACGAAGAGGGTGTCAGAAAGTTAGAAAGTTGAAGCAAGACGCTCTCTACTTCTTAGCATTCCACAACGTAGTACGCGCATCCCTGCTGGAGGTGTGGCCGGCTTCAATTATTGTGCGGCGTAGGAAATAGCCGCCTACGAGGACGAGCAGGGATAGTAATATCCCTCTGCCAGTATTGCGTCTGCGGGGGCCGCGACTGAGTAGCGCGAATGTTTGGAGCAGCCATGGTAGAGCCAGCCCACCACCAAAGACGAAGCGCCAGAATGTCATACCGTGCTCTGCCGGACCGTTGCCCACCAATGGATGGGCTGCGCGGCCGGAGTTGCGCAGGAACG
>JBBQXY010000134.1:0-16774 GCA_038209195.1 Ktedonobacterales bacterium | reverse complement strand
ACAGTGACCACCAGCTTGCGCCTCATTGTGTTCTGTTCTATTTTACTGCTGCGGCACAAGATAGGCTTGTGAATTTCCTTCAAACAACCGTTTGCAAGCGGGACAGCAGAAATAATAGTCCTGGTCAGCAAGTTTACTGTGATGGCGGGCACTGGCTATTTCCACATCCATACCACAGACAGGATCAACTGCCGTCTCTCTAACCGCGATTACGCTTTCTTCAATCCTTGCCTCTTCTTGCATAGCAGCAGACGTACTCTTCTCTTCCCGCGCTAAGCCACGCCGACGCACGAGCACGAGCTCCGCCAGAATGCTGGCCGCGATTTCCTCCGGAGTGATGGCCCCCAGATCAAGCCCGACAGGTGTACGCAGTCGACCAATCTGATCCTCGGTTAAACCAACGGAACGCAAGTAAGCGCGGCACGCTTCTGCACGTTTGCGGCTACCAACCATGCCAACATAGTGGGCAGGACTTCGTAAAACCTGCGCCAACGCCTCTTCATCATAGTGTCCATGAGTAGCAACAAGGACGTATGTCTGTGTACTGATCTGCACCTGACTCAAGTCATCATTGTGTAACTGCGTTACCGCAAAATCGAGTACCGTTGCTAAACGACTGAGCGCGGCAATAACTGGCGAATCACCTATCAACAAAAGCTTGGGCTGAGGAAGATGTGGTTCCATATAAACATCCACTGCCCCGCCGCTGGCACATGCCATCGGAAAGACGCGTATATCGCTACGTGTCATACCCCTGTCAAATGCACCTATGCGCATAAGATAGGCCTCCCCCCCATCATGCAGCAGGCGGGCGGCTTCGCGTAGCACAACACTTTGCGTGCAACTTCCACCAATCCAACCCGTTATCTTGCCATTGGCTTGAATAATGGCCTGTGCTCCCGGTTTAGCGGAAGTCGGCTTCTCACACCATACCACAGTAGCGAGCACAAACGATTCCTCCGTGTGCGCCAGTTGATAAGCAAGGTCAATTAGAGCATTAGACATGGTTCTCTCCTGAAAAAGCCATGCATAGCGTGGTCGCGCTGGCACTATGCATCCCAGACGGGACACATAGTGCCAGCGCATCCACTCTATGACTAGTCAGCCGTTAGCCCTTTTTCTTTAAGGACATTCCACACCTTCGAAGGCGTGAGCGGAATATCGATATGTCGTACACCAACATGAGCCAGCGCGTCCACAACCGCGTTAGCAATCGCTTGTGGCGCACCAACCGTGGGTGACTCACCTACCCCTTTCGCCCCAATAGGATGATGCGGAGAAGGCGTTACCGTCTTGTCAGTCTCCCAGTGTGGCGTCTCCATCGATGTGGGGATCAGGTAGTCCTGGAAGTTACCGCCCGTAATGTTGCCATTATCGTCAAATGTGATCTCCTCGAACATCGCCGGAGCGAGCCCTTGCGTCAGGCCACCGTGAATCTGCCCCTCGACGACCATTGGGTTGATGATTACGCCGCAGTCATCCACCGCCATAAAGCGACGAATATGCACCTGCCCGGTGCCACGGTCGATATCTACCACGCAGATGTAGCTGCCGAAAGGATAGGTTAGGTTGGGTGGGTCATAGTAGTTTACCGCCTCCAGGCCCGGCTCCAGATACGGTGGGCAATTGGTATAGGCCGCGAAAGCCAGTTCCTGGATCGTTTTCCCTTTGCCAGGTGCTCCCTTGACAAAGAAACGTCCCGGCTCCCACTCCAGGTCCTCTTCGCCTACCTCAAGCAGATAGGCCGCGATCTTCTTGGCTTTATCACGCACCTTGCGCGCCGCCAAAGAAGTCGCTGCACCCGCTACAGGCGTGCTGCGGCTGGCATACGTTCCCAGTCCATATGGAGCGGTATCTGTATCGCCATGCTCGACATCAATATCATCTGGCGACATACCCAGCTCGGCGGCTATTATCTGCGCAAAGGTTGTTTCGTGTCCTTGCCCCTGCGTCTGTACACCGATGCGCGCCAGAATCTTGCCCGTCGGGTGGACACGTATCTCACAACTATCGAACATCTGGATGCCAGCGATGTCAAAATGCTTGCCAGGGCCAGCACCGACGATTTCGGTGAAGGAGGAGATGCCAATGCCCATCAATTCACCACGCTCTCGCTTCTCCAACTGCTCGCGGCGTAGCCCTTCGTAGTCGATATTTTTCATCGCCAGCCGTAGTGCCGCCTCGTAGTTGCCGCTATCGTAGGTCCAGTCGAGGGCAGAGCGATAGGGGAACGCTTCCGGCTGAATAAAGTTTTGCAGCCGCAATTCCGCCGGGTCTTTCCCCATTTCATGCGCTAACGTATCCATCATACGCTCGATCAGATACGATGCCTCCGTCACACGGAATGAGCACCGATAGGCTATTCCGCCTGGTGCCTTATTGGTATGGACGGCATCGACATCGACAAAGGCGTGCTTAAAGTCATACGAGCCTGTGCAAATGTGGAACAGACCAGCAGGAAATTTGGTAGGTTGAGCGGCGGCATCAAATGCGCCGTGATCCGCCAGCGTATGGACGCGCAACGCCTGCACCGTACCATCCTTATCGGCGGCAATCTCTGCCTTGATGTGGTAGTCGCGACCAAAGCCTGTACTGCTCAAGTTCTCGGTGCGATCTTCGATCCACTTGACAGGTTTTCCCGTTGTTAGCGATGCAACGACTGCGCACACATAGCCTGGATAAATTGGTACTTTGTTGCCAAAGCCACCACCAATATCTGGTGAGATAATGCGAATACGATGTTCCGGCAAACCAGCCACAATCGCAAAGAGGGTACGGTGTGCATGCGGTGCCTGCGATGTCAGCCAGACCGTGAGCTTGCCTGTGGTTTTATTGAAGTCCGCCACACAGCCACACGTCTCGATTGGCGCGGGATGAATGCGCGGGATATACATATTCTGCTCGACGACGATGCCATTTGCCTCGGCCTCGACAAAGGCCGCGTCAGTTCCTGCGCGATCGCCTGTCTCCCAGTGATAAATCTGGTTGGTGGGTTGTTTCTCTTGCTTATCAGGGCGCAACAATGGCGCGCCGGGTAGCAAGGCCTTCTTGGGATCAACGAGCACGGGTAGCGGCTCGTAGTCAACCTCGACGGCAGCGGCTCCATCGGCGGCAGCATAACGGCTGGTAGCAACCACAAAAGCAACTTCCTGCATTTGGAAATGAACTTTTTCCAAGGCCAGTACCGCCTGCATGTCGGCAGAAAGCGTTGGCATCCAGGCTAATCCAGCCGCCGCCAGGTCTTTACCAGTAATTACCGCCACTACTCCGGGTACTGCCATTGCTTTGCTAATATCAACATTTTTGATCAGCGCGTGGGCATAGGGACTGCGCACAATGTCTCCGAACAGCATGTTTTTGAGCTGGACGTCATCAACATAGTTTCCCTGCCCACGAATGAAGCGAGCATCTTCCTTGCGCTTGTAAGATTCTCCTAAGCCATGTGTGAATACTTCGGTTGCCATTACTCGCCTCCTCCTTCGCCGGCCGCCACCGGAACCTGCTCACTTGCCTGCATTTTCTCCGCCGCATACTGAACGGCTTTGACGATATTGACATAGCCTGTGCAGCGACAAAGATTGCCGGAGATGCCCACACGAATCTCATGCTCGCTGGGATTGGGATTACTCTGCAAAAGAGCCAGGCTCGTCATCATCATCCCTGGCGTGCAATAACCACATTGCAAGGCATGTTCCTCGTGGAAACCTTCCTGCAACGGGTGCAGTTTGTTGTTCTGTTCCAGGCCCTCAACGGTCATTAACTGACGCCCATTGGCCTGTACCGCGAACATGGAACAAGACTTGGTCGCCTTCCCATCTACGATAATGGTGCAAGCCCCACAACTGGTGGTATCACAACCAATATGTGTGCCCGTCAAGCCCAATTTGTCGCGTAGCCAATGCACAAGCAACATTCGCGCTTCAACCGTATCCTCGTAGGCTGTTCCGTTAATGGTCACGGTAATGGTATGTTTGCTCATTCTATTCCTCTCCTGTAATGCGGCCCAGTGCCTTGCGCAGCGTACGCACTGTCAGTGTTCGGACCATCGCACGTTTGTAGTCAGCAGAACCGCGCGAATCGCTCGCTGGGTTCGCTGCGGCCGCGGCAAGATCAGCCGCTTGGTGAATACTGGCGTCATCTAACGCCTTCCCAAGCAGTGCTTGTTCAGCATCACGCGCTCGCAAAGGAGTCGGTCCAACATTGGTTAAAGCGATACCTGCACGCGCCACGTTTCCTGTGTCATCCAACGTGACTGAGGCCGCGACACCCGCGATAGCATAATCTCCAACTTTACGCTCCAGCTTAATATACGCGCTTCCACTGCGGGCCGCGGGTGCTGGCACACGGATCTCTTGTAAGAGTTCATTGGCATGGAGCGTGGTCTCGAAAGACGAATCGGAGAAAAACTCATCAATAGGAATGAGTCGCTGACCTTCTGGGCCAACAGCCACGACTTGTGCCCCCAAAGCTAACATGGTTGCGGGATGATCATTAGCCGGATCTGCATGGGCAATGTTGCCGCCCACTGTGGCCCAGTTGCGCACAACCGGATCTGCCACTACCGAAGAAGTATCTAACAAAATAGGGTATCGACTACGAATGAGGGCAGAAGTATCTAGTGCTGCCTCACGGGTTAACGCGCCAATATGCAGAGTGCCATCGGCCTCTTCAATATACTCCAGATCAGGAATACGATTGATATCAATCAAGACTGAAGGCCTTGCTATGCGGAATCGCATGATAGGAATAAGGCTTTGACCGCCTGCGAGGATTTTGGCTTCGTCGCCATGTTGTTCCAATAGCGCAACAGCTTCTTTAACGCTGTTCGCGACTACATAGTCAAAGGAACCAGGAATCAAAATGTCACCTCCATTAAACAGTCACAGGCCCGCAAAACTCGCAAGGCCTACAGATGCGCATGTTCCTGCGCTTCATCGGAATGTAACGCTAGACCGATAGGGAGGAAATCGTGTCAAAGTGTGCAAATCCCTGACAAATTACAGTATATACCTCACTGCCTAAAGATGTTACCTCCTTTTGGAGGTAATCTAAAGCATACCAATGGAGGTTACAGCCACCCTTGTTTGACGGCAACCATCACCGCTTCGGTTCGATTCTTCACACCAAGGCGGTGCAGAATCTCCTGTACATACCCTTTGACGGTGTTTTCACTGAGGTAGAGTTGTGTGGCAATCTCCCGGCTGGAAAGGCCTTGGGCGACGAGGCGTAATATGATGATTTGTTGAGAACTGAGTTGTTCAGGAGATGGTTCCTGGCTTGACTGCGGCCTACGACGCAACTGGGCCATCACTGCTCCTGCGGCCTTGGTATCTATGGCTCCCTCTCCACGCGCTACCGCCCGTATCGCACGTTTAAGGTCAAAGCGCTCAATATCTTTGACGATGAAGCCGCGCGCTCCCGCCTTAATACACTGTTCGATCAGGTTTTCATCGGTAAAAGTGGTTAATATGATGACCCCGGTTTCGGGATACTGCTCTGTGACGATACGGCAAACTTCAACGCCGCTCACGCCGGGCAGTCTGATATCCAGTAAGACGATATCAGGTCGCAAACGCTCAATCAATGCCAACGCTTGTTCCGCGTTGGCAGCATTGCCGACAATAGCGAAATCAGGCTCAGACAGTAATATTGCCTTGAGCCCCTCGCGTACCATCTCATGATCGTCAATGATCAATAGATTAATCATAGCGGTACCACCGCCTTTACAATCAATCCACCCTCTTCACCATTCAATAAGAAGAACTGTCCACCCAGTTCTTCCAGTCGATTGCGCATTCCCTTCAATCCAAGATGCGTTGCGTTTCCTCGATACGTCTGCATGGTCTGCGGCGAAAGGCCAACGCCATTATCCTGTACCACTATCATCGCTTGTTCAGCGGTGATTTGTACTGTCACAATCACTATCGTTGCCCGCGCATGGCGTCGTACATTCGATAGGGCCTCCTGCGCAATAGTAAAGAGCGTACTCTCAATACGCTTCGGTAACTGCACAGCAAGTTCAGCTACCACCAGATCGGCCTCTATAGATGAAGATTCACGTAGATCATGGATCAAGTGGTAGAGCATATGCACCAAACCACCCTCCACTAGTTCCATGAGCGAGAGGGCAAAAATGGCATCTCGTACCTGTGCATTGCCTAATGAGGCCAGTTGTTTGATTGTGCGCAATTGTGGAATAGCTGCGGATTCGGCAGACAAGTGCCCTATCAGCCATTCAGCTTTCAAGCCAACCGTAAATAACGTTTGCTGCACCCGGTCATGTAATTCCTGCGCAATGCGACTTCGATCGTCTGCCAGCATCTGCCGCTTCTGCGCCTCGGTGAGTTCATGGTGCAGCGTTTGCATGTCGGCAGCAAACTTGCTCAACTCCAGGTTGCGCCGCTCCAATTCAGCCGTGCGCTCACAGACTTCGCGTTCCAATTGCGCCGCGTACTGCTCCATCGCTTGCCGTTCGCGCGCCACAAGCTGTGCATTATGAATAGCCACCGCCGCCTGCGCACTCAATGCTTCGATCAGTTCCACGTGGCGGCTATTGAAGCGCGAAGGACGCGTATCACCTATCAGGAATGCACCCAGGATAGTTCCTTCGCGTGTTCGCAGTTGCACCCCTAAAAAGCTACGCACAGGAATATGCCCGCGTGGTACACCAACATAGCGTGGGTCTTTAAGCACGTCATCCACGACAATCGATGCACCCTCCCAAAAAATGGGCTGCAAAAGACCGATCCCCTCTACAGGCCCCAGGTGCAAAAAATGATTTTCGATCGCAGGAGTAGCCCCGGAGATGGCTGCCAGATTGAAAATCACCTTATTGGCAGGTTGAGTGGTATTCTCACCCGCAATTTCGGGTATGAGGAAGAAAGCAGCATATTGAGCGGAGGTCACTTTACGCGCCGCATCAGTAATCATCTGCAACAGCCGCTTCAAGTCAAACTCGGAAGTAAGTGCTATCGCGATGCGGTTCAGTTGTGTCAACTCATCAGCCTGCACTTGCAGGTTCGCAATGAGATCAGCACGACTCTCATCAACATCAATGTCTTGAGTCATATCACACATCCCTCAAAAACGCCAAAGTCTAATTAGGAGCGATGAACCAAGTATACCATATACACTTTCTGCAAGCTATACTCTGAATTCGTTCGGTGATTATGCATCTTTGTAGCCACAACGTGAGCGCACAAAGCTGCAAGCAGCTTAGTGCGCTCACCGTTGTGGCTACAGCCTAAATCACTTGCAACGTTTGCCCATCTGTCATTGCCTGCGGTCCTGCGTGCAGCGGCCCAAAACCGCCATCGAAAGGTGTACCCGTGAGGCTACGATTCTTCAAAACATCTAAAGCACTATTCAGCCCATCGAACCACATCCCCACGTGCTCCAGTTGGACGCCCGAAGCCAGGCCCGTTTGATCATTTGAAGTGACGGGGTGACGATTATCGGCAGCAAAGGCGACAAAGGTAATCAAATGGAAAACCGATTCGCCGCTACCATCGCCGCGCGTAATCACATCTCCCACGTACTCCGCGTGCCCAAAGGGTTTCCCCGCTAGTTCTGTGAAGAAAACGGTGAACTTGACGTTGGGTGGCATATGCTGCACATCAACCGTCACCGTATCAAAGTCATTCGTGTTAGGGTTCTGAAAAACCGTGACCAGTGCCGTGGCATCGGGGAAGAGCGTTTTAATGCCCGACGGAAACAACGGAAACTGGATAATCAAGGTAGGGTCGGCGGACGAAAGCACCTTGACTGTTGGGGCCTCTTGTCCAGTCGTAGCAAAGGTAGGCACCCGCAAAGCCAACGGTGTCGTCGGGAATACCGGTTGGCTGCTCACCGCGGTTGTACCCGTAGTAGGCTGTGCTGTATTGCCAGCAAATGGACTATCGCAAGCACCAAGCAAGATGCCCAGCAGTATGAAAACTATCAGCGTGAGGGCCGAGCGCGGTGTCGTAGAGGCCCTGGGTGCGCGTACTAACGGTCTGAACATAAAGTGTTCTCCTTCTAAAAAACCCATTGCTCGGACATCTAAAACACCGGGGCCGTTTGCCCATCGGTCATCGCCTGCGGACCAGCATGAAGTGGTGGATTCCCGCCATCAAAAATGGTTCCTGTCAGTGAGTCATTGTTCAGAACTTTCTGCGCGTCCTGTAGCGAAGAGAACCACATGCCCAGGTGCTCAAGGTTGACGCCAGAAGTTGGCCCCTCATGATTGTCCGTCGATGTGCCTGGATTGCGGGCATCCATCGCAAACGCCAGGGTCGCAATATTCTGGAAGATCGTTTCTCCACTTCCATCGCCCCGTGTTGTAAGATCGGCCACGTATTCCACATTCCCAAAGGGCTTATTGGCCAGTTCAATGAAGAAAATGGTGAAGGTGATGTTGGGTGGCATGTGCTCTACATCCACCGTCACGGTATTGGAGGTACTGTCATCATGGCTACCAACCACTATCGTGACCAGTCCTGTAGCGTTAGGAAAAGCCGCTTTGATGCCACTCGGCACCAATGGAAATTGTTCGATGAGCGTTGGTGGCAGCGAATCAAGCACAGAGGTAGTGGGTGCTAATTTCCCACTTTGCACCATTTGCCGCCTTTGTTGGACATAGGGATTATTTGGCACAAGCGCATGCTGAGCAGCGTTACGATTGTGTGCTTGGTCAACCGCGCTGCTAGCCGCATGTACCTGTGGTGTCAGCATCAAAAGCATGACCAGCAGCACGGGAAATGCAGTAACTACCCACCGCATATGTTGCAATAATGGCATAATAAACTCCTTATAATCGTAGGGTTAATCGTAGGGCGCGATTTATCGCCGCCATCGCCGATTTATCGGCCCGTGCATACTAGTATACTGGAGCGGTCTGACCATCGGTCAGCGCCTGCGGGCCAGCATGCAGAGCTGGATTGCCACCATCAAACGGTGTGCCTTTTAGTGTCGTATCTCCCAGAGTTTTCTGAGCATCTTGTAACGAGGAAAACCACATGCCCAGGTGCTCAAGTTGTGTACCAGAGGCTATGCCACTTTGATCCTGTGACGTTCCTGGTGAGCTTGCATCCATCGCAAAAGCTACCAACGTTATCGCTTGGAACGTGACATCACCATTGCCATTCGAACGCGTATGCAGATCGGCAACATACTCCACGTGCCCGAAAGGCTTGTTGGCGAGCTCGATAAAAAAGATCGTAAAAGTGATATCGGGTGGCATGTTGGAGACGTCAACCGTCACCGTGTCAAACAGACTGACCGCGGGATTGCCCTCGACAATCGTCACCACTCCACTAGCCTTGGGGAACGCTTTCTTCAATCCGCTGGGAAAGAGCGGGAATTGCACAATGACACTTGGAGCCTGTGACGCCAGCACCTGAACGCTCGAGGCCAGTTGATGCGTCTGCACCATCTGCTGCAACGTCTTAGGTTGGAAAGCCTGGCTCCGTATCTGACGGGCGGTAGAACTTGCCCCAAGCGGATAAGCAAAGGCAGTGGCGAGCAGAGCTAGGGCGGCGAGCATGCCGCCAATCAAAAGGAAACGGCGCGTCAAAGGTATACGCTTCATAAAAAAACTTCCTCCTTAATAAAGAGCTACTATTCAGTTGCTTCTGACTGAAGCATACCCGTATGCTTCTCTTAACCGTATGCGCAATCTTACCCATTTCACTCTTGAATAGTACTTTCTGCGCTTAATAAGTGGAATTGGGTAATCTTACGCACACATTTATACCTTAATGAGGTTATAATATAGCAGTACTGATCAGGTCAAACATGCAACAGACTGATAGAGGTAACCTTATGATTGAGAATTCATCTTTTAACAAATTGGTCGGGACAATACTGGGAAACTATCGCCTGGAACAGCTCCTTGAGCGCAGTAAACTCGGGCCGCTTTTTATTGCCAGCACACCCACGGCCCAAAACCAGTACCTAGTGCGTCTCCTGGACACGCCAGCCACCCTTCCCGCGGAAGCTCGTCTCGTCTATCTGGGACGTTTTCAGCAGGAGGCAAACCAAATTGCCGCCTTACAACATCCTGCCATCCTCCCACTCCTTGATTATGGCAATTATCAAGGTATGCCTTACCTTGTGTCACCGTATCGGTCATCGCTCTACTCATTGCGCGCCCATCTTGCGCAGCATGGGCCTATCGCACCCCTCATGGCTAGCCGCTTTGTAGATCAAATCGCTGACGCCCTTGAGTATGCGCACCAGCATGCCATCCTGCACCGCAACCTGACCACCGATGGTATCTACATTGAGGCTACACCATCAAATCCACCTCGGTTGCAGGTCGCCAACTTTGGTGTCTTGCGTATGCTCGAACTGAGTTACCCGGATGGACAAGGGTTTCGCTACTATGGCAGCAGCGAGAGTAGTGCCCCCGAACAACTGCTCGGTAAGCCAGTCGATATCTACACCGATACCTATGCGCTGGGAGCGGTTTTATATCACTTACTGACAGGCCAACGAGTCTTCACTGGTAACAGCTATGAGGAAGTGATGCAGAAGCACCTTCAGGCACCAGTACCTTTGCTCAGTACGCAGGTGCGGAACGTTCCAGCGCAACTGGATAGCTTTATGTCCAACGCCCTGGCAAAAGACCCAGCGCAACGGTTTCGTCAGCCGCTTGCCCTGGCCAATGCCTACCACCAAATCGTCGCACCCCAGGATACCGCGCGTCCGCCATTGTTTGTGTCCGTACCGGATGTCGTCACACCACCGCTCGTTACGCCACCCATCGTGGCTAAAAGCACTGCATCCACGCGCAGACCCACACGAAGTGGCACCATCTCGCGACGCCGTGTCCTGGTCACAGTTGTCGTCGGTGTCGGAGCCGTAGCCGCGGTTTCAGCCGTTGGACTCTTTGGTCGCCACTTCCTGGCAGGTACAACTTCAACGAATACAGCAGTTACTGACACGAACGGCTCTACCTCGACCACCGCTAAGCAACCCACAACATCTACAACGTCCTCAACGTCCTCAACCCCTGCCACTGGACACACCGGAACGGTCGTTGCCAAAACCACCGATATTCCAGTCAACGGCTCGAAGACGTTTTCCATTTCCGGTCAAAGCAATCCAGGCGTCATCGTTCATCTCACCAACAATAGCTTTGTCGCCTTTGACTCAACCTGTACCCATGCCGGTTGTGCCGTCAGCTACAATTCCACCGATAAACTGCTTGAATGTCCATGCCACGGCGCAACATTTGACCCTGCCAAAAATGCCGCCGTCGTCCAAGGCCCAGCACAAACACCACTCGCGCCCATTAAAATCACAGTCAACGCCGATAATACCATCACCACTAGTTAGCATATCGTAGGGCGCGATTTATCGCCGCCACCGCCGATGTATCGGCCCGTCCCGTTGGGAGGATATTCACATACATGTGTAAAACCTCATTATCGGCCCGTACTCTTGGAGAGAAAAAATGATCGAGCAACTGTCCTATCTCATTATAGGCAACGGCATTGCTGGTGTAACCGCCGCCGAAATTCTGCGCGATGAAAATTCGGCGGCAGACATCACCGTCATTGCCGAAGACCCCTTTCCAGTCTATTATCGACCGGCACTGAAGGACTACCTGGCGGGGCGCGTTCATACGGAGAAATTATGGGCGCGACCAAGCAGCTTTTACCAAGAGCAGAATATTCGTTTTATTCCGGGTCGCGTCACATCCATCCAGGCGGGACAGCACGCCGTGCAGTTGCAAAGCGGTCAACAGTTGGGCTACTCCCGTCTTCTGCTTGCCAACGGTGCGCGAGCCAGCCGACTCTCCTGTCCTGGCAACGAACTGCAAGGCGTCACCACCCTGCGTACCGTCGCCGATTACCAGGAAGTCTTGGCACGCCTCAATGATATTCGCCGCGTTGTCGTTAGTGGCAGTGGTACGCTAGCCTTGGAAACCATCGAGACCTTGCGGCATCGTGGCTACCAGGTCATCCATCTGCTGCGCCGACGCACCCTCTGGTCAGAAGTGCTCGATCCTACTGCCTCAGACCTGGTGCTACAACAGGAAAGACGCGACGGCGTCGATGTCCACATCGAGGAGGAAATTGCCGAGATCACGGGCAAGCAGGGGCAGGTCGCAGGGGTAGTCACCACACGCGGCACGCGCATTCCTTGTGAGATGGTCATCATTGCCATCGGTGTTGAGCCCATTATCGATTTTATTAAGGGCAGCGGCATCCCCTGTGGACGCGGTGTCAAAGTTGATGGTGCGATGCGTACTAGCGCACCCGATATCTATGCCGCCGATGATGTGCTGGAAACAACCGATAGCGCGACCGGGCGCACACGCGTCATCGGTCAGTGGTACCCAGCCGTGCAACAGGCCCGCGCCGCGGCCTATAGCATGCTCGACCTGCTGGACGACAGCCGACCTTTCCGCCCAGGCACATTCTATAATGCCACCTTCTTATATGGCCTGGACTTTGCCTCCGTCGGGCTGACCAGCGTCCCCAAAGGCGGCCAAGGGTACCAGGAACTCATCGCCGACCCACAGCCGCGTACGTATCGCAAGGCCATTCTGAAAAATGGCATCCCAGTCGGTATGATCGCGCTGGGCAAGCGTAAAGGTGTGCTCGCTTTCAAACGCGCCATTGATCACCAAGTGAATCTCTCGCCCGTGGCATCATCTCTCTACGCGGAAAATTTTCAGCTCGATAACTGGCTCGATAAACAGGGAGTGCCACCCGCACTATTAGGCGTGAGCCGCTCAGGCGATGAAGCGATGAAACAGGTAGCCTATACTGGCACTGGCCTACCCACGCTCTATACTGTGGCCCAGCCGCAAACAACCAGCGAGGCCGTACTTGTGCCTGTGGCCCAGACTGCCCAATCTGCCTTGCCACAACTGCAAGAAACCAAACTCAGTCAGACCAAAACGATGACCATTGGTCGTCAGGAAGGTGTTTATCTGCGTATAGATCACACCTCCGTCTCGCGCCGTCACGCTGAGATCAGCTACGCCAACGGACAATACGTGTTGCATGATCTCGGCAGTACCAATGGCACCTTCGTCAATGAAGTGCCCGTGACCCCAGGCAGCGTGTATATCCTAAAAGAGGGCGATCTGCTCCGCTTCGGCAAACTCGTGCAGTTGAAATTCCAGATGCGCACGAATGCTCCTCAAGCACCGTCAGTAGGACGCAAAGACAAAGCCTCTATCCTTGGCCTCACCATGCTGCACGAAATGAAAACGAGTATCTTCGTTGCTGGCCAGGCACCCCCACCGCTAGGTCAGCCCGTAATAAATGCCGATGGTTCTCTGCAATTGCCAGGGGCGACCACCTCTATTCCTGCCACCGTCGTTGCTACGTTCGATCAGGCTCCCGCCCTCATCATCGTTACCAAAGGTCAGCCAGTCGTATCGTTGCTCAAAAAAGGTCAGCGCACTGTCCTTGGTCGTGACAAAAAGGCCGATATTGTTCTGAACGACGTGGTCGCGTCACGCAAACATGCCGAAGTCTTCCAGGGCCCTGACGGCTACTACATCGCCGACTTGGGCAGCAGCAACGGCGTCATCGTCAACCAGGCCAAAATTGACAATCCCTACCTGCTCTCGCATGGAGATCGCATCACCATCGGTGGCACACTACTGTACTTCATTGACGTGGGAGCGAGAAATCAGCAGGTAAGTAGACCCGCGAAAGTGGCTCAACCAGTAGGGTCAGGAGGGCCAATAGGGCCTGTCGCTTCACCACCAGTTATACCGTTGCACGAGGCCAGCACTACCTGCCGCCACTGTGGCGCGGCGAATGCCCCTCATGCACGTTTCTGTACAACCTGTGGCAAGTCCTTCTAAAAGAAGTCGTTTGTGGAGGCTTTATGCAGATACAATCTTCAAAAAAATCGTCCCTGGTGGTGGGCATCGAACATCGCAGCGATTTGCGCCCCTTTACCGAACAAGAGGTGCGTTTCGAGATCGATATGTGCATCGGTTGTGATCGCTGTATGCGCGCCTGTCCGATACCCATGTCCTCTACGGTCAATATCGCTGATCTCAACCGTGCGACCATCTCCGATGATATCGCGCCCCACGTTGCACGTTTCACCGATGAATGCGTGATGTGTGGCTCCTGCGTCCCCGTCTGTCCCGTCGATAACCACCGCGACCTGCTGATGCTCTCGCTCAAGCAGCGACTCGGCATTTCCTGGGATGGCACGGTCGATTTGAACCGCATCTTCAACTACCTGCCACAAGGTTGGAACCTCCAACTCCTCCTCAGCCGCCTGCGCGAGCAACCAATGTTCAGCGATGCCGCTCTGGTACCTGACAACTACCTGCTCCACGTTGTTGCCACCTCGAAACTACTGACACAGGTACCGGGCACCGCGCTCATCCACGAGGGCGAATTTGGTCGCAGCATCTACTATATTCTGGAAGGGCGTGTCGAACTCTCCACCGCCGCGCCCGATGGTCGCGAGCTTCCCGTGGCGATCATGCGCCGCGGCGAATATATCGGTGAGCGCGGTATGCTTACTGGTCAACAGCGCAATGCGACCGCTCGCACACAGACCTCCGCCGTGATACTCGAAGTGCCAGAGCAAGTCATGCAACGCTTAATGGAGATCGTGCCAGAGGTACGAAGCTTCTTTGAAAAACTGAATAACACCCGCTCCATCGAGTTGATCCTCAAACGCATGGCCCTCTTTCAAGGTGTCTCGGACGTCGATATCCGCCAGATTGCCGAACAAGCTCAGGTCAAACGCTTTGATCGCGACGACCAACTCTTCAGCGAGGATAGCGCTGGCAAGCCAGCACGGGAGTCGCTACACATCCTCTTAGAGGGATTTGTCAAGGTAGCGCGGCACACAAAGGCCGGAACGGGCCAGGCAAAATCTGCTGAACGCATCATTGCCTATCGTCAGAGCGGAGACTATTTCGTGGGTGGTCTCGACCTGCTTGGCGATGGCGGTGCCGTTACAGTCAGTTCCATTAACCGCGTCGCTGTAGCCGAGGTGCCGCGCCAAATACTACTACCTTTTTTCGCTCGCTATCCCGAAGTTGGACAACGCTTCAATGCACGCCTCCAACAATATGTTGAGGCCGCGGCAGCCGCGCAAACCGGTTTCTTTGCACCCATTCAGCAGGTACAGGCCGAAACCTCGCAGCAAAGCTCTACTGCCGAGGCACGAGCTGGACTCCGTGCGCTGGTTGGTGGCGGCGTCATCGAAGGCACGGAGGTACTCGTCATCGACCTGGACCTGTGCATCCACTGCAACGAGTGTGAAGAAGCCTGCGCCCGACGCCATGGTCACTCGCGCATGAATCGCAAAGGCATGGTCGTAGGTAATATCAGCATCGCCACCGCCTGCCGCCAGTGCCAGGACCCCGTGTGCATGCTCTGTAGTCGCGCTGGTATCGCTCGTCTGGCCACCGGAGAAGTTTACATCACTGAAAGCTGCATCGGTTGTGGCATTTGCGCCGAACGCTGCCCCTATGATAACATCTCGATCATGACGCTTGAGAATGAGCATGAGACCGCAACACGCTCAGGCTGGCAACAGTTCAGCAGCTTCTTTACCAAAGGCTCCGGCAAGGAACGCGGGAACAAATTATTGCCAATGATGGCTACACCCGGCCCATTGAATACACCTAAATCAGCCGATGCCTTTGGCGAGCTGCGTAAAAAGCTCGCTATCAAATGCGATTTGTGCGCGGGCTATAACAATCAGGCCTGTGTGCAAGCCTGTCCCACGGGGGCCGCGTTCCGCGTCCAACCCGCCCAATTCTTTGGCTCCACCGAAGATATTCTCGCGCAACGCGCCAAATAAGGAGAATGGAATGTCAATTGCAACAAATACGCCTCAAGCACAAGGAACACCGCGCACACAAAAACGCGTTTGGCGTGTACCCCTTTCTAAAGCCTGGTGGCTCTGGCTCTTGCCCTGCCTACTCTTGTACGTGGGCATTTACGCCTGGTACCTCTATGCCCTCAAAACACAACCATTTCCAGGCCCATTCAGCGACCCCTTGCGCACCTTCGGCATTATGGCTTTTATCATGGTGCTGGGGACAGCAACCTATTCCTTACGTAGACGCTTCGTGCGCAGCTTACCCGGCAAAGCGCAGGATTGGCTGTGGATGCACATCTGGGTTGGCATCACAGCCGTCCTCATTGCCTTCTTGCACGAAAACTACGCCCACATCCTGCACAATTACTGTCAAAATTTGAGCTGCTTTACCCAGTCTGATGCAGGAACCAGTGCCCTTTACGCCTTAATTATCCTCGTCGTCAGTGGGGTAGTTGGTCGGCTCATAGATGTCTGGCAAACACGCAAAATCGCCCAGGATGCCAGCACCAACGGCGTTGGCATCGTGCGCGCTATCGAAGAGCGCGTTCTTGAACTAGAATATACCGTCGAGCGACTATGCGCCGGCAAGTCCGAAGCCTTTCAGCTCTATTGTATGCAAGCTCTTGAGCAGGAAAGTGGAGACCTTCCAGCAATACCACCACTCGCGACCAGCGAACATGCCGATTTTCAACGCGCCTACGATACCCTGCTCACCCACATCCACCTGACACAATCACTGCAGCGGCAGAAACGGGCGCGCCTATTCATTAGTACCTGGCGTTCCATCCATATAGTGATTGCCAGTCTCGCCCTGCTCATCATTCTCTATCACGGCATCCTGGAATTACTAACCTCTGTCTTCCATGTGAAAGCTTAGTAGGGGCCGCTTTAGCGCGCCCAATGCCGATGTATCGGCCCGTCCCGTCTGCCGATACATCGGCGATGGGCGCGCTAAAGCGGCCCCTAC
>JBBQXY010000133.1:0-16839 GCA_038209195.1 Ktedonobacterales bacterium | reverse complement strand
CACGCAGGAAAAGGTGGCAGAACATGTCGTTTTCCGCCACCTTTTCCTCTCGTGTTAGATAGGTTGACGGGTTACAGATGTACTTGACACCCTTGTTACAATGCGAGTAGAATGCCTTGCGGCATCGTACACACACACCTGCTCATGGCAGTAAATTTCTATCTACCTAACTATGGTACAGAAAAGGTTTAGAGGGAATGGGGGTTCGCTATGCAGTCGAAGTCTTCCGATAATGCATCTCAACGCGATTTGGCCCCAAAGCCATGGACAGGCAAGTCTGACGTTCAACCGCATAGGTACGAGGAGCAAGCAGATCAGTGGGCCGTACTTCGGCATGAGGTGGAGGTGGAGGATTTGATGCGGCAGGATGAGCGCGAACGATCAAGCTGGGAGCAGCGCGACACAGGTGACGAGATTTCCCCCCAGGCAAACTACGCGGCGTTAGAACAGGCGCAGCAGCATGTCAATATTGTGGTAGCGGGTGTGGGCGGCGGTGGCATGAATGCAGTCAACCGCATGATACATACACAGGTGCGTGGTGTGCGCTTCATTGCCCTAAACACAGATGCACAAGTCCTCTCGATCTCCCAGGCAGAGAGCCGCATCTGTTTAGGCCAGCACTACACGAAGGGATTAGGTGCCGGTGGCAGTTCAGCCGTAGGCATGCGTGCCGCAACCGAAAGTGCTGCCGAGATTCGCGCCGCTCTGGGTGAGGCCGATCTCGTCTTTATTGCCGCTGGGATGGGCGGTGGCACTGGGACAGGAGCGGCACCTGTTGTGGCCTCCATCGCAAAGAAACTGGGAGCCCTCACCGTCGGTATTGTCACACTACCATTTACCTTCGAGGGGTCACGCCGCAAACGTATCGCCCAGGAAGGCTTGGACGCGTTGGGAGCCGAAATCGACGCGCTCATCACCGTACCTAACGACCGCCTACTGGCCACAACCGGACGTGATAGCAGCCTTGCCGACGCCTTCAAGTTAGCTGACGATGTATTACGCCAAGGTGTGCAGGGTATCGCCGAGGTCATTAACGTGCCGGGGATGGTCAACGTTGACTTCGCTGATGTGCGCAGTGTTTTACGCGAGGCTGGCACTGCCTTAATGAGCATTGGGCAGGGACAGGGACGCAACCGCGCCCAACGGGCCGCCGACGAGGCCGTCGCAGGCGGCTTCCTGAACGTCACTATTCGTGGTGCTAAACGCGTACTCTTCAATATCAGTGGGCCCGAAGATATGACCCTCTTCGAGGTCAATGATGTTGCCGAGCGCATCGGATTGGCGATTGATAATACCGCGGATATCACTTTTGGAGCGGTCATCGACCCCAAACTCAAAGACACTATTCGGGTGACGTTGATTGCGGCTGGTATGGAGGAGCGCAATACCTTGCGCATACCAGCTATTCACCTCAATCAAGCACAAGCGGCATCCGTACAACCCGTCTATCGACCACCTGTTGCACAGCAGACCCCTATCCAGCCAGCCAGTCATACTGTGCCACCGCCACCAGCCGTGTACCCCCAGACGCCAATCCCACCAGCGCAACCGCAGCAACCTGTCCGTCCCTTGAGCCAGCCAGGACGCCAGCAACGCAGTCTGGATGATTTGCGCGGCATCCGCAGCATGGGTCGCCGCCAGGAGCAACCAAGAGTTCGTCAGACGGACGAGAATAACGTGGAAGAGGCTGTCGACGTGCCTCCTCCATTCATGAAGCGATTTCCTTAACAAAGCACGAGCAGTGAGGGATAGCGGCTCTGATATCCCTCACTGCTCGTGCTTTGTTAGTATTACTCTTTTTCGGTAGTATTACTCTTTTTCAGAAGCCGCACGACCGTGTTCTCCGCCTTTTTTCCCAATCCTGGAATAGAATTCGGACCCCTGCTGACGCTTCGTAGACTCACCACCTTTTTTCCCAATCTCAGCATAGAACTGCGGCCCACGTTTCTCTTTGACCGTCTCACCGCCCTTTTTGCCGATTTTGGAATAAAATTCGGGCCCATATTTTTCGCGTACAGCTTGTCCACCGTGTTTGGCTTTTAGCGATCCAGGTTCTGGTCCACGTTTGTTGTTTGCCATCGAAAATTCCACCTTCTCTTAAACTCTAACTACCACATATTCCCAAGGTACAACGCGGTGAGACGCTCCTAACATAGAGAACATCTCGCTGCTTCCCTACTGCGTATGATGTTCTCGCGCCTGTGCTACCCGGTTAGCTATCAAAGCTGCTGTACTACCTGCGCCAACACCATTATCAATGTTGACGACCGTTAGACCCGGCGCACACGTCTGTAACATCGCAAGCAACGCGGCAACACCTTTGCCGCCCAATCCATAGCCAATCGACGTCGGTAAACCAATTACAGGTACAGGAACCAGCCCTGTCACTACAGATGGCAACGCTCCATCCATTCCAGCCGCCACGATGATCGCATCTACCTCAGAAGCAAGCAGGTTACGCAATGGTTCTACAAGACGATGTAACCCCGCTACCCCTACATCATAGATACACGTCACTCGACATCCCATTTCTTCTGCAATGAGAGCCGCTTCCTCGGCCACTGGAATATCCGAAGTGCCAGCACTAATTATTCCTACATGCCCTCCTGTACTCCGTCGTACATAATCAGGTTTGTAGATCACCATCCCACGAGCCGCTTCGCGCACATATATAGTATATGCTTGAAATGCTGCTCGCAACGATGCAATAGCCTCCGGTTGGACTCGACTGATAATAGCTCTCCCTGAACCATCCAACAGTGCCTGCGCTAGCGCAGTAATTTGTGGCACCGCTTTGGTCTCACCAAAGATCACTTCGGGGATACCTTTACGCCGCTCACGACCTGTATCAGCGCGTGTTTGAATGCCTGATGAAAGACTATTTCTCTGCCAATTTTGTGATTTCTGCTCAACTATACTGGAAAGCTGAACATCACCTTGTTGCTCATCTCTCGCACTGGGTTGTTCGATTGGTACATCTTGATACAACAAATGAAGCCAATCCACCAGTTCATCACCATGCTGATCCAAAATTATACACACCTCAAGTAGAGAAATACATTGCCATTACTCATCTGGGAGTTTTCCAACCTTTCATAGTTTAACATAGATACAAGTGATGAGCAAGCCACGACCACAATCTTCCATTCTCTTCACTCCTACTTTTTAGCTTCTTTTCCTGCCTTATGATATAATTTACTCACATGTCTAAATAATGTCCCCTTAAAATACCTGATAATAAATATAAAGGATGCTATGCATAGTTTGCGCTCTCTATCCCTGACCATACTTGTTTTTAGCAGCTTGTTCCTGCTTGCCGCTTGTGGACCAGCCGTCGCCAGCCAGGCCCAGACACAGCAGACAGCGACCATCAGTAAATCGTTTCAGACGATAGCCACACCAATTCCTACAGTTCCCGCCTATCGCTGCGCCGCGTGGTCATCAAATAACGCCCCCAGTGCCTATTCTACGATTAATGTCTACGCCAGGATTACCAAAGATATTGGGCCCGTAACGGGGGCCAATGCCACCGCCGTTGCACACTTTCAATCAGGCGACCAGACATTCACGGCCACAGCAGCGAGCGACAATGGTGGCTATGTGACATTCAAGGTACAATTGCAAGGCCAACAACCGCGTGGCACTCCCGCCACCATCGATGTCTCATTCAGCAGCATCCCAGGCTACAACGGCACCTTGCGCTGCACTCCGGCCTTCTTCACTCCCCAGTAAGCACTTCGCTTCATTTCTGACAGGTGGGGCAAAAGTGTGCGCTGCGTTGCGCCAGCACGATACGCTCAATTGGCGTGCCGCAGCGCTCACACGGCTTCCCATCCTGCTGGTACACGCGTACATGATTATAATTATCACCAGCCTCGCCAAAGAGATCACGATAATCATTGAAAGACGTCCCGCCATGCTCAATTCCCAAAGTCAGCACGCTCACAATCCCTTCGTGCAGTAAGCGTACCTCGTCAAGCGTGAGCGAGTTGGCCCGGCGCAATGGATGGAGCGAAGCATAATAAAGAGCTTCATCGGCATAGATATTGCCCAGGCCAGCCACTACATCCTGCGCTAATAACACCGTCTTGAGCGCACTTTTACGCCCAGCTAACGCGCTCTGTAAGCGTTCAGGCGTAAATGTGTCGCTCAAAGGCTCAGGCCCCAACCCCCGAAAAGCCACTTCCTCGTCCTCACACGACCACAACTCAACACGCCCAAATTTGCGCGGGTCGGTAAAGAGCAGACGCCGCCCATCGACAAAATTAAAACACATGCGGCAGTACGAGGTCTCGTTTTCGGTAATGGGTTTCAAACGGGAGAGCGTGCTTGCCTGTCCACTTGCTGCACCTTGTCCCTCTAGCCTCTCTTGTCTATCTGATTGAGCTTCGCGAAAAGTTGGGCCTCTCGTACTCCAGGCCAGAGGATCGCCCTCACGCAAGCTGCTATCTATCTCCCAGCCCGGCGGTAAAAGCAATAAATTGCCCGTCATACGACGATGAATGGAGAGAAACGAACCACCCGACAGGTCTAGCACAAGGAATTTACCCCGTCTCCTCACCGCCTTTATCTCGCGCTCGGCAACCCCGGCGAGAAAATCCACCAGAGCAGGATGTCCAATAATGCGCTCCCAAAATACTTGCCCATTCTCAATGGTTGCGCCCACAATCTGCGCTCGTAACTGCCGAGCAGTATATTCAACCTCTGGTAATTCCGGCATCGTTTCCTCTAACTCTAACATAGTAGTACAACAAAGCTAACCAATCTCCCATACTCGATACCCCGCCTCGGTATCTTCAACCAGCACATCCCTTGGTTGGCCCAGCAATCTTTGCGCAACCCACAGATCACCGGCTGCCCCCGAAAAATTGCCGATCGTGCCGAAAAGCGTGTAGACTGCCAGCGTGGGCGAAAGCAAAGTAAAGATGATACCTGCAACGGTAATGATCACAAGCGGGGCGAGCCCCACCACGAGATACTGATTCCGCCGAAAAATTTGGTTTTTCGCGCCACAAAAGAGAGCGAGCGGCAACTTCGCCCCAAAGTACGGCCTACCACCCCAAAAAGCAAAGACCAAACCATGTATTCCTTCGTGCAGGAACAATACCAACACATAAGCCACGACATTGATAAACAGCCCAAAGAAGATAGCTACCACTCCTATATTGCCACTGGTCGTATGTGTCTGCGTTGCATAAGCAATAATATTGAGCACGATAAAGAATATTCCACCGATCACCAATAACAGCAAGCTCAACAGCGCAACGCGCCGCAACTGTTGCGGCTCCTCCAACAGTTCTAATTCATCACGTTTGCGTAAATGTCCCGCCTCTATCATCGCCTGCTGCTCCCGGAGCAACCTGGGATGAAAACGATCAATCAACTCTAATGCCATCTGTATAACCTCTTGCTAAACCACTGTTTCACGTCATGTGACGAGTAGGGATGCAAGGGGCCGCGCCCCTTGACTGGCACCCTGCCTGGGGGGCAGGTAATTAGGGCTGCGCCCTAGTCCTCCCCCTCTCTCCTGCCGCCGAAGGCGGCACGTCACATGAAGTGAAACAAAGCACTAACCCACTGACTCATATACAGTGTTATACTATGTTTTTAAACAAGAAGTTGCAAAAGGAGAGCAACATGAGGCGACATTGTCAGCATTGGCAAGCATGGCAATACCTGATCGGCATTTTTGCCGCATTCTGGATCATCTTTGCCACCATCCTCATCGTCACAGGACTGCCTTTTTACGTTATCACCATCGCGCTCTCTACAACAGGCATGCTTTCACTACTCGTTATCGCCCTTGCATGGGCTTACCAGAATAATTATTGACCGCGATAAGGCGTCCTCCCAGCACAAACCACACTGGAAGCAGTACTAGTGAAGGCAGAAGTATCACAAAAGTGAAGGGAATGAAAGCGATAAATGAATAAATGGCGAGGGTGAGAGCGACGAACCAGCCAATAATGCGCATCGCACCTTTTGTGTGCCAAGAGACCGAGGCGATCCACACGGCAGCAGCAACATTGGCTCCATAGCGCAGCGCGAGATACGTCAGCTTATCCACACCATTGAGCTGCATAATATCGGTCGCGATATCGAGCACGAGCCAGCCATAGCCAACCGCCTGCGCCCACGTTGGTGCTGGCAGTACCGCGACAATTGGAAACACGATGAGATGCTCAGCAACAGCCAGCAACGCGAGCAATTCCGCCCCAATCAACGAACTACTGATCGTCACATCACGTATAGAGGGGATGAGATAGGTCACGAGGTGGATGGCAAAGAGGATTGCAGCCCCATATGCCGCGTAAATCACTCTTGTTTGCTGGGTCCGCTGAGCCGATTTTATGGCCTTCATGAATGGCACCTCCCGTTTGCACATATAGTATTTGAAAAAAGGGTAGTATGCTGGTAAGACTTGCATATATCACATTTTATTCCGCAGGGCAATTCGATTGCACATGCTCATTTTTCCGCTCTACAAGCTGATACACCTCTCTTCTACTGTGCTATACTTGCTCATAAACAGCTACGACAATGAGTTCATCGCTTGCTAAGGACATAATACATGATAGATATCTGTATGCTCGGTACCTGTGGCATGATGCCGTTACCTGGACGCTGGCTGTCCAGTGCCTTGGTGCGTTGTGGATCAACATTGACGCTCTTTGACTGCGGCGAGGGAACACAGATACCATGGAAATCTCTCGGCTGGGGCTTTCGCCAGCTTGGAGCAATTTGCTTCTCACATATGCATGCTGACCACGTCGCAGGTCTGCCGGGCATCCTTTTTATGGTCGCGCACGCCGGTCGCACAGACCCCCTGGACATCTATGGCCCACAGGGCACGAACTATATTATCGAAGGATTACGGCGTCTCGCCCCTGAACTCCCCTATTCCGTCATACTTCATGAATACAAAGGGGGCGAACACTTTGCGTTGCCCGGCGGATTGCACGGCATCTGCGCCCCCGCCGCCCACGGTATTCCTTGCCTGGCCTATCGTGTTGACCTGGAACGCAAGCCAGCCTTTCAGGTCGAACGAGCACAGGCCCTCGGCCTGCCCGTACAATTGTGGTCACGTTTACAGCATGGAGAAACGCTGGCATATAACGGCCAGACCATCTCACCAGCACAGGTACTTGGCGCACCACGACGCGGTATCTCACTGGCCTACATCACCGATACGCGCCCAACCAAAACGCTGAGCGAACTGGCGCACGACGTTGACCTGCTGATCTGCGAAAGTATGTACGACAATCCCGAAGATCTCCCTTTGGCCCACGCCAACGCCCATATGCTTGCCGAAGAATCTGCTGCTATCGCCAAAGCCGCCGCCGCACACGCGCTCATCCTGACCCATTTCAGCCCTAAAATATACGATACATCCAACGCGGAAAGAGCCGCCCGTCAAGTATTCGCCAACACGCGCGCCGCCCGTGACGGCATGATTATCACCTTGGATTTTCTGGACTAATCGCTTCCGCTTGTCCCTTAGCCAGCTTTCTATTCTGTTCATAGGAGCATAAGCATTCCATGCATCGACCAAAAACCACCTTCTTTGATCGCCTCTCCTGTGGGTTAGCGGCTCTTTTTGCCCTCGATAGGCTCCTCAAGCTGCTCGCTGCATGGCACTTTTTTCGTCGCCCTCTCCCACCCGCGCCTCAACCATGGCCTACCATCTCTCTTGTACAACCAATCACGCGAGGCGCGAGCAACTTGCTCAATGCCCTGAAAACACGCGCAAAACTTGACTACCCCGCGACCATCCAGCATGTTTTGATCTGCGACGCCAGCGATGAAGCATCCCAGGCCATTGTCGCCTCGTTTCTCATCGCATTTCCCTACCTACAAGTAAAGGTTATTCTGGTACCACAGGAGAATACAACCGCTACAACTACTACAAACGCTACATTGGTTGCTACCAAGCTCAAAAAGCTACAAGCGGCCCTACCCTATGCCACCGGAGAGGTGCTCTGTTTTGTCGATGATGACGTGAGTCTACGTCCACACTCGCTGCATATTTTGCTACCATACCTATTTCAACCAGAGGTAGGTGTCGCTTTTGGCCTTCCCTGTTTCACTAACTGGCAGACCGTCTGGTCAAGCCTGGTGAGCGGCCTCATCAATACCCACATGCTCTTGAGTTTCGTAGCACTAACCTATCTAATAGACCCATTTCGCATCAATGGGCATATCTTCGCCTTCCAACGCGCTATTTTCCTGGAAATCGGCGGCTTTGACGGCCTGGAAGACTATATCGACGACGAGTACGAGATAGCGCGACGGGTAAAGATGCATCACTTTCGAGCTATCCAAACGCCGTTGCGCTACGATATAGATAATGCTCTGCCAACTCGAAGGGACTATAGCAAACAATTCAAACGCTGGTTTGTTATGCCGCGCCAGGCCATGATGCCTTCACTGGCACCCGCAGAACGTGTGGTCGCCAGCATTTCCAGCCTCACTTTGCCCATCCCCAGCATCATTGCCTTGCTCACACTTTTGACGCGTCGACGCGCACCCATTGTTGCCCTGGCTACCACCTTAACACTCTTTGGCGCGGTCTATGCCCTCTGTGAAAAACAGTATCTGCTCCGCACAACGCCCCGCCATCGCTGGCTGCTGCTGCCCATCGTCGCACTCTGGTCGCCAGTGCAGATTATCTGGACTCTTTTATTAAACAACGAGGTGGAGTGGCGCGGTCAACGTCTACGCCTCTTGCGTGGCGGCAAAGTGGAGATCGTATCATAAAGATTGGAGCACTGTCGTTACTATGCACTTTGCCATCATAGCCTTTGGCTCCAGGGGAGACGTTCAACCACACATCGCGCTGGGTACGCGCCTGCACGAGGCTGGACACGATGTACGAATTATCACCCACGCGGTCTTTGAAACACAGGTACGCCAACTGGGACTGCACTTCTTTCCAGCAGTTGGCAACCCACAGGCCATAGTCTCGACTGAAACTGGGCAAGATTGGTTGGGCAGTGGCAACAACTCCCTGCTCTTCTTCCAACGCTTTTCGCGCATCGCACAGCCGTTGATCCAGCAGGCCATGCTTGACTGCTGGCAGGGCTGCCAAAATACCGATGCCATCGTCTGCTCTCCCCTGGCAATTTGCACGGCTCCATCCATCGCCGAAAAGCTGCGTATCCCCTACTGGATTGGCGCGGGCCAGCCTCTGACCCCCACCACAGCCTTTGCCAGCCCTTTTTTTCCGGCGGCCCCACTACCATTCTCCTGGCTGCGCAACCGCTATAACCAACAGACGCATACGCTATCCGCACGCATCTTCTGGCGACTCATCGGGCCCATTGTCAACACGGCACGACAGACGGTACTGCACTTACCTCCGCTTGATGGAAACTGGCTATACGAAAATGTAGTGAAGCAACGCTTCAACATCCTCTATTATTACAGCCCATCGGTCTTGCCGCAGCCCTCGGATTGGCTCCAGCATAACAACCATGTCACTGGCTACTGGTTCCTCGATCACACGACGAATTGGCAACCTTCGAACAGCCTGTTAGATTTTCTGGCGAGTGGTCCTGCCCCGGTGTACATTGGCTTTGGCAGTATGCAAACACGCGATCCCGACCAAATGACGAAGACCGTCCTAAAAGCATTGCGCATTTCCGGGCAACGCGGCATCTTGCTCACGGCTCCAGGTAGCCTCAGTCACACCAATTTGCCAGACGAGGTCTTCCAGCTTGAGTTCGCTCCCCATGATTGGCTATTCCCACGTATGGTCGCCGTAGTGCATCATGGCGGTGCTGGCACCATGGCGGCAAGCTTGCGAGCTAGTATCCCCTCTATCATGATCCCCTTCTTTGGCGATCAACCTTTCTGGGGACGACGTTTCTCTGCCATGGGCATCATACCCGCACCCATTCCACGCAAACACCTCTCAGCCGAGCGGTTAGCTGCCGCCATCAACATCGCCGTCAATGACACAGCTATGCGTTCCCGCGTCACCGCCTTGAGTGCCAGTATTCGCGCCGAGGATGGGCTACAGCAAGCTGTCTCCATCTTACAACAGCAGACGAGTGGGGATGCAAGGGGCCGCGCCCCTTGACTGGGTTCTAGGGCTGCGCCCTAGTCTTCCCCCCATCCTTGCCACCGAAGGCGGCCTGACAAATGAAGAGTGTCAGAGCACTAGCTGGCTTCAGACAGATTTTCTCTCACCATTGGCTGTATCTCGCTCGCCTTTTCCTGCACAATGTCGCTGCCGCTCTCCACAAGCTGCAAGTGAGGCTTATTCAAGGCAAGGTCAAAGAAAGAGAGCACTTTCTTTGTATAGGCTTTTCGATCCTCGAAGTAGGCACCACAATGGCCCGCCGCGGGCAAGAACCACAATTCCTTCGGCTCATGGGCCGCGTTAAACAGTAATGTCGCGTCATGCGGATCAACAATCGTATCCTCTCCACCATGGATCAACAAAATTGGACGCGGCGCAATCTCACCAATTTCGCGCATTGGCTGTACCTGGTTAAAATGATATTTAGCACGCCACCACATCAAGTTGTCCGCCAACCAGACAAACGGTACTGATGGCAGGCGAATTGCACGCCGGAAATTGTAATCGATCGCGCTCCAATGCGTAGCAAAAGCACTATCCGCGACAAGTGCCTCTATGTCCTTGTCACGGGCAGCACACATGATGGCGATAGCTGCTCCCATCGAGTAGGCCAACACGCCCAACCGTGTATGCGGTGCGCGCTCCTTCACATAAGCCATCGCCCCCAGAAAATCATTCATCTCGCGATAGCCAAGGGTCAACGTTGTATTCACCGCCGAGCCATGACCATAATAATCAAAGATCAGGACATTATGACCATCGTTCCAAAGCTGCTTGCTAATACCAAGAAGATCAGACTTGCGCGAACGATAACCGGGGCAAACGATAATTGTAGTCGTTGCTTCTGGATGCTCGGCAAACCACCCACTGACCTTGTAGTCGCCTTGAATTGGTGAAAATGTGATATTTTCAGCGGGAAGGTCAACTTCATAAGGGCTAAAGGTGTACTCATCAAAGACGCCACGTTTGTTCGGGCGCGTCACTTGCTCTACAACATACAAAGCTATAGCAAACATTACCCCTGCCGCTCCAATGCCCCCCCCTAAACTACTCAGCGCAACTTGTTTCAATGTTGGTTTATTAAGTCGAAAATGTGAAAACACAATGGCAGCCAACCTTTCTAGTTGATGATTGGCGTAACAAAACGCTTTCTCTCACTACACTATTCAACGTTTTACAGGAGGTTTTTATGCCCTTATACTTTACACGTTGCACCGGTTGCACAAGTATATGGAAGAAGTATACAATATTTCTGTACCGTTATAAAGAAATTGCTCATACCTCTTCACTCGAGAGAATAAACGAGCAGAAAGCCTGGGCCGCTCGCGAAAGTTGTTTATCTACACGTTGAACGATGCTTAGTTCGGGACGTAAATCCAGGCCATCGATCGGCACACGAATGAGGTCGCCTGACACGAGTTCGCGCTGCACAGCAAGGGCGGAGACAATTGCCGCCCCTAATCCACTTATCACCATCTGTTTAATCGCCTCGTTATCCGGCACGGTAAGCAGTGGACGCACCAGTACACCGTGTTGGGAGAGCGCATGCTCAATGACCTCGCGAATACCGCTCCCCTGCTCGCGCAGCACCAGTTCCCCCTCACGCAAACTTTCTGGCGGCAAAGATTCCACCGTACTCCAATGATGGCTGGGCGCAACTATCAACACGAGATTATCATGTGCAAACACTTCCACCTTGAGACCCGCTGGTAATGTGGCTGCTTCTCCTTCAACCAAACCAACATCCAGATTCCAGTCCAAAGTTTGCTCGATGATCTCACTGGAATTAAGTATAGACATGCGCAAATTGACCCGTGGATAGCGTGCATGAAAACGCGCTACAATCGGCGGCAACAAATAGACACCGGTCGTGGTACTGGCAGCAAATGTGACTTCACCCGCGTCCACATCGCGCAAAGCACCCAGGGCATCCTCCATCTCGCGTTCAAAAGCGAACAAGCGACGAGCATAGCTCTGCAACACGCGTCCAGCGTGCGTGATCACAATTCGTCTACCATGTCGCTCTATCAGTTCCAGCCCCACCTCTTGTTCCAGATGTTGAATAGTTTTTGTCACCGCCGGCTGACTGAGAATAAGTTCCTCGGATGCATGGGTAATGTGCTCGTGTTCAGCCACCTTCAGAAACACTCGTAAATACTGCAGATTCATAAGTTCCTCCTCAATAGCTTACCCCGCTTAATCATGCTCTATCGTTATGTATTTTATAGAAATCATGTATCGCAATTATAACAAACCACTCACAGAATTACTAGTGCTCTGACCGCCTCCCTGCTCCTGCCGCCGAAGGCGCATTTCAAATAAACAAATATACACTTGCTATTGCATTTCTTTTCATGTAATCTTTTTCAAGAAGGCTCATCTTTCTCAAATTAATATGGAGGTTGGCAATGAATTTTTCACAAATAGGCGTGATCGCGTTAATCATCGGCTTAACGCTTCTTTCAGGAGTTGCAGATGCACAAGGATTTATCCATGCCTCAACGACGTGGATGAATGGAAAATTTATTTGGGAAGAAGGGCTAAAATCTCTACTCGGTTTTGCTATAGGAGCACTCTGTTACATTCTGTCTATTAATTTTTTGGAACAAGTTGGACTTGTTTCGGCAGAAATTCAAACGGTAATTTGGTTTACTGTCACAATCGTTGGAGTAGCATTTATTAGCGGAAAATTTCTTCACTGGCACCTTATAGATCAACTGGTAGCTCTCCTGGCAATAGTGTGTATTGGCTGGCTTGTCATTCGGACACAAGGCTAATTCCTCACTCGCAACTTCCGCTGTAATTTCACCAATACTAAGAATGAGTCATCCCCGAGCATGCTTGCATATTCGGGGATGACTCATCCTTACTGTGAACAACCAGATCGTTTATGGAATGCTATTGAGTAGAGCGTTGGCCTGTTCAATCAAATGTTCCGCCTGCGCAACAGTGATCGGTTGACCGTTAAACTCCGCGGCATTGATCATCGCCGACATGCTAGCGGCAATACTATTGCGCAGAGTAGTAATGGTACTGAGCTGATTCTCAACCTGGTTGTACTCTTTGTCGCCAGATGTATTACTCGCTAGGCCAGTCGTAGAGTAGCGCAAACTCTTCAGCCCCAGTGCTCCTACCGGAGCATTGATCTGTTTGTAGCTTTGCACCAATTGCGACAAAGTTTGCTGGTGTGCAAGCATAGATTGCGGCAAAGCCCAGTTAGCAATAACCTCGAAAATCACACGACCATCGGACGCATAATCGTCCTTGAGACCAAGCAATTCCAGTATCGTTGGGCGAGTATCAGTATGGTCAGTCCAAATGGCATTTGTGATGCCCAGGTTATTCACACCAGGACCAACGATACCAAGCCAGGTGGTATTGATATCTGGCGAAACATCCCCGTGGTTCCAGGCTTCGGGCGGATACTCTGTGACACACGGGGAAGTACAGTTGGGCACGTCTGTGAAGAAGAAGTAATTCGGGTTGCCAAACATCGTCATGGTTGATGTTCGCGCTGGATCGGCTGTAACCATGTGCAGTAATTTCATCTCCACCGGGTCAGCCATATACTTGGAGAGGGTATCGGTCTGGCCCGTAATCGGACTGACCGCCGTCAGCTTACTCAACGCCTGCTCAAAGGTGCGCGTTACCATTGCATTCCGTGCAGGATTGCCCGTGATATAGACGACGGGAGCAGAGTCAGCATGAACATCGAATGGCGTCGTCACCTTCTGCTCAGTAGCCAGCAGACCCGTAAGGTTCGTGTCATTCTCACCTATCTTGCTGTAGGTACAGGGAACTGTCACCCCATCACAATTTGCCGGGCTCGGTGGTCCACCAACAAAGTGGTCACCCTCGTCAGCCGTGAAGACAAAGAGCGTGTTGCTCGAGTTGATACCGTCATGTGACAGCCGATCGAAGAATGTCCCGAAAGCGTTGTCATATGTTTTGAGCTTAGCGACGTAAGCAGCTTGCCCTGGACCAAATGCATTTCCAGCCTGTGTCGTTTCATGTGCCGCTGAGATATAAGCGTAGGTCACTGGAACTCCGTGTTCCTGCATTGCCGCCACATATGCGAGTGAGACAGGTGCTTGCATGCCATCGAAGCCGGGGAAGCCTATGTTACCATTGGGGTCCTGAATAACGTTCCCATTCAAGTCCTTTAAGGGACCATTGGGGCTGATTTGTGGCCCAACATACTTGTGGCCGAAGAGGGCATTATACCCCGCATAGCCCCCTGGCTCATTTGGCAGGAGATCTGACACGCCAGTGTTAGCGTTAGAACAGAGGACGGCTCCTTTTGCACAATGGATAGCAACCCCGACGAAGTCGGCGGATGCCAACGTAGGATTAGCAGTTGCTTCAGCCGCCTGGGGTGAGTTTGGGCCATAGACTTTGGCAACATCAATATTCGTATTCTCAAGCTCTATGTTTGCCGTACCAGTAGCCCCGAAGTTGCAGCCGGCACGTGTATATGGTACCCATGGTGCCGGGGCATTCTTACCCTTGGCAGTGAGCATGTTGAGCGTAGTGTCGGTTGCACTGGATGTCGTTGGATCAAAGATTGGGTCAGTCCAGTAGGCGAAGGAAACGCCAAGATTGCTTGTACCATCGGGATTAAAGTAGCGGAAGGTGTTGCTTACAGGCACTCCATGGCGGTCACCGTAGACGCCAGTAATGGACGTCAAAATATCGGTTGCGGTATGAGCAATGAGCGGGGTATGGTGATTAGAGAGCAGCGTACCATTATTCTTGATAAAATTGAGCAAGTGCGGCATCTGCTCCAGGTCAGAGGGTACATTCGGGTTGTCGCGAGTGAAGTGAGTGTTGTCGAACTGCATGTAGATCACATGCTTGATATTGCCTTGTGCGGAGTTGATCTTACAACTCCCTCCACCCGACGCCTGAACAGTGGCCTGAGCATGCACCGTCAACACACCGCCAATAAAAAACATCGTCACTAAAAGCATTGATACTGAGAGTACACGACCAAGAGGTTGACGCCGAAGCCGCAAGAATTGAGCCATGCTTTTTCCTCCTTGAAAACGGGCCTTTTGGCAAGGCCATCTTTCAACGTATACATTGGGCATCCTTAATGAATTATGCAACAATAACTGGGAGATACACAAGGGTGCAAATTAGGAATGCCAAGAAAAATATAGCACACGACTGTTAGCAGAAAATGAATAGAAGATCAACAGCATGTTAACATTTGCCAAAGCAGGGATGCAAAGGGGTAGTGCATTAGTTATATACCTCACCACTGCCGCCGGAGGCGGCAGCGGGGTGGGAGTGAACTAAAGCACAAATTCACCAAATTTGCCAAAAGATCAACCTGGTTCAGGTCTGGAATAGTAGGCCAGAACACCATCTCATCGATGCCAATCTCCCGAAATGCTGCCATCGCTTTTTGAACGGCTTCAGGCGTTGCCGGGAAAGCATTCGCCATAAAGTCGGCCCGTGGCCCCATGAATGCATAATAGTCGCGAATATAGGTGCCGCCACGTTCCCGCGCATCCGGGCCAAGGGCGAAATACATGCAGCCTACGAAACGCGGCTTGCCAGCGCGTCCCGCAGCCCTCCATGACTCTTCAGCTAAACGGTAAAACTGTTGTGCCACATTTGTATCACCTGACCCTCCCAGGATAATGCCATCACCCCAACGCCCAACGCGACGAATAGCCGTCGGTGCATATCCCCCGATCAATATCTCAGGACCACCTTGACGTGCCGGGGCAGGCCCAATTGGCCCAGTATCACTATCCACCGCTTCGCCCGACCAGATACGCCTCATCAGCGTCAACTGCTCTTCAAAATGCTTGCCCCTGTTATGGAACACAGCGGGAGCCGCACGATAATCGTCCTCTCTCCCTCCAACACCCATACCAAGCGTCAGGCGACCGCCCGATAGGTTATCCAGCGTGGCAGCCTCTTTCGCCAGCACACCAGCGTTACGCAGTGGCACAATCATCACCGTCGTCATTAGCCGAATGCGCTGCGTCATACCCGCTACCACCGCCAGCGTCGTAAACGCCTCTAAGTTGGGAAAGATCAACCGATCGATGATACCAAGACTGGAAAATGGTCCCGCATCTGCCTGTTTCGCCCAATCAAAAATCAGCTCACGCTTTACACCCGGAATTGAAGCCGGAAGGCCAATGCCAATATTCATAAATAACCTCTTCTGGATATAGTTAGTATCTCCAAACGCTGTCACCTTCAATTCTATCACGGCACTACAATTCATCGCTCAGTCCAAAGCAATCCCCCACCGCATAAATTATCTACCAGCCGCCACCAGGGCTTGTGGGATTATTGCCAGGGCTCAAGCAATGGCTTCATCGTCGCCTGAGCATTCTGGTAGGCAACTTACGTTACAAATGGATTTCTCTTTCGTTTGTATATATGTGGAACCAATATCGTTCCTCATGACCATGCACATGTTAGTTGATACATGGAGTTTTCGCTTGTAGTGCAGTTTCGCAGTGCGGCAAGTAGTGCTTCTTGTAACGCGTCCATTGTAGTGCAGGTTTCGTAACAAGTGTATTATTTTTAGGGAGTCAAGCAATTGGCTCCCTATTTTATATGCTACTTCCTCCCTTGCTACATGCCACTTCAGGGTCTGTGAATTATTGCTGAGAGACAAAGGCCCCTCCATCTGCTAAGATAGAACTGTCCAGTTTTGATCATCGCAGAAAAAGGAGCCTTCCTCATGCATTCTACCGCACAGTCTCTCTCGTTGCCGGAGCTATCTG
>JBBQXY010000132.1:0-17229 GCA_038209195.1 Ktedonobacterales bacterium | reverse complement strand
CACAGGGCGTCTTTTTATCTGCTTTTACCCGATGCTGGCTATTAATGTGGAAGACAAATTTCCACGACTGCGAAATGTGGGCAAATTGCGATCCAGTAAAGCGTTGAGATCCCGAATTTGGCGCGTGAGCCACATCGTGAGATCATTCTCCTCAACGCTCTGTCGCGCCCGTTTTGCCTTGGCGGCTCGTTCATCATCGGGCAAGGTCAAGGCGATATAAAGAGCTTGGGCAGTTTCTGTCACATCCGTCGGAGAGGTCGGAATGGCTGCTTTCTCCAACTGCTGGAATGCTCCGGCTGTCCGCGAGAGCACCAATACGCCGTTGTTCTTGTTGACGGCTGGCCCTTCCTTGGCGACAAGATTCATACCGTCAATAATGGGATTGACGAGCAACACATCGTACAACTGCATTGCCGCCAGTGCGCGTCTGCGGTCGTTATCACAAAAGGCGTGAATAGGCTTCCACTGCTCCGTACCATACTTCTGATTAATCTCATCAATCGTTTTCATAACATCTGCGTTATAGCGTTGATAAATTGGCAGTGCTTGGCGCGAGGGTACGAGAAATGCTAGGAAATTGACTTCACCCCGTAGCTCAGGATGCTCATCCAACATTTGTCCATATGCTTGGAAGCCTCGTAGGATATTCTTGGTAGGCTCGATGCGGTCTACGCGCATGATCGTCTTTTTGCCTAGTAGCGGCATAATTTTCTCGGTGGCGCGTTTGCCCGCCACGCTGTTGACCACACGACGTTCCTCAGTCACAGAAATGGAAATGGGATAAGCGCGAACTTGGATGCGGCGTCCTTGCCACCAAATGGCTGCTTCTTCGAAATCAACGACAGCCCCTTCAAGTAACGTACGGGCCCCCTCCAGGAAATTATGCGCGTCGCGCTCCGTCTGGAAGCCAATAATGTCATTCCCCACAATGCCACTGTAGATTGCCTGCGTGATATTGCTCGGTAAGAAATGCCAGCAACGCACGTCGGGCCAGGGAATATGGATAAATTGTTGTATCGTGACCGACGGATGATCTTTACGGATCATACCTGGGGTCAGATAAAGATGGTAATCGTGCAGCATGACCACGGCAGAGCTATCTTCGCGCTCAATTTCCGTGGAGACGGCATCGGCAATGGCCCGGTTCGCAACACTATAGCCGTTGATCCAGGCATCCTGCATACGGCGTGTGATGGCTGTATCTTCGTTGGGATTGTACAGGTAGTGCTGTAAAAACCATAGCACCTGATTGCTGATAGACTCGTAATGCTTACGGTAGGCGGCCTTGGAGACTGCGACGTAGCGCAACTGCATTTTTTGTCCGCGCAGTGGAGATGGCATAAGGCCATCATTATTCTTCTGCGCTTCTTTCAAGGCGATGCGATCACCTTCGGTCATCGCCATCGCGACCCAGGTCACTTCCATACTATTGCCAGCGTCAATCAGTGCAGTGACTATACCACCGGCACCACGCCGGGATTTAAGCTCCTCGTTATGACTCAGATAGTATTCCACTGGTCCACGGTTGGTGGCAATGATGAGACGGTCGGCATGGATTTGCTGTGGTTGAACACGCAGTGGAGTAGTATGCATTGTCATCTGTGTAGGCATGGGTTATCCTTTCTGATAGGCGCACTTGTTATGAGGCACCATAAACCCAGTACCTCACTGCTACACATTTCTCATGAAAGTGCGGCACAATTTGACACAAGAATACACGAAAGTGCGCATATCGACACACAAAAAAAACCCTTAGTATAATACCATATTTTTCATGAAGTTGGGGGGAATTTCATGGTAATATGTCTCAATTAGCAAGGGAGTTTTGTTTTGTAATAGTTATCCTCGTCTATGTATCTGCTACTTCGATGTATCAAATATACATGTCAACTGAACGTTCTGTTTGTTACACGTTTAATGGGCGAGGTTAGACTCAAAAAGTGCCAAAATTGCCCTGTTGCCTGTGTTCTGTAGTACAATGGTTTCAAAAGAAAAAGAGGTTGTGTAATGACACGAATCGATGGGCGTTTGCCCAACCAACTGCGCCCTGTACGGCTTACAGTTGATTTCCTTGACTATGCCGAAGGGTCGGTATTGATCGAGACAGGTAAGACTCGAGTGCTATGTGCCGCCACTGTAGAAGAGAAAGTACCCCCTTTTTTAGAAGGGAAGGGGCAAGGTTGGGTTACCGCCGAGTATAATATGCTACCCCGCGCAACGCATACCCGCTCAGCTCGCGAACGCAGTGGGAAGATCAGTGGTCGCACGCAGGAAATTCAACGGCTGATTGGTCGCTCCTTGCGTGCTGCCGTCGATATGCAGGCTCTGGGACCACGCACCATTACCCTTGACTGCGATGTGCTCCAGGCCGATGGCGGAACCCGTACCGCTTCCATCACTGGTGCCTATGTGGCATTGCACCGCGCCTGTTCACTGCTCGTGCAGCGCGGGCTGCTTTCTGCACACCCCATTCGCACGGCAGTTGCCGCGACCAGCGTCGGCGTATTTGATGGCAACCTCATCCTTGATCTATGCTATGCCGAAGATTCTCGCGCAGACGTTGATTGTAATGTGGTAATGACCGCTGAACACGAGTTTATTGAAGTACAGGGCACAGGCGAAGGTGGTGTGTTCAGCCGCGCAACCATGAACAGTCTCATCGATCTGGCGGAGCTAGGCATCACTGAACTTCTGGCCTTACAGCAGCAGTATTTGTAAGGTGCAATTGGGTGCTTCTTTAAAAGTTCATTCAGATCAATTGTTCTTTTACCGGACGGGACGGTACCAAAGTACCGGACTACCCCCAACTAGCATGAACAGATCGTTTTGAGTAATGAAGAAGAAACATAGTGTACCAGGGGGTGGCCCATTCTTCTCTAAGAAACAAGTAAGCTTGCAGATATTCAGGACTCATGCTAGAATTTCCCATCGTGAACCTGAGATGTTATTGTCCTGTCGGACCAACGGCGGGGTCGAGAGGAGATCCTATTGAAATCTAAGATAGATCGACGATGGTTTTGGCGCGTTTTGGATTTTATCAATCCGTTACGCGACCCTAGCTTGACCGTAGCTGTCGTACTTACATTTATTGAAGAGGCAGGACAACACGACCCTTGGTACTGGATTATCGCCATTGGCTTAGTCAACTGGCTGGCAGTACGTGGAGTCGTTTGGCTGATTGTGAACTTCACTTTTGCCAGCACATTTATTTCACGGCGTGTCTGGTGGGCTATGAAACATCCCCGTTTAGCGTGGCGTATTCTCGATGCCGTTGGGCATGAAGAGATAGTGATCGGTGGTATACCTAACTACTCTGAAAATTTGATGCTACCGGATGGCACAACCGTGATGAGCCCGATGTTGACCGCCAGTGGCATCCATGTGCTTGGTGAGTTGCCCGCCGGTACCGAAATCCCTTTATTGGGTATGTCAAATGGGCAATACGGTGCTGATTTCTCAGCGTTTAACGCTTCGGGTGCCTTTCCCGGTGCGAATGCCAGTCACTATCCTGGTATTGCCAATGGATTTAACGGTCAGCCAATGATGGGCTATCCCCAGATGGGTCAGATGGGTGCTGGTATGGGCGGTAGCAATGATTTTATGAGCCAGCAATCTACCGATGGCTTGCCACAGTCTTTCCCGCAACGTCCTTCGGAAGAAGAGGAGCGCTTGCGCCAGCAACTCGCGGCCTTTACACGCCTCATGGATGATTGGGTACAATTCACCGAAGAAAAGTGGCGTACTGTCAGCGATAGCCAACTCGGTTGGAAACCTCTTCGTGGCAGATGGTCAGGTTGGGATGACATCTTCCAGGATGCCTACGCTGCTAAAACCTCTGACCCAATGGCACAGGCAGCGCAAGATGCTGGCGAGGCCACGGTCAGGCGTTTTGACAATTCAAAAGAAAAAGGATCGGCTGCCTCCGCCGTGGCTTGTTTCCTGCGCGATATGATGACCTTGCGCCGCGGACTGGAGATGATGCAGCCTGCGGGAGAGCGCAGTGCAGAGACGCCCAATGGACAGCCTGCTGTGCAACCCACGCCGCAGATGAAGTTTAGCGGCAGTAACGGTCAATCGCGCAACGGGGCCAACCCCGGCAATGGCTCCCCACGTAACTCATTGATTCGCCGCCCCACACAAATATTTGTTGACGCCGACACTGAGTAAATGGGGCAGCTACATATAGCTGTCCCACACTACCACTTGCCTCTCTCTCTCTCTGCGATGTACAATACCTCCGCGAGCATGAATACGCGAGCAGTAATATGGGAGGTAGTTGTATGCCAAGCAATATCCATGGGATAACAGTCATCGAAGATGTGGTAGCACGAGAGATTCTGGATTCGCGTGGTAACCCAACGATTGAAGTCGAAGTGTTGCTTATGGGAGGAGAGCGCGGGGTAGCCGCGGTTCCTTCGGGAGCATCAACAGGAGTTCATGAAGCGGTTGAGTTGCGCGATGGTGATAAAAGCCGCTATGGTGGTAAGGGCGTTCTCAACGCTGTGCGGAATGTGAATGAAACCATTAGCGAAGCCATTATTGGCCTCGATGCTGCCGATCAAATCACGCTTGATGAGGTTCTCATTGAGCTAGACGGAACAGATAATAAAGCCAATTTGGGAGCCAACGCTATTCTTGGCGTCTCCCTGGCGGTCGCAAAAGCAGGTGCCAACGCCTTACAACAGCCGCTTTATCGCTATTTAGGCGGTGTTTCAGCACGTACCTTGCCTGTGCCGATGATGAATATTTTGAATGGCGGCAAGCACGCCGACAATTCCACCGACATGCAGGAATATATGATTCTGCCAGTGGGAGCCCCGACTTTCCGCGACGCCCTGCGTATGGGGGCCGAAGTCTATCAAGGCCTGAAAAAAGTGCTGCACGGCAAGAAGCTGAATACCAATGTGGGGGACGAAGGTGGTTTTGCGCCGTCGCTCAGTTCTAACCGCGAGGCGTTAGAGGTGATCGTGGACGCCATTCAGGCTGCTGGCTACAAGCCAGGCGTTGACATCTTCCTGGGCATGGACCCTGCCGCCTCCGAATTCTATGACAACGGCAAGTATGTACTGGCCCGCGAAGGGCGCACCCTGACCTCTGTTGAGATGATAGACCTCTACGAGCAATGGCTCAACGAATATCCCATCATCACGATTGAAGATGGCCTGAGCGAAGACGATTGGGATGGTTGGAAGCAGCTACGCCAGCGTCTGGGCAATCGCATACAGCTTGTCGGCGATGATCTGTTCGTCACGAATACCGCTCGCCTCAAGCGCGGCATCCAGGAGCATTCAGCGAACTCGATTCTGATCAAGCTCAACCAGATTGGTACGTTAACCGAGACGCTGGCCGCCATTGAAATGGCGAAACGAGCTTCCTTCACCGCCGTGGTCTCTCATCGCTCAGGTGAGACCGAGGATACCACCATCGCGGACCTGGTCGTAGCGACGAATGCTGGTCAGATTAAGACCGGTGCTCCGGCGCGTAGTGAGCGTGTGGCGAAATATAATCGTCTGCTTGTTATAGAGGATGAGCTTGGTGAAGAGACGGCTCGCTATGCTGGTTTCAGCGCATTCTACAATGTGCCCGCTTTGTATGCGAGGGCATAATCTGTAGGGGCCGATTTATCGGCCAACGGGACGGGCCGATAAATCGGCGGTGGGCGCGATAAATCGGCCCCTACGGGTATTCTAAGGAGGGTTTTTTATGATAAAGGATACTTCCGAGGTTAACGAGGTTCGCCAGGCACCTGAGCGGCGTGTGGCTCATGTTATTCACTACGATTTGAGTTATGTTGTCCAGGGGACGGAACACGGCACCGATGGTGCCATTGTCTTACTGCATGATATCATGGGCGGCGCGTTTACCTGGGCCGATGTGATGCCACAACTCGCCGTTACGAACCGCGCCGTTTATGCTATTGATATGCTCGGTTATGGACTGTCCGAGCATCCCTGGCCCGCCGATACCTCCAATTGGGGGCATGCCGACAATCTCTCCATGCTCTTCGAGCAGCTCAATCTCACGAACATCATTCTGGTTGGTCATGGGCTCGGTGGTGCCGTGGCACAAGTTCTGGCTACACGCTTGAGCCATGAGCGCGTGGCGGCTCTCGCGTTAATTGACACCAATTGCTTCCTGCACAGCTACGCCGCGAACTGGCCGCTCACCGAGATGGCGAAACGCCAGGACTATGATGCCCCTAAAGAGACCAAACTTGAAGACATGATGAGCATTTTGCGCGAGACGTTGCCTAATGCCTCAGCGAATCCGCAACGTTTCAATGCCTTCATGGGCGACTATGTTCAGCAGTGGGATAGCGAACAGGGCAAAGAGGTGTTGTTTCAGCATATTCGCCTGTTAATTCCCAGCTATATCAATTCGGTCGCCTCCGATTTGACATATATGGGCAAGCCGACTCTGATTATCTGGGGCGAGAAAGACCAGCAGATACCGCTAGAGTACGCCCAACGGCTCCATCGTGATATTCCTGAATCGCGCCTGGTCATTATTCCCAACGCTGGTCATCTCATTCTCTTCGATGCGCCTGACGCGGTCGCCAATGCTTTGAATGATTTTGTTGGGAGCCTGTAATAGGGCAGACCTCTGCCAAGTGATAGGAGAATTTCTCGATGCCCATTGCTATTATTGTGCATGGTGGAGCTGGCAAGATCAGCGCGGATCGCTTTGATACGGCTCAGGCGGGTTGTAAAGAGGCGACGCTGGCAGGATGGCGTATTTTGCAAGATGGCGGTTCGGCTCTTGAGGCGGTAGAAGCCGCCGTGCGTTCGCTAGAAGATAACCCCAATTTCAACGCGGCGACTGGTGCCTGTCTGACTACAGAGGGCAATATCGAGTTAGATGCCGGCATGATGGAGGGTCACACGCTGCGCGTGGGGGCGGTGGCAGGTGTCGAACTGATTAAAAACCCTATCTCACTGGCACGCAAAATCATGGAAAGTCCTCATGTTTTGCTGGTTGGGAAAGGGGCGCAAGAATTTGCGTTGGAGCAGGGCATTACCCTCTGTTCCTTTGCAGACCTGTTAACGGAGCGACAATACACGAGTTGGAAAGATAGCCACAGGGAAGTGGAGGAACCGCGCTACCATCGCCGTGAAGTGCAGCCGTTGTCAGAGCGAGAAGATAAACATGGTACGGTGGGTGCGGTTGCCCTTGATAACTCTGGCTACCTGGCGGCGGCTACCTCAACGGGAGGTACGCTCAATAAGTTTCCGGGGCGTGTGGGCGATTCTCCGCTGGTGGGCTGTGGTTTCTATGCTGATGACGAGGCCGCTATTTCTTGCACAGGTCACGGAGAAGACTTTATACGTCTGCTGATTGCCAAACGGGCGGCTGACTGTGTGGCGCAAGGGATGACCGCACGCGACGCGGCAGTAGCTACCATTGCACTGCTAAGTGCGAAGGCAGAAGGGCAAGGCGGACTCATTACCGTTGACCGCAAGGGCAATGTTGGCTTTGCCTGGAACACCGAACACATGGCGTATGCCTACATGAACGAGGGACTCACGGAACCTATCGCGGGCGTCTAGGTGTAAATAGTAGTGGCTGTAAGAGCCACTACTTATGAACAATTCTGGAGCGGTGTACAACTCTTTCTCTCTTTTATGAGTGCAAGAGACGATCTGTATCTTCGCTACCCTGCATCCATAATATTTTTTGAGCCAACGTGAAAGGTGCGTTCATGCTCCACTATATCTTTCTGATGCTGCGACGACAGCGGAGCCGGAGTCTCCTTACCAGCACGGGCTTCCTCCTGGCCGCTTGCGCCCTGATTCTACTGAGTGCCACGACGCAAACCACGGTGTTACAAGCTACCCAGATCATTAGCCATAATTGGCGTTCCACCTACGACTTAGTGGTCCTTCCACCGCGAACACACGTCCCTGCCAGCAAAGCTATTGCCCCCGATCAGTTCGAGGGGTACGATGGTGGCATCAGCATACAGCAGTATGAACAAATTAAAAAACTTGCGGGAGTCGCTGTGGCGGCTCCTATCGCCTTTATCAGCTACGCCCAATTCCCAACAACCGTCATTCAATTGGGGTCTTCGCACCCTGCACCCGGCTTTTACCGACTGAATTGGACTCTCACTGCCTTTAATGGACAACGCTCTATTACAGAGTACCAGGCAAGTGTGAACGTCTATGCTTCAGACGCATGCTCAGGACTGTGCAACCTCAGCAGTGAACAGCAGCAAACACTGAATTCTATAGGCGTCAATGATTATTTCTTTACAAAAAATGGGAATTATCTTACCGGAGTACCTGATCCAGGCACATTTTTATTGGCCGCCATCGATCCTGATGCAGAAAATCAACTTGTACACCTGGATCGAAGTATTGTAGCGGGAGCCCAACTTCCTCAGCAGCCCACACTTTCATTAGATGCGAGCCAGCCTAGTATCCAGGGTATGAATGCTAACGAACAGGTTCCAAATTATGACGTACCGTTGCTGATCAATACGCAGCCTCCAGGTCAGATTGCGCTCCATGCCTCCTTTGTACATCTTTCAACGAATGTAACGGACCCACAACAGATAGCGATACATGGTGGTAGTTCTTATCTTGCTCACCTTCCTCAGCAAACAGTCTTTTCTGGAAACGTTCCTATTCCGCAAAACGACCTCCATATTTTTACGAAAGGCACAACGCTTGCGCAACAGGGAAGCTCCCTGCAAGTTCAGAGCTATGGCAATCCATCCTTTGCGTTGAACTTTACTGCCAGTCCTTCCAGCCTGCCCTATCAACCAGCAACTCCGCCCAAAGGCGGAACGTCTCCTGCATATACCCTTGTACCAAACAATACAGGCAATGATGAGAACCTCCATGGGAACGAAGTAGCTTTTCGCGATCTCAAGCCGCTTCCTGGCGATATGCAGCAACAGAATGGAACGATTGGGTATACCTATCAGGCTGTGTATGACACTATCTACAATGGAGCGACCTACACGGTGCAACCTGTTGGTCAATTTGATAGCAAAAGGCTTTCAGCCGAGTTCACCAACGCCCTGAATTGGTTGCCTGAGAATACTTATACGCCTTCTCCAACGGTATTGCGCTATGATGCACAAGGGAACCCTATCAAACCAACCACCCTGTTGCCTACGACCAATCCGGCAGGCTTCACACTCCAATCGCCATTAGCACTCACCACATTAGCGGCGGCTCAACAGATTCGTGGCGACCATTGCATTAGCATTATCCGTGTGCGAGTTGCGGGCAACGTCACTCCTGACGATGCGGGATGGAAGCATGTAGCACAGGTAGCGCAAGAGATTCAGCAACGCACCGGGTTACAAGCTATCGTCACACTTGGTTCCTCCCCCCAACCCACACTTGTGTATATTCCAGGCACCAAACAAGGAGTTAATGGAGCCGCGCAAGATATCGCCCCCCTTGGTTGGGTGGAAGAGCGTTGGATCTCAGTTGGCGCGGGCATCCTCTACCTTAACCAATTGGGTGAAACCCAAACCCTGCTTTTAGGAGCCGTCCTACTCGTTTGTCTGGGCTACTTAGCCGTCACTCTTAGCTCTCTGGTTGCCTTCCAACGTCGTGAACTGGCCCTGCTCAGTGCCCTGGGCTGGCGACCCTGGCACCCGGTGGGGGCTTTCCTGGGCCAAACACTCTTGCTTGCTATGGGAGGCGGTCTCGGTGGTATCGGGCTGGCTCTGCTGCTGGTCTTCCTCATTGGCTCCAGTCCGCCCTGGCTCATCGTGGCTTGGACGCTACCGATCGTACTGGCACTCGCTCTGCTCAGTGCGCTCTATCCCCTCTGGCATCTCTGGCATCTCCGCCCGGCAGAGGCATTGCGCGAAGGCACGACCGTCTCCGCTGCCGCTACCTCGCGGCTCAACCGCTGGAGTGCCGCTCTCTGGTCGCGGCTGCCCGCTGTAGGCAGCATGGCCTTACGCAACCTGACGCGTTCGCGCTTACGAGCGGTCATCGCCATTGGTAGCCTTTTCCTGTCGGCGGTGCTCTTAACGGTCATGGTCGATGGCATCCTGGCCTTTCGTCAAACGCTGCAAGGCACCTTGTTGGGGGATTATGTCCTTCTGCAAACAGCCGTTCCCCAACTGGCCGGAGCCAGCTTCGCCGTGCTCTTAACCTTTCTGAGTGTAGCAGACCTTCTGCTGATCCAGGTGCGCGAACGCCAGAAAGAGATTGGTCTGCTGCAAGCGGTGGGCTGGCGGTCGAACATCGTACAGCGTTTGTTTGTGCAAGAAGGCTTGACGCTGGCAGTGTTGGGTGCGGTGCCGGGGGTACTGATGGCTTTGTGGATTCTCGCGGCGGAGCATGCCGCCCAGGGAAGCATTCCGGCTCCCCTTGTTGGTGTCGGAGCGGTCGTGTTGATGCTCGCGGTGGCTGGACTGGCGACCCTTCCCGCTATCCGCGCCATTAACCATTTGCCAATGATGGATGTGCTACGAGCCGAATAACAGGCCAGACATGTTGTGAAGCGAAGTATAAGCCTATATCTCACGGGTGTATCAATAGTATTCCCGCGTAGTAGCCAATGACAAAGAACAGGGCAAAGGCAATCAGGCCAAGTACCAGCCACATGAGCAGCGGAGAGCGGCGCACTGCCGCGGGTGTTTCTTCGCTTGGGAGAAAGGTGTCTGGCTGGCGTATAGGGGCTACCAACAGCGACGCGTCGGCGGTGGTAGGGGCCGCATAAGCTGCTGGATCAAGCGCAGGGGTAGCCAGTTTGACACTGTTCTCTTTCTGATAGCTGGCGAGTCCACGACCAGGTTGTCCCGCTGGCAGCGGATTCATCATCTTTCCGCCAGGTGACGGTGCTGAGTATTGGCGCGGGCTTGCTACCTCTGCTGGTTGATAGAGAGGGATATTGGCGGCAGCCATGGAGGACGAGGGGTCCAAAGTCTCTGTCAAGGCATTCAGTTCATCATGGAGTACTTCCACGGTGGTAATGTGTTGTGGATGATCGCGAATGACTGTGCGAGCAACCAGTTCACACAGTGCCGGGGGGATATTGCGCATAAAGCGTAAACGGCCATCAATGGGTGGTTCGACTGTCGTGGCATTGGGTGGACGACCGGCAAGGAGTTGGTAGAGGAGGAGCCCAACAGCGCGGGTATCATCGGCCTGGCGTCCAGGACTCATCGCACCCCATGGCAAGCTTGTATCAGAGACATCTCTGCCTTCGCCACCGACTTTGCTCCAAGCGGCAAAATACTGCATATCAGTGGGCAAGGCAAAATTGTTGACACGTATAAGCCCACGACGATCACGTAAGACCGCTGTGGGTGTCAAGTCGCCATGACAGATACGGCGACCAGGACTACTGGCATAGAGCAAAGCGGAACATATCTGGCGACCATATTCAGCAATATCAAAAGGTGGCAGTTGCGCTTGTAATAGCGTGGCAAAGTCATCACCTTCCACATACTCTTCCACCACGTACAATCGATCCGGTTCGATCACAAGATCGTACAGCATGGTAATATGGGGGTAGGAAAGTTGTGATGTTTTCCGCACGGCTGCTCTATACATGGGTATAGAAGCGGCGGACACAGCTTTCACGGCCACAACGCGTTGAAATGACTGATCGACGCCCTGAAAGACGGTCGAGTACTGTCCCTGCTGTATCAGTCGTTGTAGCAGGTAGTGTCCGCCAATAACCTGGCCTATTTCCACAATTTGCCTCGCAACTAAAAGGTTTCTATACATCCTGTAGGGCCAGCGTGACTGCCCCTACGATATTTGCCTCTGAGCCATGCTTTCCCTGGATAATACGTACCGGTTGGCTCATGGCTGGCAAGCACAATGCATTCACCTGTGCCTGGAGCGGTTGTAGCAGTAACGTTCCCGCTTGCGCTACCTGCCCACCGAGAATAATGCAACTGGGATTAATGAACAAGGCGATATTTGCCAGGGCTGTCCCCAGATATTTTGTCACATCATCAACAATATGTTGGGCGATAACGTCGCCTTCCGCAGCAAGATGAAACACTTGCTCGGCAGTAATCCGTTCGGCGCGCGAGCCCGTGACCCGTCGAATTGCCGCCTCTGTCTCTGGATATTCTATCGAGAGACCTATCATGGTACGGGAGATAGCTTGCGCCGAGGCAATAGCCTCCAGGTGTCCAAAACCACCACAAGAACACTTTGGCCCGTTTTCTTTGACCAACATGTGTCCTATTTCACCAGCCGTACAGGTCGCGCCATGGTGTATCTTGCCATCAATGACAAGTCCTCCACCAATACCCCTGCCCAATCCCACGTACAGCACTACACGCTCATTTTTGCGTGACCCTCCTTCGGTTATACAGGCTGCACCAGACTGCACCTCCGCGAGTGCTGCTGCGTTTGCGTTATTATCAATTATACAAGGCACAGCAAGTTTTTCTTCAAGATAATCCTGCAAAGGAAAGTCATCCCAGCCATGGGCATGATGCAGCGTTTTGACGATGCCGTGGGCTGCATCAACCAGCCCGCCGACAGCAACTCCGACACGCAAAATGCGCCCCTCTTGCAAACGATCCGCCGTAATAACCTCGGATAGCATTTCATCGAGCAGTTCCAAAACCGTTGTTGCATTTGGAACATACTCTAATGGACGCCCTATGCGGTGCAATATATTCCCATTCAAATCTGCCAGTGCCACTGATTGACGTGAACCGCTACCACTTATCTCCACGCCGACAACGTATCCCTGTGTGGCAAGCAAATTTCCTGTGATTCTCTTACTTCCCGGCTGCACCGAGAATAGCGAAGGGTTAGTGTTCCAATCTGAAGTATGCTGTGTAGACATGATTTTTCTTTTCCCCAATCGAGTTACAATCGCTCAAGCACGATCTATCCTAACGAACTGAGGTAGCGGCATAAGTATACCATATTTTGCGCTAGATTCAAATCTTGTGCTTTTCCCCTTGACACAATTTGATCCTCTACGCTATAATCAAAATAGATACTACAGCGACGTTTCAGTCGGTCGCAAAAGATGGAATAATCAAATGCTCAGTACACAAAGAATACCTACGCAACACTACAGTTTTTGGTATTGGTTTAGCCCTCCAGCATGATGGTGGGCCTTTTAGGCTGAGCAAAAATGATCACCAATCATGCTGGATAAAGCAGAGGTTTATACCTCTGCTTTTTTGTTTCTTTGTTCGAAGTAGAGAGGACTTTTTTCATGATTATCAGCATTCGTACCCAGGCCACCAGCGAGGAACGCGCCCAACTGATGACATTGCTTTGTCGCATCACTGGTAGCCAACGCCCGATTACTCCGACTCATATCAATGGTCACGAGGTGATCGCCCTGGATGGCAACCAATGTGATGAGCAAGCTCGTATGTTGCTAACGCAACAACGAGCCGTTGAGCGACTCACAGCGATAAAGACGCCCTATAAGCTGGTCAGTCGAGCATTTCTTTCTGAGGACAGCCGCATAGTGGTGGGGGACGCGCTGGGTGGCACAGCAGTGACCATTAGCCAGACGGCTCCGCTCATTATGGCTGGCCCTTGTGCCGTCGAAAATAGGCAGCAATTGCTAGAGACTGCCCAGGCCGTGAAAGCGGCGGGTGCGCAAGTATTGCGCGGCGGTGCTTTCAAGCCGCGTACTTCGCCCTACCAGTTCCAGGGATTGGGGATTGAAGGGCTGCGCCTGCTCGCGGAGGCCCGTGAGTTGACCGGACTGCCGATTATTACCGAGGTAATGGAGCCAGAACTGGTGGGAACAGTAGCGCAATACGCCGATATCCTGCAAATTGGCAGTCGCAACATGCAGAATTTCCCCCTCCTACTCGCTGCTGGTCGTGACGCCGCTCGTCGCCCCGTGATGCTCAAGCGCGGCCTGGCTGCCACGATTGATGAATGGTTGCTGGCAGCGGAATACATCGTTGCCGCAGGCAATCCTCACGTCATTTTGTGCGAGCGCGGCATTCGTAGCTTTGACTCGCAAACGCGCAATGTCCTCGACCTGGCCTGTGTTCCTTTGCTGCACGAATTGACCCACCTGCCAGTAATTGTTGATCCAAGCCATGCTACCGGGCGGCGTGAACTCGTGCCCGCCATGTCGCGTGCCGCCATTGCCGCTGGCGCGGCAGGACTGATCCTTGAAGTCCATCCCGACCCCAATAGCGCACTATGTGATGGTCGCCAGTCAATTACCGCCGAACAACTAGCAAAAATCGTCCATGACACTCGCCTACTGACTGAAATGATGGCAGGAGATAAGCAACTATCATATAGTGCATAAGCACGCAAGCGTGAATACGGAATATCGACTCAACTGCTATTGTATGGTATACTCTTAACATCTAAGCACCCAGAACCATAGGCAATGTATTTATTGACGACCCTGGTTATGTGGGCTGGCAAATTCAGCCTTTAGGCTGGATGAGGACAATTGAGGTGATGCTTTATGCCGACACGAGTAATTATTGCTGATGACGAAACAATTCAGCGAATGGATCTGAAAGATGTGCTGACCAAGCAGGGCTATCTGGTCGTAGGCGAGGCCGGTGATGGACTAAGTGCCGTCAACCTGGCACGAGAAATACGTCCAGACCTGGTCATCATGGATATTAGAATGCCCGACATGGATGGCATCGCTGCCGCCGAGACGTTAACCCAAGAAAAAATAGCACCAGTGTTGTTGCTCACGGCCTTCGGTGATGGTGAGTTGGTTGAACGAGCTAAAGAAGCAGGGGTGGTCAACTATATTGTCAAACCACTGCGCGAAAGCGAAGTGACACCTGCTATCGAGGTGGCACTTGCGCGTTACAACGAATTCCGCGCCCTCGAGGAAAAAACGCGTACCCTCTCCGAGCAACTGGAGACGCGCAAAGTCGTCGAACGGGCCAAGGGACTCCTGATGGAGAAGCAGGGACTGTCCGAACAGGAGGCCTTCCGCAAAATTCAGAAGGCGAGTATGAACAACCGCAAATCCATGCGCGAGGTCGCGGAGGCAATCTTACTCACGAACGAAATGTAGTTTCCAACGAATTGTAAATTGTGGCAACGCCGCCACACCATCCCTTTGCCTAGTAAAGATATAAAAAGATGCTATCAGCAACAGGTATTGAGAACGTTGTTGTTATTGTTGGTATTCGTTTTCGTCCCGCTGGACGTATCTATTACTTTGATCCGCAGGGACAATCTTTTACAAATGGCCAGTATGTCATCGTTGAAACAGTACGTGGTGTGGAAGCGGGACGCGTCGTCATTGCATCCAAGAAGTTGGCCGAAAGCGACCTGATGGATCCCCTCAAGCCAGTATTGCGACTGGCGAGTGAAGACGAATTACGGATGATGCTTTCGTTCAAAGCGAAGGAAAAGGAAGCTCTGGTCAAGTGCGCGGAGCGCGTGAAACAACATGCTTTGCCTATGAAATTAGTGGAGGCAGAGTATACGTTCGATGGGAGCCGACTGACCTTTTATTTTACGGCTGATGAACGCGTAGACTTTCGCGCCCTGGTGCGTGACCTGGCCACCGCTTTTCGTACGCGCATCGAACTGCGCCAGATCGGAGCGCGTGACCAGGCCAAGTTGCAAGGCGGACTAGGCCCATGCGGCAAAACGCTCTGCTGTAGTTCATGGATTGCGGACTTTGGGGTAATCTCTATCAAGATGGCAAAGGAACAGGGATTGCCGCTCAATCCAGCGAAGATTTCAGGCGTCTGTGGTCGTTTACTCTGCTGTCTCTCGTATGAAAATGATAACTACATCCAGGCCAAACAATCAATGCCGCAAATCGGCGCATTTCTGAGTACGCCCAGCGGCTCCGGCAAAGTTGTTTCAGTCAATGTACCGCAAAACTCGGTCGAGGTGATGTTAGAGAGCGGCGCTACCATTCAGGTGCCCGTACCTACTAATCGGCTAGATGAGCCGGAAAAGGTCGGTAAGGGTGGCTGTGGTAGTTGCGGCGTAGCTAGTGCTAGCAAAACTGGCGGTAGCTGCGGGGTCGGAGGTGGTGGGTGTGGTAGTTGTGGTACAGGTGGTGGATGCGCGGTGGGTGGCGGATGTAGCAAAGGCGCAGGTGGTGGAACGTGCGGCAGTAAGGGCGGTGGCTGTGGAACGTGTGGCAGTAAGCGTACTCAAGCTTGATAATTTTAGAACAGGGAATACGCACACATGTTGATGAGATGGAGGAAGGTACATGTCGCCAGATCAGAACAACACCAATGCAGTATGGCGTGACTCCAATGCGCTTGGCTGGGATGATGCAGGGGAGGATGAATCCCTGCAACCCTATGACCAAGATGAAGGGGAAGCAAGGTTCGATACTCCTGCCGCCATCCCGGACGACGAATTAGCCGGGATGGTTCGGCCCTCTTCCGCACGTTTTGAATTCCTCCAGCAGCTTGGGCAGCAGCTTTCTCCTATCCTGGCCCCGTTGCTTTTCGGCGGTATCACCTTCTTGATTGTTTTGCCTCTGCTACCGAAAGCTTCCTTCACCCTTGGACACGTTGCCGCCATTGGACTGGGCTTTTTCGCGATCGCCGTCTTGCAATGCATGGCGCTCTATTATGCTGGTTCCAACAACGTATACTGGACGCTTAGTATTATTGGAGGCTTCTTCCTCTTTCTCCTCGTCGGTTGTTTCGTGGTCTTTGGAGCTATTGCTACGCTTGTGTTTTTTATCGTCTTCCTCATTCTCAGTGCTATCGTTGCCCGCTTATATATGCGTCCAGTAGCCGAGGGCTCTGTAGATATTGTCTACTCTTTTGGCAAATACCGCCGCACTCTCTTTCCCGGCCTCAATTTCCTTTTCCCATGGGAATGGGTTGATGCCCATCTGCACACACGGGAACGACAATGGATATGCCCGGAGCAGCAAGTTGCTATTTCGCGTGATGAAGATGTCCATCTTAAAGCTATGATTTCCTATCAGTTGATCGCGGAAGACGCGTACGGCGCTACGACACAAGTGGAAAATTGGGAAGAGTCGCTCCATTCTCTCTTCGAGGCCATGCTGCAGACTGTCTCCAACCAATTGACAGCCGACGATCTCATCACCTGGCAGCAGAGTCTCCATGCCAAACAAAGCACGACAACACGGAATTCTCCTGATTTGATTGACGAATCGCGCTGGGAACGTATCAACTCGATCCTGTTTCAGCGCATGAGGGATAAGGTGGCTCCATGGGGAGTACTCGTCAACTGGGTTCATATTCGTGATATTACCGTGACGCCGCGCGGCTCAGGGCAAGATATCACCGGTCAGATGGCGGGGTTTCATCCACCT
>JBBQXY010000131.1:0-17287 GCA_038209195.1 Ktedonobacterales bacterium | reverse complement strand
GCTCGCCTCGCGGCCAAAGTCGCCTTACATAACTTTTGTCTCTGGTTCAATCAACAACTTGATAGGCCTCTTTTGGCTTTTGCTACCTTGCTAAACTGGTAGGGCTTTCGGGCTTGTTAATTCACACCAAACGTTTAAGGCAGGGAGAGGCGGTCACTTAAATTGACACATATGGGTCCCAAATGTCCCAAGTCTCAAATGTCCCATCCATCACAACCTCTCAGGCATTTACTCGCGGATACAATACTGCTGAGAACTGGAGATCACAAATGTCCCATCCATACACAAAGGCCCAAGCAGCAGAACATTGCCGCAGCAGGCAGCACAAAGACTTTTGAGAAACCTTGGGATTGCTGTTGTACAATGGTAGGAAACTAGGTCTTTATAAATATAGCCCATCGAGCGCGTTGAGAGCCATATCATCATCGGAGAAATACGAACAAACTGACAGTAGCAAGGAAAGATAATCGTGAATATTGAGAGGCATGATGGCACCGGAGGATCGCTTCCCCCTCTGACGAGAACTGATGTTGAGCGACTGCTTGAAAAAGCCGGGAATGCTAGCCAGTCAGACTTACGTTTGCAAAATATGCACTCTATTGATCTCTCCTATATGGACTTGCACGGCGCGGATTTACGCGGAGCCAACTTGCAACGGGCTAACCTGCGTGGCACCAATCTTAGCGATACGGAGCTGCAAGAGGCAGATCTCAGCGATGCCGATCTCGATGGGGCCGATCTCAGCCACGCTCACTTGAGCGATAACGGAACGCACCGCGTGAAGCTCCAGCGGGCGAAACTGAGCTATGCCACGCTCAGAGGGCTTGATCTGCGCGGATTTGACCTGGCGGAACTTGATCTGCGCAATACCGATCTCAACGAAACCGATCTGCGCGGGGCTTTGCTGCACAAAACCGATTTGCGCGGTGCTGATTTGAGTACAACTCAACTGCACAGTACAGACTTGCGCGAGGCCAAATTGTACAGTGACGAGCCTTCTGGTAGCTCGTTGAAACGGACACAGCGAGTCAGGACTACACGGCAGCGGCTTACCCCTGCGCAGTCAATGCTCGCTCAAGTGCAGCCCTCCTTCATGCAAGGCAGCGAGGTGGAACAAAGCAGGCAGATACTTTCCGACCGAGAAGCCTACCGCCTTGGAGAGTATGCTTTACTGGCTAGCTCCGACCCTGTGAAAATACGCCAGCTATTTCCACAAGGATTCAATTTTGTCATGGCACGACAACTCTTTGAGCTCTGGCTCAGGCAAGCAGAGACCCCTTACAGTGAGGAAGAAATCCATGCTCTGTGGATTGGCTTTGCCCACCAGAGCTGCGATCTCTATTACTCTGTTTCACTTCATGTGACGAGCAGGAGAACCCTGTCTGGGGGACAGGAATCAGAGGGCGGCAGACCTTTGACAGGGTTCTAGGCCTGCGCCCTAGTTCTCTCCCTCTCCTCTGCCGCCGTAGGCGGCAGTCAAATGAAGTGAAACAAAGTACTATGCTACGAATGAGCCAAAAATGTAAGCAAGAAGGCATCACCAAGGGATAAAATGTGCATAGCTATCCTATTTCTTAACAGCAAACAGAAAGGAATGTGAACACATGGCACTGGATTACGGAGTAATTGTTCCGCAGGGCTGGCGTATGGACCTGGTAGGCATAAGCGATCCAGTCGAGGCTTATGAGGCTATGACCCGCGTCGCTCAGGAGGCTGAGGCACTAAACTTTCACTCGATCTGGCTCTACGACCATTTCCACACCGTTCCCGTACCAACGCAGGAAGTAACCTTTGAGTGCTGGACCAGCACTGCCGCCCTGGCACGTGACACCAAACGCGTACGCATCGGCCAGTTGGTGACGTGCAACAGTTATCGCAACCCCGCGCTCCTGGCAAAGATAGCCAGCACCGTAGATGCGCTCAGTCATGGTCGCCTCGATTTTGGCATCGGTGCAGGTTGGTACGATAATGAATACCACGCTTATGGCTATACCTATCCTGGTACAGGCGAACGCTTGCGCCGTTTGCACGAGGCGATACAAATTATTTTAGCGATGTGGACGCAAGAGGAGGCCACTTTCGAGGGGCAATACTACCAGGTCAGGGGCGCGATCAACCAGCCCAAGGGCGTACAGAAGCCACATATCCCCTTGCTTATTGGCGGTGGCGGTGAAAAGATTACGCTCAAGCTGGTGGCCCAATACGCGGACGCCTGCAACTTTGGGGGCGATATCGCCACCATCAAGCACAAACTTGCCGTGCTCAAGCAGCATTGCGATGATCTTGGGCGCGACTATAATAGTATCCGGCGCACCACCCTCATCGATGATTGTGCCATCGCCGAGACGGAGGAGGCCGCGCTGGCGAAACTAACGCCAGAGCAACGCAACGACCTCGCCAACCTACGCGAAACCGCATTGATTGGTACACCAGCGATGATTCTCCAACGCCTGGCGCAATATGAAGAGGCCGGGATACAAGAAATCATCATCAGGTTTGTCGATGCCACACAACTCGAATCAATACGCCTGTTCGCACGAGAGTGTATGAATACGCCCTAAGTCCAAGCAGCGGCAAGCACGTTCGTCCTAGTCTGAACAGGAAGAGAAAGAGCACTCCTCGACAGAGGATATTGTAACAATCGGAAAGGTGGAGCACTGATGCGTATTCAGGAACTTTCCCTAAAAACACGTCAACTCGCGAAGCAAAAAGAATTCTATCGCACAACTCTTGGTCTGCCTCTCCTGTCTGAAACAGCAGATTCATTCATTGTTCAGGCCGGCACCACACGCTTGCTCTTTCAGGAAGATCAGCAAGACGTGCTCTACCATGTTGCCTTTACCATTCCACGCAATAAATTTACCCAGACTAAGAGCTGGTTACGTCTGCGTGTATCCTTGCTGCCCAAGGATGGCAAGGATGAAATCTTCTTTACCGGGCTCAATGCTCGCTCTTTCTACTTTTGTGACGCTGCCAACAACATCCTGGAATATATTGTGCATTATAACCTGGCTCAGGAGACAGAAGGAGACTTTGCACCCGCCGATGTGCTGCATGTTAGCGAGATTGGCCTACCAGTCGAGGATGTACCCACACAGGCAAAGATTTTGATGGATACGCTCAATATCAAGCCCTATGGAGGCTCGGTCTCAGAGAACTTTGCCTTCATGGGCGACATCTACGGACAATTGGTGATGGTCAAGATTGGCCGCCCCTGGTTGCCAACAGAAACAGTACTGGCTATTGTTTCCCCCGTACAGCTTACTATCAGAGGTCAATGGAAAGGGCAACTCCAACTCTCTCCGTACCCCTATGCCTTTAGTGTGGTTGAATAGAAGGTGCCGATTCTCCGTTTTAGCTCGTCTTAATCCTCGCTCAACCGCAGCGTTTGCCCGATGGATGGGCGCGAACCACCATTGAAAGCTCTTGCTGCTGTGCTTGTACGTGTGCCTGTCATACCGGACTCCTTACCGCTTGCTGACCTTTCTTTGACCAATAAATCCTATTGCGTTGCTCACACGCATAGTATAAGGGGAAGTCATCCGTTTGCAAACACCTACTCAGGTATTTCTGTTTCCCCCATGTGGGGGATTGTACTGAATTCAGGAATTCATGAGCCTCAGGTGTTCAGCACGCTCTCGACCAATTTGTCAATTCCAGCAATGTTCTTTGTCAATTCTGGTGGGATGGAGTAGCGAGCAGCAAGGAAGGCGGTACTGGTGTAGCTCACCCACACGCGATCATCGTTACTCTGCCACACGAGCACTTTGAGTGGCAGATCGAGGGCCAGTAGTGGGGAGGCAATCATGAGCGGGGTACCCGCTTTCGGATTGCCAAAGATCAGGACGTGCGCCTCTTGCATTTTTAAGCCGACCTGTGCTGCTTCCCCACTATGATTTACATGGGCAAATATGGTGAGGTTCAGCTTGTGCATAGTCTCCTGAAGGTGTTCTAAGGTTTCCGCTACAGAGTATGGGCTGATTTTTGTGGTGATTCCCTCTACTGAAGGGGGGATGGCAAAGCCAGTTGGTTCGTTCATGCTCATAGTATTGCTCCTGTGTTCAGTACAAATGATACGTTTGAATTGCCGCCTACGGCGGCAGGGAAGGGGGAGAACTAGGGCGCAGCCCTATTACCTGTCCCCCGAACAGGGTGCAGTCAAGGGGCGGCGGCCCCTTGCATTCCCGCTTGTCAATTAACGTGTGGTGGAACACTTGTCATTCTGAGCGATAGCGAAGAATCTAATCCCTGGGTTTGGCTACCAACGATGCTGAACTTGAGGGCGGATTGCGCTATCATAGATTGCTTGGACGCTGCGCATTGTTTCGTCGCTCAAGGGGGGAAGGGTTGCGGCTTGCACGTTGTCTGCCGCTTGCTGCGCGTTCTTGGCACCGGGGATAGTGCTGGTAACCTCTGGGAACATGAGTATCCAGCGCAAGGCAAATTGGGCCATGGTAGCACCTTGCGGCGCCAGTGGGCGCAGTTGCTCAACGGCCTGCAAACCGCTCTCGTAATCGACACCCGCGAAGGTTTCTCCTTGATCGAAGGACTCACCGTGGCGGTTGAAGTTGCGATGGTCGTTCTCGGCAAACTGTGTCTGTGAGCTGAGCTTGCCACTCAGTAGCCCACTGGCTAATGGTACACGAGCCAGAATGCCAACGCGCTTTTCACGTGCGGTAGCGAAGAATTGTTCCGCTGGTTTGAGGCGAAACATGTTAAAGATAATCTGAACGCTCTGGACGTTGGGGTGCGTGATCGCTGTCAGGGCCTCGTCAACGCGCTCTACGCTCACACCGTAGTAACGAATCTTGCCCTGCTGCGCCAGATCATCGAGGATAGCAAAGACCTCTGGCATCGCATAGACCTCGGATGGTGGGCAGTGCAGTTGGAGTAGGTCGAGGGTGTCGGTCTGCAAATTCCGCAGGCTGAGATCGACAAAGCTGGTCAGGTTCTGACGGTTGTTATAGCCACTGGCGACGTGGGGATTGAGTCGTCGACCAGCTTTAGTGGCAACGATGAGTTGCTCGCTGCGCTCTTTGCGAACTTGCGCGATCAGTTGTTCGGCATGCCCATCGCCGTAGACATCTGCCGTGTCGATGAAGTTGACTCCGAGGTCGATGGCTTTGTGCAGGGCAGCCAGCGATGTTTTGTCGTCGGTGCTGCCCCAGGCGTCTCCACCGATGCCCCAACTTCCAAAGCCAACCACTGAGATGTTCCAGCCAGTACGGCCCAATGCGCGATATTCCATATAAATAGCTCCTTCTTTGTGCGTAGACTATGCGAGGTTAGTTTCATTCAGTACTTTTACAGTATAGCGGTGAGGGATTTTTTGCAAACTAAGCTATACTTTAACCTTCATACGGTCGGCTTTAAAGCCATTCCATCCATCTTGCGTGGCCTGAACATTGTGCTAAGGTCTTCTCTGTTTTGACGCCATCTTCATAGAACATCAACGATAGGGTGGGAAGTTCGCCGACTTGCCAGGCAATAGAGATGACATAGAGGTTCCGTTTCGTCGCTTCGTGGGCAAATTGTGCCGCCAACTGCACACGAGCGGCGGGAGAAAACTGGTTGATGACAAAGGTGTGATAGAGACAGAGCGTTGTCTCTGCTGGTGTCGCGGCCATTACATCTGGTAGTAATGTGAGCGCATCGCCAGCCAGGATGGTAGGAGTATGTTGTTGGGCAACAGCCAGGGCATTTGTCAGTAGTTGCACGCGCTTATCGTGTTCGGGCCAGATCAATGCTCGTAGCCAGAGCGTCGCCGCTGGATCATGCACGTCTATAGGGTTGAGGTCTATACCCACGCGCGAGGCTACAGACGGAAAAGTGACGGGCAGGGCAGGGCGTTTATCACCACGCAATGAGCAATGAAGCTGCACGGCTGCCCATTCATCGCCGCAACGTTGACCCTCGCCATAATCATACCCATACTGATCCCACAGCAGGTTCAAGCCCGCACTGGTGCCTATCTCTACCAGCGCGAGCGGTCGCCGTTGCGTCCGGCGGGCCACCAATTCAAAAGCTGGCAGCAAACAGGCACAGCGTCGCACTTCGTTCGTCTGCACCAGGTGTGTTGCCATCAGTCGCTGTATCTCCTCCCAATGCTCAAAACAGAATGAACGAAAGAGCGGATAGGGATCAGAAAGGTCAGAAAGGTCAGAAGGGTTAGCCGTATCAGCTTGTTTGCTTGAATATACAGGTATACTAATGTAAAAGGCCGAAAGCGGATGTTGCACACCTTGCAATAATAGAAACTGTACCGCGCCGAAAAGCAAGTTAGGCACTGGCTGACCTGGACGGGCATAGGTAGCCAGTGCCAGCAACTCTGGGTCATTCGCTATCTGTAAGCTGAGGTGTTCATAGAGTGGGGAAGCATGTTGACAATCGTGCCTTGCGAACCAGACAAAACGTTGCGCAAGTTCTTCAAGTTGCGAGACATGTGTTCTATCGTGCATCTTTAGCTTCCTTAATAGCGTATGTCATGGAGTGTAACAAGGCGTGCATCAGGGCTTGTATCGGGGTAGCAAATCCCCCCAATCATCCTACCACGTTCTTGAAAATTTTGCTGGAACGTTTTATCCTAAACAAGGCCGTGAAGAAAGAATACTAGCCAACTTACGGATATCGACTGAGAGGAACCTGGCACCCACAATGAGTATTAAAGGAAAAAGTGTTGCAATAGGTGTAGCTGAACCATTACCTACCACTGTCGCGCCCCTATCACACAAACGCTGGTATACTGTCTTTCTCTCACCGCTGTGGCTATGCTTGCTCGTCGCATTGCTGATACGCCTCTGGTTAACCTACCATACGCACGGCGTAATTGATGGTGACGAGGCTATGGTTGGCATCCAAGCCGAACATATCCTGCATGGTGAACACCCCATCTATTTTTATGGTCAGCCCTACATGGGAAGCCTAGAAGCCTATTTGATGGCGATACTTTTCGCCATTGCAGGTCCCTCGGTATGGATGTTGCGTGCTGAACCTATCCTTCTCTCGCTGCTGGTCGTCTGGTTGACATGGAAATTCGCGGGCGCATTGGCTGACGCGGCACAACTTCCACCGTTCGCATCGTTGATGTTCAAGACGGTGGCTTCGCTTTTCGCCGCGCTGCCTCCACTGTATGACACGGTACTGGAATTGCGCACTCTAGGTGGCTACATCGAGACATTTGTGCTTATGCTCCTCTTGCTCCTCTCGGCATACCAGTTAACCAGACGCTGGCATGAGGGAGCCACGAAGAAAGAACTCGCCTTGCGCTGGACGGGCATCGGCTTCATCGTTGGGCTGGGGCTGTGGGTAAATCCTCTCATTGCCCCGGCGGTGGCAGCGGCGGCAATCTGGATCATTGTCTTCTGCATTGTGGAACCCATTCAGTTACAGCAGCAGCAGCGTAGACAAGAGGGACAATTGCGCGGTCCAGTGGTCTTCTTCCAGGAATTTTTGCTAGCCTTGCTCAGCATTCCAGCCTGCATCGTTGGCCTTATCCCGGCTCTGCGCTGGGGTTCACGCTATCAGTGGGCCAACTTTACCTACGTTCTGCAACTGAACGATATGAAATCGCTCAGTGTGGTCCTTCAGCCCTATTATCATAATCGGCTCGCACTGATACATGCTGAAGTCTCTCTGTACGAACATTACGTTGCGCCCCGCGTCATCAGCGGAGCACTTCCGGTTGAGAGTCAACTGATAACCGCCATTCATAGCTTTACCTTGGAGTTTGGACTCCTCTGCATAGCGGCAACGGCACTACTTGTAATGCTTTCGTTGGTGTGGCATCATCCTGTGCTACTGCGCATGCGGCAACTCGTAGTACTCCCACTACTCTTCGCGCTTAGTTCCGCCATCATGTTCTGCACCTCTATCGCCTCGTCTGCTGGCCTTGTCTCGTTCCAAAATGATATCGCGGGACGTTACGCCACGCCCCTCATGCTGGCGCTCCCATTCTTTTTCGCCATGACGCTTACGCTGCTCAGCATGGCTCTCTACAACCTTTTCATGCGAGGCGGTGCGCAACGTCATGCGCAAGCCAGGCAACAAGAGGCTCCGCAGTTAGCTTCGAGACCAGTAATAAAAACAGCTAACTTTTTTATGTCAATTTCAGCACAGGTACTGATCGGGCTACTGCTGCTCTCTTACTTGGGTGTGCAAGTCTATACCTACGTATTAACCGATCCAGACGCGACCTATCAATCGCCTTCGTGTCCAATTGCTCCGGCTTATGACGATGGCATCATCACCTATTTACAGCAGCAACACGTCCACTATGCCTGGGCTATTACCTGGGTCGGTAATCCCATCACTTTTAAGACCAATAGCAGCATTATCACAGCCGATCCTCGTTTCCCACTCGCGCATAATGGTCTAGGACGTATTCCCGACTATACAGAGGACGTACTACACGCGGATCGGCCCGCTATGCTCGCCATCATCAGGAGTAATGACCCCGCGCCCATACTGCTCAAAACGCTCGACGCTTTGCACGTCACTTACAGCACGGCACGCTTTCCCTCCGAGCCAGGCTATCAAGTGCTGGTGGTTACCGCTATGAGTCGCACTGTCTCTATTTTCGAGTCAAAGGGGTTTGGGGCTGCTTTTCCCGGCTGCATATGACTCTATGAGCAAGCATAGATGGTACTTTGACCATGATATAGTCAGTATTTCACAACCGCGCAGACGAAATCACCACCAGTTCATGACCTGTTCTCTCTGACATCTTCACCAGAGATAGACTATCATGCCTACGGGTTAAGATACTGTCATGTTAAAAAACTACCAGACTAACTGGCCAAATACCATGATATGCTACTGCGCAAATACGAGCGCAGAGAGGAGAGTCTTATGAAAAATGCTCCTAATCAGGAACAACTAGACCTCGAACAAGCTTCTTCTTTAGTAGAGCAAACTAGCAAAGGGAACCAAAACGCAGAACAGCCTTCACTTCCTACGGCTTTATCCCAATTACTCCAGCACTATCTCAAGGCAATCATCAAACCATCAGTAGCAACATATAACGAGGGTCCAGCAGGTAGTTGGAGAGCCGTCTGGCTCCAACTGCTTACCTGGGCCATTCTGGACGCCGCTTTGGGATCGCTGGTCAATCTCATCTCACCACCCGCCACAAGGTCTAGCTTCCAGCACATACTTTCTCTTGCTTCCTCCATTGGCCTGGTTGTCGTTGTACCCGTTCTCTTCTTCCTTCTTATGGGCGTTGTGTACCTGCTGGCAAAAGCTTTTGGCGGACAAGGGACCTTCCTGGAGCAGTGCAATACCTCCTTGCATATCCAGGTCCCACTGGGAGTCTTGAGCAAAGTCCTGGCTCTGGTGCCCGTCGTTGGTAGGATACTCAACTCCGTATTGAGCGTGTATGGCATTGTGCTCCAGGTCGTTGTCATCATGGCGGTACATCGCCTCGATGCAGCCAAGGCGATAGCCGTGATACTCCTGCCGATTGGAGCAATCGGCGTGCTTACTGGAGTGTATTTTCTACTGGCTCGGTAAGAAGCATCTCTTACTTCTGTGTATCATTAGCGCTTTGTTTCACTTCAATTGACTTGCCGCCTTCGGCGGCAGGGGAGAGAGAGAGAACTAGGGCGCAGCCCTAGGACCCAGTCAAGGGGCTACCGCCCCTTGCATCCCCGCTCATCAATAGTAAATGTCTATGCGTTGTTGCTGAGTATATTTGCTACGATTTTATAGCGTAAGCGCGAAATCTCCAGGGCATCGCTAAATTCCTCTGGATAGGCTTGTACGATTTCCTTGGGCTGGAGTCCGCAATGAAAGAGAAGATAGGCTATGCGCTGCTGACGCGTATTGGTAAGCAGGTTTTGCACGGTTTTCCATATCTCAGCACTGTCGTTGAGCATCGTTGCGTTGGGCGTAATCGACATTGTTGAAGATCGAGAAGCCCGCTGGGCCTCGATAATACTAGTATTTAAGCTTGCGTGTAAGAACTGTAGGATGGTGGTAAGCGTGCTGAATTCTGTCTCTGTATAACGACTGCTGTGCTGCCAGAAACATGCAAAGGTTTGCGCTACGTAATACTCTTCTTGTTGATTTTGACGTGTCATCTCTCTTTTGAAATGAAGACGAACCCACTTGTGCACAGTTTCGTCAAATTGCTGCTGAATCTGTGCCTGTGCCTCGCGATCCTCTTGTGCCAGAGCACGATGGAACAGCTCCAGGTAAAAACGTTCTCGAGGTACGTCCTCATCGGCTAATGCGAACTCATCCTGAGACCCAGTGGTCTGTTTTTCTCTTTCCGTTGAGATTGACAAAGGTGCTGACTTGCTCGTCATACTGCTACTCTCTCCCTTATGCGCTTTCTGTACATCTTCTATGACGCACTCCATATACCAAAACCCTACAGAACGAGCGTCTATACTTTAAATTTGTGTGTGTGATGCTCACCAAGGCGTATGAATGGTTTGTAGGGGTCGATTTATCGACAGGATGTACGGGCCGATAAATCGGCAGTGGGCGCGATAAATCGGCCCCTACGCTGGTTTTATACAACTTGTGGGTATCCTGGGATTGGGGTAAGGCACATTACGGCATCTTTGTAGGGTTTTACTGGCCGAATTCGTCAAAGAGTAGAAGATAGTATAAGGGCGCACCTTTGCGCGAGAAGGACCTATCTCATGTCCATACAGGCACATGAACCCACATTTCCCGTGCTATGTACCGAGGCGGAGTGGTTTGTAGAGGTTGTGCGCGCCGCACAGGCAGGGAATATAGCGGCCTTCGATACGCTGTATCAACACTATAACGCTCGCATCTGCACATACTTGGCACGGATGGTCGGTAACGATGAAGAGGGGCGAGACCTAGCGCAAGAAACATTTATCAAAGTTTGGCACGCGTTGGCAAAGATACACGACGCGGCACAGTTCGAAAGTTGGCTCTACCGTATCGCTACCAATACGGCGATTGATCATCTGCGGCAGCGAAAATTTCGTTGTCCTCTCGTGAAAAATTCTGACGAGGCGACACAGTACATCAGAATTGCTGGGCCCGAAGTACAGGTAGAGGAGGCAGAACTGATCAAACTGTCGCTGGCTCAGTTATCGCCACACTATCGAGCCTGCCTCCTCTTACAACATGTCGCAGGCTTTACGCAACGAGAGATCGCCAAAGCGTTGAACCTCAGCGAAAAAAGTATCAGCATTTACATCAGTCGAGGATGTGAACAATTTCGCCAGGCCTATGAACGCCTGAGCAACGGAAAAGAGTCGATAAGGAGAGTAGAACAATGAACCACACAGCGCTCATGCCCTGTAGCAATTGGGTGGAAAGACTGGCGATCAGGAATTACGATGATCTCTCCTATGCCGATTGTGTGGCACTGAATGAACACCTAGCTTTGTGCTCGGCTTGTGGCACTGCTCACGCCGCGTATCAACTCCTAGGACAGCATATTGGCGGCTTGGCGGCGGTAACACCATTGGAAAGCCTGCCACTGGCATTTTTACAACAAAGAGAAATGGTACCCACCTCGCATTTGGAGTGGCGTATTGAGCAAGCCGTAGCCGCGTTTTCGCGAACACTGATATGGCTACAATCCCTCCTTGTCACATTAATGCTTTTCTTCCAAACAGCGCACTATACCTGCGATAACCACTACTGTTATGCTTTGCGTACTGAAAGCGGCTTTCTACTGTGGAAGTATAGGAAAAATGAGACCTTTTTTTCCGCACCTGGCATAAAGGACGGCGTAGTGTATACCACTTTATTTGACAGCACACTCTTTCTATTCACAGCGCGGGTGCGGCCTTGTGGCGGTTCTTTCCTCTGGAAAAACTGACCAAGCTAAAGAGGCCGAGCATCATTCCCACACGTCGAATCTTGCCTGAAGAAACCTGCTATCGTATTCCCTCACGTCAATTGCCCCGCGTATACCATTGGCGAACGAGGCGCGGAACGAGGATGAGCACCAGGAGTACGAGCAGAATGAACATGATACTCGAGGCAAAGAGGGAGAGGAGGATGACAATGACGACCAGTATATCCTCCGCAAAGCTCAGCCCGATGTTGAGAAAACCGGCGGTAGTGATAGTGGAAAAGAACCTCGTGGTTGATTTAGTAGTATGTGTCAAAGCTGCTAATGCACCCCCAATGAGCAGTACAGCCAGCAAGCCAAATCCTGTCATGGATATGGTACTGCTTAAGGCAGCGATAGCGATGCCAGAATGAGCGTACGTGGTGAAGGCGGTACTATGCGCCCCCAGCGTATAGTGGCTACTGGCGGCAGCGACGACTGCTCCCGCGAGAGGGCGCACAACGGTATGGATGGCATCCCAGCCGTGATCGATGAGAGGAATTTTGTCGGCTACAAAATCCAGGATTGTCAGGACGACAAGGGCGGCGATAAACCAGTTTGAGGTAATGAAAGCAAAGTTGGGATTCACTTTGTACAGGTTGAACCAGCGCACAGCGATAGTGAAGGCGAGCATGGGCAGGTAGGCATTCAGACCCGAGGCGAATGCCAGGCCGAAGGGTGTGCCCAAAGTGAGAATATCCATAATTTCTTTCCAGTGCTTTCCGCTGCTTTCCGCTGCCTTGCATGTTGATGTTACCACGACAATTATATTACGTAGCCGACGAGGGTGATGAGTACACCTTGTCCTTCCATCACCTCCTAAAGGGCTTGCGTTAGCAGAAGTGAGTGTTATTACCTACCCTTCCACTGTTACGCATAGTACTGGGCTTCGTATACACATACAAGGAAAGATTGGTGGATGTAGATAGTGCATATTCCTCCTCATAATTACAATAATTACAGCACTTGCACGGAGTAGGTTTAGCTAAACTAGTACACTGTGCTTATTTAATGGATAGGTAGTACATCGTGTTAGACAACAACTATGATACTGTAGAGGTGGAGGATGCTCTTGTCTCTCCCCCGCAGCACGCACCGGATAAGTATGGATGGAAAAGTTTTATCGTTGGCGTTTTTCACACGTTGGAGCAGCAGACGCTGCTCTTCTGTATTTTCATCTTTCTTTGTGCGCTGGGGCTCAATCTCTATCGCTTAGGCACACCCAGCATCTGGTTCGATGAGGCACTTTCCATTTCACGGGAGCAGCAGCCGCTTGCGTTGCTTTACCAGATCGTCTCGCGGTCGCAGCCGAATATGACCTTGTATTATTACTTTCTGCATTTCTGGCTAAGCTTTATGGCTCTATGGGGAATACCACCTAATGAGTTCGTCGTGCGTTTGCCATCGGCAGTCTTCGCGGCAGGTGGCTCTGTGATGGTCTTTCTGCTGGGACGCCGCTTTCTGGGCCTTTATGCTGGCTTCACCGCAGCTATGCTCTATCTCCTCAACGACTTACAGCTTGTTTATACGCAAGATGCTCGTGCCTATAGCATGCAGCTTTTACTGCTCTGCGTTTCCTGGTACGCGTTCTTCGCTATCGTGACGGCGGAAAGAGCACGCACACGCTGGTGGATATGCTATGTAGTCGTAGCAGCACTGACGGTGTATGCACAACTCTTTAGCTTCCTAGTCCTGCTGGCACAGTTTTCGATGTTCGCGCTGCTGCTGATCTTGCCCGGCCCATGGCGAGCACCACTACGCCAACAAGGCCGCACGTTGCTCATCAGTGTAGTAAGCTTTTTCATCCTGGTCTTTCCGATGATTCTGGCGAGTCGGGCTGGCGCGAAAACGGGCTGGCTTCCTATTCCGCGCTTGCACGATATCTACTATTTCTTTCTCACGATCAGCGAAGGGGGTAAACCCGCGCTGATCCTCAACCTGCTGTGCATTCTTGGTAGCCTATCGCTCGGCCTCTTGCTCTATTTGCCAGGGAGCAAGCGCCTGCTCGAACGCCTTGCACAGCGTCTGCCGGGGAAGACACATCCGAAAACGAAGGTGCAGCTAAGCTGGGCCATTGTCATGGCGTTGGTCTTATGGGTGGTCGTGCCAGTGGTGAGCAGCTACATCATTTCACAGAAGTTAGCCCATGTCTTCTCCTCGCGCTACCTGGTCGTGATTTTGCCAGCATTTTTCTTGCTGATCGGTCTGGGCGTGGCCTTGATACGCCAGCCAATTGTACGCGTTATCCTCACTCTCTGCCTGTTATTGATCGCATTGCAGCATGTTCCTGACTATTATGCCAGTGCGCAGGTGGAAAATTGGCGACCAGCGGCCCACTGGGTAGAGCAACACTATCAACAGAACGATGGCATGGTCTGCTACGATAATAGCGAGGGGTGCCAGGTTGTGATGAGCTACTATCTGCGTCTGGATACAAATGGAAACATCGACTTTAAACGCGATTCGCCCGGCGCATTCCATGGCATAGATTATGATGTGATAAACCATACCCCCGGTTCCTACAAGGCAGCCGTGGATCCGCAAGCACTACAGGTCTATGGTACGAAGCATCCCCGTCTCTTTTTTATCACCGCGCGTATAGCTCCAAAGGATGCGCAATTAAGTGCCGCCCGCCTATGGTTAGGCGCGCACTACACTCTGGTCGAGCAAGTAGTGACGCACACGGTGACGATTCGACTTTATGTGACGAATATGACGTAGGATACTTCATTACTCTCCTTTCTGGGGTTCTGTTGCTATGGTTGATACAGTAGTGGAAGAACGGCGCTCTAACAGGGCAGGAGGAATGCGATACACATCATGGATCAGGCCCAGGCGTTCAAGTGTCCAGATGATGTATTTCTTGTGATGCTTGGGACATTTGCGACCATCAGAATTGGGGTTGGGTGGGATGATTGTGATGATCGGGACTTTGGAACGCTTGTGACTTTTGGGACTTCGGGACATTTGTGACCATCAGAATTGGGGATGCTTGCGATGATGCGGACGGTTGGGACTTTGGAACACTTGAGACTTTTGGGACTTCGGGACATTTGTGACCGTCAGAATTTGTGATGCTTGTGATGATTCGGACGGATTGGACTTTGGAACTCTTGAGACTTTTGGGACTTCGGGACATTTGTGACTCTTCCTTTTTTGATGGTTTAATTGTTAGGGGATGATGGTGAGAGATAGCTTGGTGAGTGTGAAGGATTCTGACAAAGGGTGCTTTGTGATGCCTGTCTTAGTTAGAGTATAGCATATTTTAGAGAAGCAAGCAAGAGATGAAATGGTATAGTTCAGTTTTGCAGGAGCGTTCCTGCTTTTCCGATATTAGGGTACACCCAAAAGCTCTGAGATATGCTTCAAAGCCACTCGACAGGCCGGACGAGGTATGGGTACACTAGGCGGAACGAGAAGGGTTTCAAAGGAGGTTCGGCATGTATCAAGATGTGTTGCGTGAGTCCTGGGTGTATCAAGAGATTGGACAAGAGTACCTGGAGAAAGGGCTGAAGCAGGGACTGGAGAAAGGGTTGGAGAAAGGGCTGAAGCAGGGACTGGAGAAAGGGTTGGAAAAGGGGCTGAAGCAGGGACTGGAGAAAGCTCTGCATCAGACGTTGATGATTTATGTGGAGACGCGTTTCCCGAAGCTGGTTGTTCTGGCACAGCAGCAGATCGGGTTTATTACCGATGCGGTGGCCCTGAACCAAATCATGAGCACGCTGTTTACCTTGCAGACTCCCGAAGAGGTCGAGCAGTATCTCCTAAAATTGGGCCATGATGCCACCAAAAACTGAGTAGAGGCAGACTATACAAAGCTTTGCTGGCCTGACTCCCTATGCCCATATGGCTTTCCAGATGTGCCATTTTGCACGCATCCCTCAGAAGCCTTACATCTGCCCTTTGATCGACTTTTGTGGTAGAACGGGTACACAAAAAAGTTCTGCGCGCCACCTCCTTCGTGATTGACAATCAATATACGTAGCTTATAAAATGTCTGCAAACGACCACATGAGCTTTTCGTGCGCGGCTTTGAAGGTGTGAATGATGGCTATGATGTTTGATCTGACGGGACAGCAGTTTGGGGATTATCGGCTGGTTCGTTTCCTGGGGGCTGGTGGTTTTGCTAGCGTATATCTGGGCGAGAATGTGCATATCCCTGCGCTTAAAGTGGCGATCAAAGTCTTACACCTGATCAATGTGGATCAAGTGCTTTTTCGGCGTGAGGCAGAGACGATGGTTTCGCTGATCCATCCACACATCGTGCGGCTCTTCAATTTTGCCTTCCAGCAGGAAACAAAGATTCCTTTTTTGGTGATGGACTACTCCCCCGATGGTTCGTTGCTCAATCGGCATCCCAGAGGAACACAAGTACCACTTACAACGGTCGTCCAGTATGTCAAAGAGATTGCTATGGCTTTGCAATATGCCCATGAGCAGAATATTTTGCATCGCGATGTGAAGCCAGAGAACATCCTGATCGGGCGTGATGGCAAGCTTTTACTGAGCGACTTCGGCCTGGCGACGCTCTCGAAGACAGGTCGTATTTCCTTGCAAGCATCCTATGGCAAAGAAGGAACGCCCTTCTATATGGCCCCGGAGATGTTTCGCGCCAAGCCGGAGAAGGCCAGCGACCAGTATTCGCTGGGGGTGATGGTCTACGAGTAGCTGTGTGGCGCACCTCCATTCAGTGGGGATATTGCCATTCAACTCATGTACCAGCATCTTGAAGAGCCCATACCTCCGTTGAGCGATACTCTGCCAACGCTTTCCTCGAGGGTAGAGGAAGTGATACTCAAAGCATTGGCAAAAAAGCCAGAAGACAGGTTTCCCTCGGTGCAGGCATTCGCAGAAGCTTTAGAAGAGGCGAGCAAAGCACCACCTAGCGGAACACAATTGCTGCTCTATCGGGGCCATTCCTCCGCGCCGTTCACTCTAGCGTGGTCCCCTGATAGCTCGCGCATCGCCTCTGGTTATTATGATAAGACGGTGCAGGTCTGGGAAGTCAACAGTGGACGACTCCTTCTCACCTATCACGGCCATTCCAACCGGGTGAATACTCTGGCGTGGTCACCAGATGGCTCTCGCATCGCCTCCGGATCACAAGATAACACGGTGCAGGTGTGGCAAGCGGAGTGATGTTTGGGGGGAAGTTTTCGTGATTGAGGCAAGTTATATAGCCTATAATACCTTCTTTTGTTGAGGTGAGGACGGGCCGATAAATCGGCGGTGGCGGCGATAAATCGCAATACCATTCAAATAAGGATGAACGGCAACACCGTGTGTGTAGGGACAGGGGGATGAGGGGATGAGGACACCCTGTCTGGGGGACAGGTATCGGGGGCCTTGTGCCTGTCCTGGTGGGGGGTCTGGACATCCCACAGGACGAGGACAAGCACAAGGCCCCCCATCGACCGCCGCGTCCTTATTACCTGCCCCCCAGGCAGGGTGTTGTCCCTACAC